>DAOSYC010000079.1:0-15771 GCA_035380905.1 Spirochaetota bacterium | reverse complement strand
CTCATGGAGGAAAAAAGCACTGTCTTCCGTGGAGACGCTGAGAAGTGTGCCGCAGCCCGAAACAGATTCCCTTCGCTTCACCATACGCGGCATGGAAGGTATTCAGGCCCTTGACCTGCCGGGGAAATGGCGGTTCAAAACAGTGCCAAAGCACTGGCGCCCCCTTGCCCGTGACTCACAGGGTACTATCGCGCTGTACCGGAGGGCGGGAAAGGGGCAATTTATAGCAGTGTCCGGGGCCCTCTTCCTTTCAAATGCCGATATCCGCAAACGCGACAACGGGCTCTTTGCGCACACACTCATCAGCCGGTTTCATAAACACGGAACCATCTACTTCGACGAATACCTTCATGGATTCAGCACACGCTATACACTGTTCTATTTTTTCGCACGGAGTGAATATCGTAATATCATTGTTCATACTGTTCTTTTCTTTCTGCTGTGCGCCATCCCTGCCGGAATCAGGTTCGGACAGTACCGTAAAAAACCGGCAGCCCCGCAGGAGAAAATCTACTACTTCTCCGAGGGTATGGCGGGACTTCTCCGGAAACACCGCCATTACAGCGGCATACTGGAGATGATGACGGAAAACTACAGAAAATACAGCATATTAAAACCGGAACCTCGGTCCGGGGAGAAGCTGAAACAACTTCAGGCAATCCGGGAAAGGAAGAAAGGCGCCCGTACGGGAAAATCTGACATCCGTTCGGCATACACTATCATTAAGGGAGAATAACACTGTGGCAGAAATAATTCAGAAGTACCGGGACGCAATCAGGACGGAGATAAAAAAAGTAATCGTAGGCCAGGACGAGGTTATCGACATGATAATACTTGCCTACCTTGCGGAGGGCCATGTTATTCTTGAAGGGGTGCCCGGCATTGCGAAAACAATCCTTGCACGAACCTTCGCCCGGGTCATCGGGGGCAGCTTTAACCGGATACAGTTCACCCCTGACCTCATGCCGTCGGACATAACCGGTACGAATATTTTTGATATCGGGAAATCAAAATTCATTTTCATGAAAGGCCCGGTGTTCACCAACATCCTCCTGGCGGATGAAATAAACCGCACCTCCCCGAAAACACAGGCGGCGCTCCTTGAAACAATGCAGGAAAAACAGGTTACTGTTGACGGGGAACGGTATCCCCTTCTCCCTCCCTTCATGGTTATGGCTACCCAGAACCCGATCGAGTTTGAAGGTACCTACCCGCTTCCCGAAGCCCAGCTGGACCGGTTTCTTATGAAAATTGTTATCGACTATCCCCGGCGGGACAGCGAAATGGAGGTGCTGAAAAAATTCAGGGACGGCTTCGACTCCAACACCATCGAGGAGATCACCTTCAAGCCTGTAAAAACCTCATTTCATAAAGACTGCCGGAAGGAATTCAGCGCTATTCGCGTGGACGAAAACATCATTGAATATATACAGAATGTAATTGAGGCGACACGCAGCCACCGTTCCCTGATCCTTGGAGTAAGTACCAGGGCGGCGATACATCTCATGAATACAGCGCGGTTTACCGCGGCATTTGACGGACGGGATTACGTAATTCCTGACGACGTGAAGCGCGTGGCCCTACCCGTCCTCCGGCACAGGATACTTCTCCAGGCTGACGCGGAAATCGAGGGGATGAAACCGGACACCATCATTGAAGAGATACTGGACTCAGAAAAGGTACCCCGCTGATGTATATCCCGCTGCCTCGATTTTTTTACATACTGGGTGCCGGGTTCATTCTCGCGGGTCTCTCTTTCGTGTACCGGGATATTGCATGGCCGCAATACCTTCTCTATGCGCTTCTCGCAGCAGCCGCCGCTGCTGACTGGTTCACGATTCCCCGGAAAGATGAAATCCGTCCCGCACGGATTCACGAACGGTACCTTTCCCTTGGGGCGCAGAACCCTGTTACCATTGAAATAGAAAATGCCTCTTCAAAAGCAGTCTACCTCGTTATACGGGACATGTACCCGGAAAGTTTTATTGTACGGGAGGACACCATGGACATGAAACTTTCCTCCCGTTCCGCGGGAAAAGTACGATACTACGCGGAACCGGTAAAAAAAGGACGGTATGAGTTTCAGGAAATCCACGTACGGGCATCCGGGCTCCTCGGGCTGGGAGCGCGGCAATACCGTTATGCGGCAGCGGGCAGCACGAAAGTATATCCCAATCTCATTGAAATGAAAAAATATCTCCGCCTCGCATCAGTGAACCGGCTTGAGCAGATCGGCTACCGGATTCAGGAACCGGGCGGTGAGACAGAGTTCGACTTTCTTCGGGACTATCAGCATGGTGACGACTATAAACAGATAAACTGGAAGGCGACAGCGAAAAAACGCTTCCCCGTAACACAGGTGTATGAAAAAGAATATAACCGCAACGTCGTGACGCTCCTTGACAGCGGCCGGATGATGACCACACGGTACGGCCGTATGACAAAACTTGACCTTGCCGTTGACGCCTCTCTCATGCTTGCCGCGGCCGCCGCACGCCGCAAAGACCACTACGGCCTCCTGGTGTTTTCCGGCGCAATAGACACCTACATCCCGCCGGTAAAGGAGAGTAAACTCTACGCGAATATCCTTCCCGCCCTGTATAACGCGGAACCCTCCTTCACCAAAACCGATTACTCCGGAGCATATTCTTTTCTTCAGCGTCGGCTCCAGAAAAATTCGCTTATCTTTGTTTTTTCAGAGCTGTACAACAGCGTGGTCTCGGAGGAGCTCATCAATGTCCTGATACTGCTTTCCAGACACCACCGGGTACACTTTATAAGCTTCGAGGAACTTGAGAAGGAACCTGAGGGAACACAACCGGATGCCGTCACACGGTGGGTACTGCAGCAGGACCAGCACCTTGAGAAGGAACGCATTGTGCGTGACCTGCAGAAACGGGGTATACATACAATACGGGTCAATCCGGTCGATATAACCCGTCAGGTTGTAAATTCGTATCTCTCCTCATGAGAACCATCCCCCACATACAATACAGCCCCAGGAGAAGAAGGTTTGCAGACATGATGGCGAGACGGATATGCACCGGAAGCTTCAACGGCGTCACAAGTCCTTCAATGAGACCCGCGATAAGGAGCAGCGATATCACCCCCCATAGGATTTTCAGGGCATTCACCGCATTCATTTTCAGGCGCTGTGTCCGGGGGAGCCTTCCCGGGCTGATCAGTGCAGAGCCTACATGCAACCCGGCGCCCCCGGCGAATACAATTGCAACGAGTTCAATTGATCCGTGCACCATTATCAGCGACACAAAATCAGCAAACTGGCCGTTCATATAATATACCGCCGTCAGCGCCCCCAGGATAAAACCGTTCCTGATCAGGATATACAGCGTACCAAGGCCGAAGGTGATACCCAGCACAAAGCAGTAGAGGGACACCATGCTGTTATTGAACCAGATATAAAGCGAAATTGCCGTCCGCATCCGCTCCGGGATATTGTCGAAATTGCTGAATTTTTTTCTGAGTTCCAGGTCGTTCACGGCCATGTCGTACATGTTGCCGGGGAGAAATATCTCCCCCATCTCTATATTGCCCTTCACCAGAAAAAAAGATACCCCGATGGAAACCGCGAACACAGCTGTACTCACGAAAACCGGAACCCACAATTTTCCGAGGAGCCCGGGAAACGTAACAGTAAAAAAATCGACAATGCGCCTCCCCCGCATTTTCTCCTGCCGGAAGAAGAGCGCATGACACCTCCGAATGAGCTGATTAAGATATTCCGTGACCACCTCTTCCGGGAACGTTGTCTGGGCAAAGGAAAGGTCTTCGGTCACCTGCTGATACAGTCTGCCGAGTTCACGCACTTCCGGGAAAGACCGCTTTCGCGCACTGACAAGCGCTTCAAGGCGGTCCCACCTTTCCTGATTTCGCAGTATAAATTCCTTGACGGTCATAGTATATGCTTTCACATTGATTGTCCCGTGATGGTAGTGTACCGGAAGAACAGCGTCAACTGAAAAATACATTGACATCAGGACCGTCATGAGGCTAGAATATATCGTTCTGCAAGCCCCGGGAGCATCAATGCTCTTTCCATTTTTAAAGGGAGAACATGGACATGGAAGCAACAAGAAATATCGCAACACTCCATGATATCATCAGGGAAATCATAGAGATTGAAGCTGAACTTGAATCAACCATCGACACAACCATGTGGATCAGCGACCCCCACGGAGCAGGAGAGCGGTTCGTCTCAATTCTCAAGGGACGTTTCGGGCTTGTGTGGAAGTCATGCATGGAGGCCCTGCCCCGGACGTTCTCACCGCAGAAAATCGACTACCTGAGCCGTGTAATCAGAAAGGAAAATTATTTTTTCGACAGCGTGTACTCCATGGAACGTCAGGACGTTATTGCGGCACTTGTGAAAATAATTCAATACCGCGTCGAAAGTGTCAGCGACTTCGACGAAATACGCAAAAATATCAATAAAGACCTGAAGCTGGTTCTGGAAAACCTGATCCTCAACTACCCGGTGCCCAACACGGTGTACGAAAATGAAGTGATCGCAGACCGTGTCATTTCAGCGCTCTGCAAGGTTGTAAAACAGGTAATTCTCGGTCACCTCCTGGTGCTTGGGGATGTCTTTGACCGCGGTGATGAACCCGATAAAATCCTGCGCATCCTGAACAAGAACGATATTAAACCCTATGTCACCTTCGTCTGGGGAAACCATGACATCCTCTGGATGGGGGCAGCAGCGGGAAACAGGTCCCTCATTGCAGAGGCCCTGAGGATCAGTGTCCGCTATGACAACATGAAATTCCTCAGCCGGATCGGCATTGATATTTCCCGCCTTGAGCAGTATGCGGAATCATTGTACCCGGAAAATCCCAGCGGCTTTTTCAAGGCAAAGCAGGACCGCTCCAAAAAAATGGAAAAAACCCTGGCCATGATTCAGTTCAAACTTGAAGAAGCCACCATAAAGGAAAACCCGGAATTTGAAATGGAGCCGCGTCTCAACCTGGAAATCCTCGCGGACAAGCTGAAACGGGGTGACACCGGCGGGCTCAGTGATAAGGATTTTCCTACACTTGACCTCGACAATCCCACAAAGCTCACTGAAGGGGAACGTGAGATAATCGATGACCTCGCCCGGCAGTTCACCTCAAGTAAACGGATAAAGGAATTAATGCAGTTTCTTTTTGAACACGGTTCAATGTATCACATTAATAACTATATCCTGAATGTCCATGCCCTGATCCCCAGCACCGCTGATGGGGAATTTGAGGATTTTCTCGGCAAAAAGGGGAAGAAGCTCTTCAACCACATTGATGACACGGTGAAAAATGTCGGAAGGAAATATCTGAATGGTGAACCGCAGGACCCCAAAGAACTTGCACTGATGTTCTACCTCTGGTGCGGGCCGAAATCGCCATTCTTCGGCAAAGACGCCATGAAGACCTTCGAGCGGTATTTTTATACTGATAAAGCGACCCACAAGGAGAAGCTTCTCTACTGGGGAGAAAATATCAAGAAGCCGGAATTCATGGATATGATCATGACGGAATTTGACACCCGCAGGATTGTATACGGGCACACCCCTGTTGATGTCACCAAGGGCGACCGGATAGCATCTCCGGACGGAAGGGCGATAAATATTGACGGCGGTTTTTCCCATGCGTACCTGGAACGGGGGCACTCCCTTATCCACACGCCATACTCCCTCTACGCGATTATACTGCCTACGCCGGAGGAAATCAAGGAGGCAAGAATGCGGAACGAAGCGCTTCCTCTTATGACGGAAAACATTGACACCTTTGACAGGCCTGTAAAAATCAAGGACACCTGGCAGGGAAAGGCCCTTGTGGAACGGCGGGACAAGCTCTTCGATATGCTCCGGGAATATTCTTCAAACGCGGCAAATTCAAGGGGAAATTAGCGTTTCTCCCACGTTCGGATAATCCTTTCCACTTCATCTGACAGTTCACTGAGGGCATTGTCGCGGTGAACTTTCCGTATCTTCTGTCCCTGCGCGAAAAGCAGCATCGCACCGGCCCTTCCCCCCGCAAGTCCCGCATCGGCATGTGATGCCTCACCGGGGCCGTTTACTTCACAGCCCATTATTGCGACAGTGAGGGTCCGTCCTGTTTCTCCCAGGACAGGGCCGAACCGTTGTGTGAGTTCCGCCTCCACGGCACCTGCCAGTTCATACAGATCAAGCTCCGGATCAGTACGGCCGCAGGTGGGACAGGAAATAATTTTCAGCGGATTATACTTCTCTCCCAGGGACTCAAGTATCCTCCGGCCCGCAATTACCTCCTGCACCGGGTCCCCTGTCATGGAAACCCGTACTGTATCACCAATCCCCATGAGGAGGAGGTGGCCGATCACAATTGAGCTTTGCACCACACATGCCATTCCGTATCCGGCCTCGGTAAGGCCTATATGCACAGGATAGTCCCGTGTCGCGGAGAATATTTTATTAGCCTCGATCGTCTGGAAAATATCGGAAGACTTTATCGAAACCACGATATCTGAAAACCCGTTATCCTCAAGAATATGAACATGCTCCATTGCAGAATCCACAAGGCTCCGGGGAGTGACTTCAGGATATTTCTTCTTATCAACGGAACCGCCGTTCACCCCGATACGGATTGGCACACCATAGTCCTTCGCGCAACGGACCACTTCCCGGACCTTTTCCGCATCCCCGATATTTCCGGGATTTATACGGATTTTCTGGACACCGGCCTTTATTGACTCAACGGCAATGGTATGGTTAAAGTGTATATCCGCAGAGAGGGGGACTGTCACGCTCCTGCAGACCTCACGGAGATACTGCACCGCGTCAAGGTTGCGTACCGCTACCCGGACCAGATCGGCACCGGCCTCATGAAGGCGCTGAATCTGGTCCACTGTGGCATCCACATCCTCCAGGGGAACACTGGTCATGGACTGGAGGGAAACCGGAGCCCCTCCCCCTATATCCAGATTTCCCGCACGGACAGGACGTGTCTGTTTTCTTGGGCGTGATCCTGACTCCATTATCAATTACCGTTCTTCTTAATTTCACGTTCCATTATTGTATCAATATCAATATTGAAATTTTCGAAAATAACATACCGTGACAAATCACGCCGGAGAAGCGCCACATTGTAATCCACGAGACTTTTCAATTCGGATTGACGCATTGCTATATAGCTGTCCAGGGCCAGCTTTAACTGAACGGAATCATATTTGCCCAACCTGAACCGCCGGAGCACCTGGTAATAATACTTCTTTGAGAAATTCTTTGATTTTTTTGTCTGCTGATATACAGAAAAATACACCCCGCAGTTCCTGATAGCCATGTCAATCTCATCACGGACAGTGTGTTCCAGGTTTTTCAGTTCAATTTCATTACGCTTGTTTTTGATAACTGCATCCCTGACTTTCACCTCGGCATCGGTATTTCCAAGGGGATATGTCATTTCAACACCCACAGACCATTGCCGGTTCAGGTCATCAAAGGTCTTGTCATAGGACTCCCTGCTGTAGTCCTTGTTCCCGGCGCTGAGATTAAGCTGCATGGAAGGAAAAACACTGTTCGACGCGATTCTATACTCGAGTTTGCTGTTGTCCAGAAGGTCCCGCTGGTTGCGGATGTCCACCCGCTTTGCAAATGCATCCTTCATTGCCTGTTCGAAGGAAATTTCCGGAGGTGTTGTCTGAAAGATCGTACCAATATCAAAATCAGTGCCCGATTTGAGATTCAGTATCCGTATTACCGCCAGGCGCGCTTCATAGAGGTTCTTCTCTGCGATATCAAGATTGTTCTTGCTCTGAAACACCTTGCTGTTCCAGTCAAGAAGCTCCTCCCTTTCTGAAAGTCCGAGATACCTTTTTCGCTCAACAAGGTCCCGGATTGTAACGGTACTCTTATATCCGATCCTTGCTGTCTCCAGGGACTGTTCCGCGACGGAAACATTCCAGTACCCCACCAGGGCTTCGACGAGGAGGCTCGCAAGATAATGCTTCACCAGACGTTTTTGTATCTCCGAGGAATTTCCGATAATCTCTTCGTTAAGCCGGTCATTGATACCGAAAGGATTTTTAAGGAGTTCCTGAGATAAAGAAACCGCGACTTCAGACTGATATCCTTCCCCTCCAAGGTTTATGGTGCCCTGGGAACCGAGACTGATCTCTGCGCCTTTTACGTTTTGATACAGTGAATTGACAGCCAGTTTAATTCGGGTCCCTGTACTGAAATTCCGCGATGCTCCAACTTCATAGGTATTACTGATTGTTTCGGAACCCTGGAACCGTGCGGAAGGGTCTTCCGGCGCTTTCCTTGATGAGGAGTAATATGTTTTTCCATACAGGTCCGTATCGTATCTGCTTCTGTATCGTAACAGTTCAGAATTGGCAATTTTGTAGTCGAGAACCGCTTTTTTCACATCCAGATTCTGCTTCAGCAGGTACTGCACAACTCTGTCAATGGTCAGCTGAAGCCTTTCACTGTTTTTCCCGGTAACAGAAAGTCCGCCTGTATCTTTCCGGGGATCCGGAAGCAGCTGCCCGTAAGCAGATGAGTGAACCACAGTACATGTTATCAAACCGGCACATATGAAAATGCCGATTCCAGAATATCTTTTCATCAATTCCTCCACAACAGATCAGATAATCCCGCGTACCTGAACAGCATGCAATATCCGGTACACAATATATTTTAACATTCAGTCCGGAAGTGTGCGGGATTACACAATGCGGTACACCGCATAGTAGAAAATTCCGGTAATACTACTGTTACGGGACAATTAATCAACTCAATTTTTTACATTAATACGGGAAGACCGTGTACCGGTAGAAATGCAGCATATTCAGCGGGTTTAACCCGCTTCATATAAAAAATGGTTTGAAAGATAACCCTGTTTCGGAGATAGTGCAATACATATCATTCATGTGCAGGGGATGCTGAAAATAGTATATGAGTATCAATAACAGTATTATGCAGAAAAAAATATTTTTTATTATTCTGGTGATTTCATGTATGGTGATTGCAGTTTCTGCAGATTCAGCGCCCCCGCAGGATTCACCGGTACCCGCAAAGAACAAAACCGGCGGAGTATTACTGAAAAACCACAGTGAACTGAATGCAACGGGATACCGGCTCCTGGGAGAAAAACGGTACCGTGAAGCTGAAACGTTTTTTCTCCTTGCCGCACAGCAAAGTCCCGCCTCGAAATATTATCACAACAACCTGGCAGTTGCCTATATGAACCAGGGGAAATACCATATGGCATATTCGCGTCTGCAGATCGCAATAGCCCTGGACAAATCATATGTTCGTGCACTATCCAATATGGCCGTAACCTGCTTTTATCTCTTAAAATTCCGGGAGGCCTATGCATATTACCGCAAAGTCAACAGTATTGACGCAGCCTATGCCCTGGACAGATTTGAAAGGAACAGGGTCATAGATAGAATTGAGTCACTGAAGAGGGAGAATCCCAATAACAAAGAGCTGTATTTTATTTTAAGACACTTAAAAAAACAGCCCGATACTTTACCGTAAAAAAAATCATGGTACTTTTTCAGCAGGAAGGATACCGGTTCATTCCAGATCGACACGATAGTTTATATTGCGAAAAACTTCAGCAGGGTCTGCAAACATCCGGATCTCCTGTTCCCCTATACATGTCGGGCCTGCGCTATCAAGATATTTCACTATTTTCAGCTTTCCGCTTTTCACCAGTAACTCAATTTCCGGCAGGCACCCGCGGGAATACACTGCATGGAGCGCCTCATACTTCCCATTAATACATGGAACAGTAATTTTGTTTCCTCTGGACATTTCAACAAGATGACGAACCAGGTCCTCACAGAGCCCCGGCATGTCCACGGCAACAATAAATGTTCTCTCCGTAGTTGTATGATGTAAAGCCGTATATATCCCCCCCATTGGACCGGCGTCCTGTACAATATCAGGATAGCAGGGAACACCCAGCCATGTAAAACGCTCACCCCTGTCCGCCACAATAGCTACATGCGCAAAAACCCCTTTTAATATATCGAACACATGGGAAATAAGGGGCTTCCCCCTGTATACAAAAAGCGTTTTATCTTCACCGAATCTGCGGCTTTTGCCTCCTGCAATAATAAAAGCGGAGACATCAGAATATACTTTTTCACTCATAACATCTTGACACCGGCACCCATCGACCTATTAATAGTATACGTATTATACCGCAATAAATAAAGAACAAAGGCAGCAATGATGAATACCGCACCTCCTGTTATCACAATAATCGGCAGATCTAATTCCGGCAAAACTACCCTTATTGAACGGCTTACAGAACACTTCACTCAAAAGGGTATGAAAATTGCAATAATTAAACACATGAAACATGACTTCGAAATGGACCATGACGGAAAGGACACATCCCGTTACAGAAAATCCGGCGCTGTCATCAGCAGTATCACAAACGACCGTTCCATGGCGATACTGGCCGATGTCCCTCCCGGCATGACGCCCCTCTCCGCGGCGGAAAACCTTTTCGCATATGCTGATATGATTATTATTGAAGGACACAAGGAACGGCCCGGGCCTAAAATTGAAGTCATCGGCGATACAAAAGAAGCATATCTTTTTGAATCAGGATGTGAACAGGTATGTGCCGTTGTTTCCGACCGGAAGATAGACACCAGTCTCCCCCTGTTTCCCAGAAACGCGATACCGGACATCGCCGACTTTATTGAAAAAAACTTCACTCCGGAAAAAAAGTAGCACCCTGCATATTCATACCGCAAAGCCGGGATCAGTCCCGAAGCTGTGCTATGGTAACACCGTCCCCCCCTTCACCATATTCCCCCGGGCGCGACTGCGTTACATAGGAGGAGTAACGGAGCCACTGCCTTACCGCTTCTTTCATCGCGCCGGTCCCGTGTCCGTGGATGATCACCGCGGAACGGATACCGCTCCGGACCATACCGTCAATGGCATATTCCATTTCCTGCAGCGCTTCATCGACCCGCTTGCCCCGAAGGTCAATTGTATTAAATGATGTCTGAATTGTCAGGGTTGTCTGCCCTTCATGATCTGTAATCTTTTTTTTCTGCTTTCGGGGGGTTTCATTGCGCCGCTTTCCCTTCGGCCGGTCACGGGGAACAAGGAGGTCCCCGAAGGCATAACGGCTCCGTATTGCATTCCCGAGAATAATTCCCGCGGTCCCGCCGTGGACATCAATACTCTCCACGGTGCCCTCTTTCCCGATGGGAACCACAAGCACCCTGTCCTGAACAGAAACAGATTCCGGATCAAAGGGCACATACGCATCGGAAAGGCCGGCTGTTTTACTTTTCTTTACTTCATCTGACACCCGTTTCCCGAGATCAATCATCTCCTCCTGAAGCTTTCCTGCCTCCCGCATGTCACCCTGCTGAAGGGTACGGATCTTTTCAGCTACTTCACCCCTGAGCCTGTTCAGCTCCTCTATAAACTCAATCCCCTTTCCGGTTTTCATCTGTTCTTCAAGGCGCTGCAGTTCCTTCTGCTTTGAGACATACTGTTCCTGCTGCCGCTGCAGTGTATGTTTCAGTTCTTCAATTGAACCCCGTTCTATCCGCAGGTCCTCCTCCAGGCGCTGCACACGTTCAATAAGCGCATCTGCGGACAGTTCACTGTCATTGAGAAACTCCATGGACCTTGCAATAACCGAATCAGGAACACCGTAATTTTTCGCAATTTCCAGGGCATAGCTTCCACCGGGGACTCCTGTCACAAGACGGTAGGTTGGTTCAAGAGAATCGGTGTTGAAAGCGACGGAAGCGTTCTGGAAACGTCCGTCCGAAACAGCGAGGTCCTTCAGTTCAGAATAGTGCGTGGTGACAATCATCCGGGCGCCGGTATCAGCAAGTCCCTCAAGGAGCGCCCGTGCGAGGGCGGCCCCCTGCCGCGGGCTGGTACCCACAACGATTTCATCCACAAGAAGAAGGCTTGCGTCATCGGACTGCTCATACATCTCACAGAGGGTCACTATCTGCCCCGAGAATGTGGAGAGCGACTGCGCGAGGTTCTGATCGTCGCCAATATCGGCAAAGACCCTTGAGAACACTCCCATTCTTGAATCCGGCCCTGCGGGAATATGGAGGCCATGCATCGCCATGAGTACCGTAAGGCCCACAGTCTTTAAAAGTACAGTCTTCCCGCCGGTATTGGCACCGGTAATGATAAGACTCGTATAGTCCTCCCCCAGTGAGATATCATTCCCCACAACGCCCTCAGGATTTCTGAGGTACAGCGAAGGGTGCCTCGCGTTGAAAAGACACAGCACACCCCTGCCGGAAATCTCCGGAGGATGACCTTTAATGGCAGCACTGAAACGCGCGGCGGCGCACAGGAAGTCCAGACATGCAGTTTCATCGAGGTTAACTTCTATCTCCCCCGCCGAGCTTCCTACGTGCCCAGTGAGCTCGCGGAGAATCCGCAGGACTTCCTCCTTCAGTTCACGCTGCCGCATGATGAGGCGGTTATTGAGGTCTGTGATACGTTCCGGCTCAATATAGAGCGTTGATTCACTTGAAGAGACATCATGTACTGTCCCCTTCAGCCTTCCGCGAAAGTTGGATTTCAGAAGCACCACATATCGTTCATTGCGGGTCGTAAACACACGCTCCTGCAACAGTTTCGCCACATCCGGCATGTTCACAAATTCCATGAGGGTTTTTTCTATCTGTTCCCGGACAGAGTGAATCTCATCATTGAGTTTCCGCAGTACAGGAAACCTTGCTTCACTGAGTGATCCGGTATCAGTAATCGCAGGAATCATGATCCTGCCTATTGCATCGAGTGACTGGAAACGGGAACCCCGCTCCCCGATGTCGGGATATTCCTCCTTCGCCTCCCTCAGAAAACTCTGGATCCTGTTTGATGCGATAATAAAATCACGGACTGCGGCAAGTTCATCAAGTTTGAGTGAGCCCCCCTTCTCCGCGATTGTGAGGAACGGAGCGATATCGGTCACCCCTGAAAAATCAACACCTTCGTCACGGTCATGAAGTTCCCGGATATCATGTATTTCCCTGAGTCGCTGCCGTATTGCCTCTGTTTCAACAGGAACAATCCCGGCCGCAAAAACCTCCCCCGGCACAGTACTGCACCGGGAAACAATCTCTTTGATAATCGTTTCCCATTCAAGGACATCAAGAACCCGTTGCGATACACTGCATTTCATTGAAAATAATTCACCCGGATATTTAGTCTGAAAAGTAATTTCAATATATCGCATTCCACCGCTGTCAAGTGTAAAAAAAATGTAACCGCACCGTATCATTCACAGTTTCATATTCCACAACACAAACCGGAAGAATCTTTCGAATAATATTGCTGAAATCCATTGACGATATTTCATGTTTCCTATATATTAAAAACAATATAACCACTTTATGGGGTGGAATATGGAAACTGAAAAGCTGCAGGAAACTGTACGGATAGTATATCATCCATCATTTGTTACAAATTACAGTACCGCGTCATGTGAATGCCCCGACAGGGTGCAATCGATTATGGCCTCACTGAAATACAGGTTTCCGGTTGTACAGCCGGAACCATGTTCCGACGAGGACCTCCTTCTCTGCCATTCCGAGGGAATACTTATTTCTGAAAAACTTAACACACACCGCTTCGAAATTGCGAAGTATGCTGCCGGGGGCGCGATAAAAGCTGCTGAACTCGCCCTTGAAGGATATTTCTCCTTCGGCGTCATCCGCCCGCCGGGACATCATGCGAATCCGGACCACAACTGGGGATTCTGTTTTTTCAACAATATGGGTGTTGCCATATCTAAAATGATTCATGAACAAAAAATCGGGAAAGCTGTCATTTTTGATATAGACCTCCATTTCGGAGACGGCACAGACACCATTTTCAAGGGGAACAGGGATGTAAAGGTCCTGAATATTCAATCATCAAACCCCGGCGATTTTATCGCTGAAGCACAGGACGCCCTTGCGGGAATAGGCGATGTTGATATCATTGGCGTTTCAGCAGGTTTTGATCAGTACGAAAAAGACTGGGGAGCAAATCTTTCTACAGAAGACTACAGGGAAATTGGCCATATCGCAGGAAAATTTGCGAAAGAACATGCGAAGAATAAAATTTTCGCGATTCTTGAAGGGGGGTATTACATTCCCGATCTTGGAAACAACGCTCTTGCTTTTATTCAGGGCGCCGGCAATGCCAGAATTGCATGACAGAATAATTTCGGAGTGCCGTATACACAGGAAACACTCCGATTGTAATAATTAATTACACAAAAAAGGGGTTATCATGGAAAAGATAACCCCTTTTTTCACTATTCTTCAGCGGGTCGTACAGTATCCTGTTAAATCCGCCGGTTTATTCTAATGATTCATGATACTACTGTGCTGAACCGCCTTCAGACTTTTTCTTTTTGTAAAAGAAAAATCCCCCTGCACCTGCTCCGGCACAAAGAACTAACACGAGAATAATAATCCAGGTATGGGAACCTGCGCTATCATCTGACATGTTATATTCCGGGAGGTTCTGGGGCTCAGTTGGAGGTTCCATTGTGTCCGCCCCTTCAGCACCTGCGTCCTTAAGCAGCTTGAATATTTTCGGACGGTGATGAGTTACAGTGTAGGAAAGGATTGAATTGCCGAACTTGTCCTTGCTGTTAATATTGGCTTTCGCGGCAATAAGCATTTTGGCAATTTCGACGTGACCATTGATCGTTGCAGCCATCAGAGGGGTCTGATAGGCCATAACCATTTCATAATCCTTATCATTGGTCTTCGCGTTTACATCGGCTCTTCCTGCAATCAGGTCCGCGACAATTTCCTTGTGGCCTTCACGAGCTGCGAAGATCAGAGGTGTCTCGCCATATTCGTTACTTACATTTACATTCGCCCCTTTTTGAATCAGGAGTTTCACAATCTCTTTATACCCTTTCTCCGCTGAAAGCATAAGCGGGCTCACGCCGTATTTTGACCGTGCATTTACATTCGCTCCCTTCTCAAGAAGTGCATTCACAATAGGAGCATTCCCGGTTTTTGTCGCAAGATATAAAGGTGATACGCCTTCCTTGTTTGTCTGGTTGACATTAGCGCCTTTTGCAGCGAGCAGCCGTACAAGCTGAAGATTTCCGGATTTCACCGCAAGAGAGAGCGCGGTAATACCATATGTTTTATCAGTTGCGTTTACATTCGCACCTTTCGCAATCAGTAACTCAACGATGTCGTTCAAGCCGCGGTGGGCTGCAATAATTATAACTGTTGCATTATAGTTATCAGGATCCTGGAAATTCACATTTGCGCCTTCTTTCAACGCTTCACTCACACCCTGAAAACTCCCGACACGGACAGCCCGTAAAAGGTCGTCATTCGGTCCTGCGTATGCAGCAAGTGAGCACAGTATGCTGACTGTAAAAATTGCTATAATTACTCTTTTCAACGTCTTGCCTCCAATAATATTTTAATTTTATATTTCCAACACAAACAGATACACCAGCCGGTACAGCCCCGTCAGGGCCGAAACGCTGCTATATCTCTTTCGAGTGCACTTTAAATAGCGAACATTCCTTTGTCAATAAAATACTCAATGTGTATAAAACAATATTTAAAAATCTGTCACTACTGCTGCCGGGATACGAGCATCCGGGGCATGAATACGTAGTATAGATAACTATAAACTATACATCAAACGATGCCCCCTCCATTGCCGCATAGACTTCAAGAGAAAGCCCCTTTTCCGATATTTTCTTCCGGTAATGCGCTACAATACTGTCAAGGTCATCATCGCTCCGGGCCGGC
>DAOSYC010000078.1:7487-15845 GCA_035380905.1 Spirochaetota bacterium | reverse complement strand
GATATGATGGGAAAACTGAACACCGCAATTGAACGGATCAAAAAGGAGATAATTGAAGTCCAGAACCTCATTGGCGATATCGATGTAACGATCAAGACCGTGCGGAACCTCAGTTCAAAAATACATGACTCAAGTAAAACAATTGAAAACGCTACCGCCGAACAGAAGCTTGCAACAGATGAATCCAGCCACACCACTGCCGACATAGCAAAAACTGCCCAGGATATTGTCAACATTTCATCAAAGCTGTCTGAATGTACACGTGAAATCGACAAACTAACCGGTGACCTGAGGTTAATGAGTAAGGACATGTTGAATTAAAATACTTTCAGGATCCGGTTAGTTTCACAATCCGTTCAATATGGCGTTTATTATCGTTTTTCAGGTCCACTACTATGGGGCGTGCCATTTTTTTCCCGTCAGACCCCGATAATATCTTCACCAGCGGTTTCAGGTCAGAGTATTTTTTAACTTCCATGACAAGAGCAATCTCCCTTGTATCCAGCAGCACCATGCTGCCGGGTGGATACAGGGGATTTTCCAGCAGCAGAAAAGACAGGTCTGTGACAAAATCATTGATAAACATGGGATTGAACTCTTTTCCGGACATCTGCATGATTTTCATGACTGCCTCACGGGGGGAAACAGATTCCTTCCCCTCTGCCTTCTCGACCAGGTAATCATAATAATTACAGAGTGACACAATTTTTACATTGCGGTCGATATTTTTATCCGTCAGCTTTCCCGGATATCCGGACCCGTCATAACATTCATGATGCCCCACCACAATTTTCAATACTGACTCCGGGACATTACCCGATGACTCCAGGATTTTGTACCCGAACATCGGATGTTCATGAATGATGGTCCTTTCGTAATCGCTGTCCCCGTCAATCTTCCAGAGAATATCGGCGGGAGTATTTATTTTCCCCACATCGTGGAGCATGCCTCCGAGCCCCACTTCCCGGACGTCCTTTTCTTCAAGCCCCATCTTGCGGGCAAACACCATCGAAAGGATACTGACATTAATTGAATGGACATACGCATACTCGCTGTAATCCTTCAGTCCAAGAAGGTTCACCATGCCGATCTCGCCGGAGTAGATATCACTGATCATCAGGTCAACCACCTGCCGGGCATGACCTATATCAACGCCTCTGCCTGACTTGACGGAATCCATAAGTTTGGTCATAAATGCCAAACCTTCCTGTTTTGAGCGTTCAGCAATGGTCTCCTGAACGGGGATATAATAAATTTTCTCAAGTCCCCTGCTTACAAGGGTCTGTATATCTTCGTCGTTAAACACATGATATGCTGGAAAGAGTTTTTTTCCTTCATCAGTAAAGGTCTGTCCTTTAAGGATCGAACCGGGTTTCAGGTGAGATATTTTTACATAAACCTTCTCTTTATCATCTTGCGTGTTCGGTGTATTCCCATCTGCCATATATATGTTTCTCCGTTATTTTTCTCACATGCACAGTTCTACCGGTCAACAGCTACACCATTTATCCAGCGTCCTTTTCGTACTGTTCCGTTTTTATAATAGTATACTCCATTGCCATGGAGTGTACCGTTATTAAATCCGCCTTCATATCTGTCGCCACTTGCGTAATAGTAAACTCCAGTGCCCTTGATTGTTCCATTTTCAAATGTACCAACATATTTGTCGCCACCTGCGGTATAATACGTACCATCGCCATGCATGGTGTTATTTTTGAATTCACCTTCATATTTATCACCTGACTTAAAGTACAGAGTTCCTGCTCCAGCTTTTACTCCATTTACAAATTCACCCTCATACTTGTTGCCGCCGTGGTGCTTAAAAACACCCTTGCCATGGAAGGCACCATCTTTAAAACTACCGGTATATATATCATTTTGGGAAGTTCTCAACATTCCTTTTTCACCCATTTTTCCGTTAACAAACTCTCCCGTAAACGTGCTCCCGTTTTTAAAATAATAGCTTCCGTTTCCATGCCGGACATCATTCACAAATGATCCTTCATATTTCACACCATTAGAAAAATTATACACCCCCTGACCGTTCCTTTTCCCCTCATGCCATTCCCCGGCGTATGTAGAACCGTCTTTAAAATATGCGGTACCTCTCCCGTCTGGTTTTCCTTTCAGCCATTGCCCCACATATTTTGATCCGTCAGCCAGCTTATAGGTACCTTCTTCTCTTGCTATGTCACCGCTTTTACACCCCGTACCAATGATTATTGCAGAAATCAGAAAAAACACATACAGATGTTTCATATTATTTCCTCCAGATACCACCGGCACACGTCGGCCGAAAAATGATAATTCATGCCGTCAATTATATCTAATATAAAATTAAAAGTAAACGACAATTTTATCATGACGATGTATTCACCTCTGTACTGTTTCAACACCACATCTGCCCGCACACATACTTTTTTCTTTTTTTTATTTACAACCGGAGACCGCTGTTAGAGGAATAGATTCTGTATTGCACCCGCAATTCAGCAACTATCCCGGAAGCATATTATTTTCCGATGCACCTGATTCACAAGATGCTGCCGGGCGCCATACACGTACACTCTTTATGTATTGAAAACAACGTCTAAAGCTTTGATATTCTGTACTATTGATATAACAATCAGGGGGACACAATGAAATACTGTGTAATTGGCTCAGGGGGAAGAGAACACACTATAGCCTGGAGGCTTCTCAATGACGGAAGCGCTTCTGAAGTATACGTGCTTCCCGGCAACGGCGGCATTGAAGACCGTTTCCGCGTTGACATACCTATTAATGATTTCCCCGCGATAGAAAAATTCTGCATCGAGAAGGACATAGATACCATCATAGTGGGCCCCGAGGCGCCCCTTGTGGAGGGCATTGTAGACTATTTTCTTGAAAAAAATATTCCCGTCTTCGGTCCAACTAAAAAAGCGGCCATGCTTGAAGGAAGCAAGCTATTCGCGAAAATGATCATGGAAAAATACGGCGTCCCCACAGCCGCACATGATGATTTCACAGATAAAGAGTTGCTGAGAGAACACATTCAATCACGAAATGATTTTCCCCTGGTAATAAAACTTGACGGCCTCGCTGCGGGAAAAGGCGTATGCGTCGCAATGGATAAAAAGGAGGCCCTCGATTTCATTGCAGAAAATGTGGCAGAGGGACAGAAGGTTTTTGTTGAAGAGTTCATTGACGGCGAAGAAGCCTCTGTCCTGGGAATTTCTGATGGAGAAACCATTCTCACCTTTACCGCAGCCCAGGACCACAAACGAATATTTGACGGCGACACCGGCCCCAACACGGGTGGCATGGGAGCCTATGCCCCGGCACCTGTCATGGATGCGGCAAAACTCGAACGAGTGTACAATGAAGTGCAGAAACCAACCATTGACGGCATGCGCAATGAAGGAATCCCCTTCCGCGGCATACTGTACGCGGGAATCATTACAAAAGGCGACGACATTAAGGTCCTTGAATTCAATGTCCGTTTCGGCGACCCCGAGGCACAGGTAATCCTGCCGCTTCTCAACGAAAAGCTGGGCGATATCATCCAGGGATCAATACAGGGGACCCTGGGTTCCATGAATATTACCTTCAGGGAAAAACATGCCATAACCGTTGTCATGGCATCGGGAGGGTACCCCGGCAGCTACGATAAAGGGAAGGTAATTACAGGACTTGATGACGTATTGGATGACGTAATAGTGTTCCATGCCGGCACGAAAAATGATAACGGCACCATTCTCACCAGCGGGGGCCGTGTACTGAATGTAACCACGGTGGGAGACAGCCTTGTTGATGCACGTGAAAGAGTATATCGGGAAATACAGAAGATCAGGTTTGACGGTGCCTTTTACCGCAAGGACATCGCCCACAGGGCTTTATAGCGCTGCAGCATCATTTTTTTCCTGCTGACCGGACAAGCTGATGCGCCATGTTCCGGAACACCGGAATATGGAACGGCAGCAGGAGATACCAGTATAATCGGCCTCCAAGTCCCCTTGGGATGAAATACGCCGTCTGCACCAGAGAGCTGTTGTCAATCACAAACTCCAGCCACGCTTTACCCGGCAGTTTCATTTCAGCAAGAAGCAGCAGTCTGCGGTTTTCTTCTATGTCGACAACTTTCCAGAAATCCACACTATCTCCAATTCTCAGTGTATCCTCAACTCGTCTACCACGGTTCAGGCCTGCGCCTCCAACGAGTTTGTCGGCAAGCCCCCGGAGTTTCCACAAAACCCCGTACCTGAACCACCCGCGTTTCCCGCCTATTGACATCAACCGGTGGAACACGTCCTCCCGTGTTGTTTTTTTCAACGGTACTTTCCGCACATCACGGAATACAGCCCCTGACTGTACCTGCCGGTCTTCACTATAACAGACCCCGTTGCTGCTGTCGCACCACCGACTTAGAACATCATTCCGTTCAACCTCCTCCATCGCAATGTGGATTGCCTGTTTATATGAGCGAGGCCGTATTCCGGGGAAATATTTTTCTGCGTCATCATTCTGTTTTACGGTTTCATATTTCAACCCCTCCACAAGCGCAGAGGCGATTCCAAACGGCACCGGCGTCATAAGGATCAGCCAGTATGAAGAAAGCCCGGGGGAAAAAAACGGTACCGGGACAATGAAACGCCGAAGCCCGAAGGCACTCCCCGCCTGCAGGAGCATTTCTCTGAATGTCATTTTCCCCGCGCCGATGTCCACCACGAGGTTCCCTCTGCATTTCAGGTCTTTCCCCTTTACAAGATACTCAAGGACATCCCCTACAGCGATTGGCTCGGTCATGGTGCGGACCCATTTCGGTGTCACCATCAGCGGAAGCTTCTGCACAAGGTTACGGATTATTTCAAAACTCGCCCCTCCGCTGCCGATAATTATTCCCGCCCGGAACCAGATTGTCTGTATTGTATCGGGGTACATACTCAGAATTTCCCCTGTTTCAATTCTGCTTTTCAAGTGCCTGCTGGAATTCTCCTTTACGCCAAGACCTCCAAGATACACAATCCGCTTCACCCCCGCCGTAATACATTCATCACGGAAGTTTTCCGCACTTTTCCGGTCAAGATCTTCGTAGTCCCCCTGCTTTGAACCCATTGAATGAATAAGGTAATACGCGACATCAATTCCCTTCAGGGCTTTTTCCAGGGTATCACGCCTGAAAGTATCCCCCTGCACCACTTCGACCTGTTGTGCATGAAACATACCGGCGGCTTCCGGTTCACGCACAAATAGCCGCAACGTTACTCCTTTCTCCTGAAGAAGCCTCTGCTGCAGCCTTCTCCCGATATACCCTGTTGCTCCCGTAAGAAGTATCTTCATTACCGGCCTCCAGTATTAATACATACACTATAAAGTACACATGTTTCCGGAGTAGTCCATTATTATATGCATATTTCACCATTACGATTATTATTCCAGTATCAATATTTTCTTATCCATAATTATACATGAAAGCAAAGTTCAGGAGCGCCTTTACAATTCCTCACTCCGGACAATATTTAAAAAAATTACACTGAAGACAGCAATTCCAATTATTTTTTCCGCTTGAAATAATAGTACAAACCTGCACACTGCTGACTGCATTTAGAAGAAAAACCGGCGCAAAATACTTCAGCATCGAGGAAAACCTGATGAATCATGCAATCAAAGTAAAAGACGAAATCTACTGGGTGGGCGTTAATGACAGGAAGACCGACCTCTTTGAGTCACTCTGGCCCCTTCCCCGCGGTGTCGCGTATAACGCGTATCTCATCAATGACGAGAAGGTTGCCCTTATTGACACGGTAAAGGCACCTTTCGAAATGGATTATCTTCAGAATATTCAGAAAATAACTGGTACAGACCGGAAGGTGGATTATCTTATTATAAACCACATGGAACCCGACCATTCCGGCGCAATCAGGTTCCTTACCCGCATGTATCCTGATATCACCATTGTGGGTAACAAAAAGACAATGGAGTTCCTTAAAGACTTTTACGGAGTGACCGATAACACTCTCGTTATAGAAGACGGACAGTCGCTGTCCCTGGGAGCACGCACCCTTCAGTTTCATATCACCCCCATGGTACACTGGCCGGAAACAATGATGACCTATGAAGCATCTTCCGGCATGCTGTTTACCGGGGACGCCTTCGGGGGCTTCGGGACACTTGACGGCGGCGTATTCGACGACGAACTGGATATGGATTATTTCGAAGACGAAATGCTCAGGTATTTCTCAAACATAGTCGGGAAATACTCAATGATGGTGCTGAAGGCAATCGACAAGGTAAAGCACCTTGACATCAAAGTAATCGGTGCCACCCACGGCCCTATTCTGCGGGAAAATCCAGGTGCCATTATAGAAAAATACGCGAAATGGAGCCGGCAGGAAACGGAAAACGGCGTGGTGATTGTGTTCGGCTCCATGTACGGGAACACTGAAAAAATGGCTGAACACATCGCACGGTCCCTTGCTGAACAGGGAGTGGAGAAAGTAATTATACACGACATATCCCGCAGCCATGTGTCATATATTATACGGGACATCTGGCGCTACAAAGGGCTTGTACTGGGCAGCTGCACCTATAACATGAACCTTTTCCCTCTCATGGAACAACTCATCGGCATACTTGAAAATGACGCCATTAAAAACCATGTACTGGGAATATTCGGGAGTTACAGCTGGAGCGGCGGCGCGGTCAAACGCCTCAGGGAATTCTCGGAAAAAAGCAAACTTGAAACCCTGGAGCCGGTAATTGAAGCGAAATGCTCACCCGGCGAGGATGACCTTGAACAGTGTGACCTGCTCGGTAAGGCGATGGCAAAGGCATTATAGCACCTGCGCTCATAAAAGCAGGGCATACCCTGCTTTTATGAATCCCTTTCCCGATTAATTGCCTGCTCCACATTACTGATATACGCATCCATATTGAATTTCCTCCGCAGGCCGTTTTCATTCATATAGCGGACTTTCCCGAAAACCGGCCGCTCCTTCCATGCCCTGTCATGCTTCCCGAAGCACCATGCAACCCCCGTAAAACCGTTCGGGTCTCGGCCGTCAAGCTCATACTTGTTGTTCAGATACAGGGCCTGTTCATAGGCCTCTTCAGGAGTGCGGCTCCATTCGATAATTTTCTTACCCCAGTACATCCGCATGTATCCATGCATTTTTCCGAGGTACACCATTTCACGCTGCGCCGCATTCCAGCAGGGATCATGAGTCTTTCCCTGCTCAAGCTCCTCAAGAGTATAGATATAGTCCCGGCTGTCACGGGTATGGGCTCCAAGCGTTATCTTCGCCCAGTCCGGGAGGGACAGAAAACTGTCATAGTTTTCATTATACCTGATAAAATTCATGCTCAACTCACGTCGCACAATGAGTTCTTCAATATATGCATCAGCACTGTCACCGGAATGCTCCCGTATCTTTAACGCTACAAACAGGGGCGATATCTGCCCGAAGTGAAGATAGGGGCTCATTACCGACTGAAAATCACGGGAGGGCTCATTTCTCTCTTCGCCATACTTCGGGAGTTTTTCCCTGCAGAATGCATCGAGGAGCTTCTTTGCTTCAGTGGTACCCCCCTGTATCCACCGTACGGGTTTCACTTCGCGGGACACCTCCAGGGAATCCATAATACGCTGAATATCATCCACCGGTTCAGACATGATATCAATACGCAGTGCCCCATGATTCAGGGAGACTTTTTCAAGCGGCACCAGATATTCATGAAGCAGCCTTGCAATTTTTGGACGCAGCGTTGCAGCACTGTATTCCTCTTTCCATGACGCGGTATCAACAGGAACAATTACGTCACTTTCAACCTGGACAAGGGGACATTTCATTTCCGCAGCTGCCTGTTCCCTCCATGTTCGCTGAATTCGAAGGTACCCGCGGTCAGTGACAACAAGCACCGCCCTGCGGGACATTTCCAGGGCACCCTTTTCCGGCGAACAGAGCTGTATCGAAAACGCAATCCCTCTTTCCTTCAGCTGCTTCCCTGTATTCTTAAGTCCCTCAAGCATAAACCAGTAATGCCGCCCCTGTGCTTCCGGGAATGTTCCGGTTAGCCCGAAAAACACAACCAGAGGCTTTTCATATTCGTTCGCCATCCGCGCGGCATATTCCAGGGCATGATTGTACTCTTCCCGCTGAGACTGCTGCATCCAGTACAGCACATAATCACCCTGCCGGGGTTCGCGGCTGTTAAGTGCCAGTATTCGTTCAGATTGAATCATTTTTTCCCCGTACGGTATTCCATTATTCTATTACAACTTCTCTTCCAGTAAACACCGGCAAATACCTTTAATAAAGCTTTTTTTGTAGTTTACAAACTGACATAATATCTTTAGTGTATTTAACCGGTTATACATACAGG
>DAOSYC010000078.1:5749-7387 GCA_035380905.1 Spirochaetota bacterium | reverse complement strand
GACGGTTCGTTTCTCCGGGCTGCCCGTATGTTTTCACGGCGTGGCATCCCGATTTTCGGCATCAACAAAGGGCGTCTGGGATTTCTCACGGAATTTCCTCCCGAAGAAGCCCTCATGCATATCACAAACGTTATTAAGGGAACGTTCGAGTTCTCACTGAGGAACCTCCTTCAGGCAACCGTTATACGGGGCGGAAAGGAGATTGAGCAGACCATATTTCTCAATGATGCCGTTATATCAAAGGGCTCTCTGTCACGGCCCATTGTGCTGCACCTTGACATTGACGGCCATTATCTCAACAGCTATTCAGGGGACGGCCTCATCATATCTACCGCTACGGGCTCCACCGCGTATTCCCTTTCAGCTGGGGGGCCTATTGTGTCTCCCTTTATTGAATGTGTATACAGCATAAATCCCATCTGCCCCCACATGCTTGCGGTGCGCCCCATGATTGTGCCGATTCAGTCAGTACTGACCGCGACAATTTTATCAGACTTCGAAAATTTATTATTGACCATTGACGGTCAGGAGGCTATTCGAATACAGCGGGATGATAAAATTGTATTCACACAGTCACCCTACTCTGCGAAGGTGATAACCCATCCCCGCCATGATTATTACGAAATCCTCAGAGAAAAACTCGGCTGGGGAAAAAATCTGAACGCATAGGATCTGAACGATGCTCCGGGAACTTCGAATTAAAAATTTCGTCCTCATTGAGGACCTGAAGCTTGACTTTGGCAACGGCCTTAATATCCTGACAGGGGAAACCGGCGCCGGGAAATCAATACTCATTGACGCCCTTTCCGGCGTTCTGGGAGAAAAGATGACCACGGACATGATCCGGACCGGTTTTGACCGCGCAATCCTTGAAGGGGAGTTTGATATTGCGGACCTTCCCCAGATACCGAAAATTCTTGAAGACTCAGGCATTGACTGCGATGACAGCACCCTTGTACTCCGGCGTGAACTCTTTTCAAACGGCAAGGGCCGCTGTTTCGCAAACGCGTCCCAGATACCCGTCGCGAAGCTGAAGGAAATCTCCGAATACCTTGTAGATATACACGGCCAGAATGAACATCAGAATATCGCCCGTATCGCGAAGCACCGTGAGATTCTTGACAGCTTCGGCGGCCATCAGGAATCCCTTGACGCGATATACATAATGTACCATACGCTGCAGGACCTGAAGGAGAAAATCAGCTCACACCAGATCGATGAAAAGGAAAAGGCACGGAGAACCGAATTTCTCTCCCACGCGCTCCGTGAAATCGAAACTGCGAAGCTGCAGCCTGGAGAAGAGGAGGAGCTGAAAAACGAATCCACCCTCCTGGCGAATGCCGAGAAGCTTTTTACTGAAATAAACACCGCCTCATCACTCATGAAGGGAGACGGCGGCATACTTCCAAGCCTGAAAAAGGTCGAACAGAGCCTTTCCGTGATTTCAGAATATGACTCAAAAATATCCGATGTCCTTGACGTCGTGCAGCAGGCGCTCTATTCCCTTGATGATATTTCCGGGGTACTCCGCGACTACCACAGCGGTTTCAATTTTTCGCCGCAACGCCTCAACGAAGTCGAAGAACGGCTATCCCTCATATCCGGCCTGAAAAAGAAATACGGCGACACCATTCAGGA
>DAOSYC010000078.1:1197-5649 GCA_035380905.1 Spirochaetota bacterium | reverse complement strand
ATTAAACGGGAACTGAGCCCCGACGGCGAAATAGAAAGTGAAAATAAAAAATATGTGCTGTACCCCCACGGCCTTGACCGGGTGGAATTCCTCATTGCCGCCAACGAAGGGGAGGACCTCAAACAGCTCCGCAAAGTGGCCTCAGGCGGGGAAATGTCGCGGATCATGCTGGCGCTGAAAAATGTCATCCTTTCGGCGGATATAGTGGACAGCCTCATTTTCGATGAAGTGGATGCGGGAATCGGCGGAAAGACCGCTGAGATCGTGGGAAGAAAACTAAAGACACTTGCGCGGAACCGGCAGGTACTCGTCATTACCCACCTGCCCCAGATTGCCGCCATGTCTGACTTTCACTATACCGTGCAGAAGGAAAAGGTGAACGAACGCACTTCCACCAACGTGAAAAAGCTCGGGAAGTCCGATAAAATCAGAGAAATTGCAAGGATGCTTTCCGGCGAGAAGGTTACCGACCTTACACTGCAGCATGCAGAAGAAATGGTGTCCCTCTCGGAGGGCATTCTGTAATGAGTTATGACAATTCAAAGACACGGCCCGACACTTCAGGGCTTACAATCAACATCAGTGAAGTCCTCACCCTGATCATCCATGAGATAATCACCCGCACACCACTCTTCAGCCATATTGACATGGGCCGTGTACATGTGTGCATGTCATCGAACAGAAAAAGCCGCGGCGGTGCCACCTTCGGGAAACTGGTACCTCTGAAGTTTAAAGACGGGAAGGAGGCACTGTCATACCGGGGGCGGTGGTACGCGATGCCGGAAGTCCTTCACAACGGAATGCCGCTGCTGTATATCATCTACTTTTATTCGCCGCGGTTTCTTGACCTGAGCGCGTTTGAGAAGCTCCGGGTGATTTTTCATGAGCTCTATCACATCAGCCCCGATTTTAACGGTGATATCCGGAGAATGGGGAAGGTCAAATCCTCCCACGGTGCGTCGCGTAAACGTTTCGACTCCCATTTTGAAGACAGTCTCGGGCCTTTTTTTGAATATATCAGCGAGACTCCCTTTATGAACTTTCTTGAAATGGATTCCCAGACCCTTTTCTCCACATTCAAAAAAGTGTATTCAAACAGAATGAAAGTACCCAGGCCCGTGGTAATCAAAAACTGACTCACCTTCGCTGAATCACACCATACATCTTCACCAGGTTCCGTACTATGAAATGAACAGACTCTTCGATGAATAGTTAGGGTCTGTCGTGATGTTGATACCGAGCTTCCTGATCCCGGCTTCGTCTCCGGGAGTCGGGATATGGGTCATGTGCATCTCGCATCCGGCAAGTTCCTTCAATTTTTCCATTGCAACCTGTGCAGTAGGATTGGTGGCAGCGCTTATACTCAGGGCAATGAGCGTCTCCTCAAGGTCAAGGCTAAGCGTTTTCATGCCGAGAACATTCCCCTTCAGAGAGCGTATTGATTCAATGATCTGCGGAGAAAGGAGATGTATATTATCCGGAACACCAGCCAGCTCCTTAATTGTATTCAGAATCATGCTCGAGGCGGCATGGATGAGGGGGGAGTTTTTCCCTGTTACAATCCTTCCGTCCTTCAGCTCAATCGCGGCGCCGCAGAAAATCCCGTCGTGGCCCTTTCCCTGGATCTGCAGTTCCTCCGCGAGGTCGCGTGCCGGTTTTACCACAATGCGGTCTTCCGGCTTCACCTTAAGCTCTTCCATAATCAACTCAACCCTCTGCACCGTCTCTTTATCGGCAAGCCCCATGGCATACTCGCATGAATACCTGAAATACCTGCGGATCACCTCCTGCTTCGAAGCATACTGTACCGCCGCGTCGTCCACAATGCCGAATCCAGCCCTGTTAACCCCCATATCGGTCGGTGATTTATACTCGAGCTCTTCACCTTTGATTTTTTCCACAATACGTTTCAGCAGCGGGAAAGACTCCACGTCGCGGTTGTAGTTTATTGCTTTTTTGTCGTATGCCTCAAGATGAAACGGGTCAATCATGTTGAAATCCCCGATATCCGCGGTTGCCGCCTCGTAGGCGATATTTACCGGGTGCTTGAGCGGGATACTCCAGATAGGGAATGTCTCAAATTTCGCATAGCCGCTGTGTATCCCTTTCCGGTGGTCGTGATACAGCTGTGAAAGGCATGTCGCCAGCTTCCCGCTTCCCGGCCCCGGGCCGGTGACCACCACAATAGGTTTTGTGGTTTCAATATAATCATTTGCCCCGTATCCCTCATCGCTCACAACAAGTTCCAGGTCAGTGGGATATCCACGCGTAAACCGGTGGGTATAGACCTTAATGTTTCTGCGTTCAAGTTTATTTTTAAAAATTGCCGTCGCGGGTCTGTTCTCAAATCTGGTGATAACCACACCGCATATATCAAGGCCCCTGTCCTTCAGGTCATCTATCAGTTTCAGGGCATCCGCGTCATAGGTAATCCCGAAGTCCGCACGGACTTTCCGCCGTTCAATATCCCCGGCATAAATGCAGAGAATAATCTCCGCTTTGTCTTTCAGTTTCTGCAGCAGCCGCATTTTCACATTGGGATCAAACCCCGGAAGCACTCTTGAAGCATGGTAGTCGAAAAGAATTTTCCCGCCGAACTCAAGGTACAGCTTGCTGCCGAACTGCTCCGACCGCTCAATAATCGCCTGTGTCTGCTCCATGAGATATTTTTCATTATCAAAACCTGGTGTAATCATATAAGGCCCTCACCTCTACCGGTATTTTCATCTGGTATTTTTTTTATCTGCTGAAATAACGCCGGGGATGGATGTGCATGAACACGCACATTGCAACCGTTGTCACGGCATATCATTGCATGCAATTTGAATCAAGATAATTTTTTACTGCCCCCTTTTCATCACGAAAAAACACATTATAATCTGGACCGGAAAATGCTTTACAGACGGAACGTATTGCACAACCATACCTGACTGAAACCATTTCATGTAAAACGCCCTATATTCAACATTACTATTCTTTACCGGTACAGTATATGGATTCACACGATATAAAGAAAACCGTACATGCAGAAACTGAAGCGATCAAAGAATCCCTTCAGAAGACAAGAAGGGATTTTCACCGGTATCCTGAACCCGGGTGGTGTGAATTCAGGAGCGCTTCTATTATCGCACGGGAATTATCCGCACTTGGATACTCAGTCAAAACCGGCCCGGATGCAATTACTCCATCAGAGCGTTTTGGCCTTCCGGACACTTCAGCGCTTGATTTCTGGTACAACCGCGCCCTCGCTGAAGGCGCTGATCTCCGCTACATGAAACCGATGAAGGGAGGGTTCACCGGCATCACCGCGGTTCTCGCCGGAGGACCGGGGCCGGTAACCGCTATACGCTTTGACATGGATGCCCTTGAAATGCCTGAATCAACCGGGCCGGGCCACAGGCCCTTCAGGGAGGGATTTATATCACAGCACAACGGCGTTTCCCATGCCTGCGGCCACGACGGACACATGGCAATCGGCATTGGAACAGCAAAAGTCCTCATGAAACTGAACCATCTCCTGAGAGGAACAGTGAAACTGATTTTTCAGCCTGCGGAAGAGGGCATCCGCGGTGCATGGCCAATGATAACAGCCGGCATCCTTGAGGACGTTGATAATCTTATCGGACTCCATCTGTTCCCGGACCTCCCCTCCGGACATACAGTCTGCGGCACCAGTGATTTTTCCGCCACGAATAAATTCGACATCCGTTTTACCGGGACAGCCTCCCATGCGGGTGGAGCGCCGGAGGCAGGAAACAATGCCCTCATGGCGGCGTCCACTGCAATTATGAACATGTACGCGATACCCCGCCACAGCGGCGGCACAACGCGGATAAATGTGGGGACAATCCACGGCGGCGACTGCCGGAACACAATCTGCCCTGAAGTATATCTCACTGCAGAAACACGGGGTGATACTGATTCCCTGAACAGCTACATGTACAGCAGCGCGGAGAGAATAATTCATGCCGCCGCCGCAATGCACCGGTGCAGCGCTGAAATCATACCTGCAGGCAGCGCTCCCTCGGCACAGAGCTCCCCCGGCCTTTCACAGATACTGTCCGATATCGCCCTGTCCATTGAAGGGCTGCAGCAGGTCCCGTCGCCGGGAAAGGGACTCAGTGAAGACTTTACCCTGATGATGCGCCACGTACAGGAGCGGGGAGGCGCGGCTGCCCATATAGCTCTCGGCGCCGCAATACAGAACGCGCCGCTGATACATCTCCATACACCGGAATTCGATTTTGACGAGGCCTCGCTGTCTCTCGGAGTTGAACTGCTCATACGGAGCACCCTTGCGCTTCAGGATCTTCCCCGATGAGTACTTCCGGGAAAACCGTTTCAGCAGATTCACCGCTCCTGGCTGACCTCCGGATACTCAGGGAAACACTGCACACCATACCGGAACCTTCATGGAATGAACAGAAAACCTCACGCACCATACAGTCGTTT
>DAOSYC010000078.1:0-1097 GCA_035380905.1 Spirochaetota bacterium | reverse complement strand
GCTGCTGCAGTCATGGAACACCCCTCATTCAAATCGTTCAATCCCGATTACATCTTCGCGTTTCACAATATTCCAGGTGCCCCTGAAGGGACAATTATAGTCCGGGATAACCTCTTCGCCTTTGCCTCGAAGGGAATGCATATCACCCTCACCGGCACCCCGGCGCACGCCGCTTCTCCGGGTTCGGGGATCAACCCCACAGACGCGGCCCTTGATCTCGCCCGGGCAATTCCCCTGTCCGCGGTACAGCCTTCACTGGCAACAATAACATATATCAGAGTCGGCTCCCCCGACATGGGACGGGCCCCCTTTGATGCGGAGCTCTCCATGACCCTGCGCTCACCCCGCAATACCGGTCTTGGTGTATTCTCGAAAGCAGCTGAAACCCTGGCCCGCAGCACTGCTGAGGCGGCAGGGCTGAAGGTGGCCGTCTCGTGGAGCGATATCTTCCCCGAAACAGCAAACAATCCGGCCTGTACCGCGATTATACGGCAGGCCGCCGCCTGTGCGGAGTTTACAATGACAGAGCCAGCAGAGCCTTTCCCGTGGTCCGAGGATTTTGGATACTATACGGCCTTATACCATGGAGCACTTTTCGGAATTGGTTCGGGGCATACTGCACCCCTCCATGACCAGGACTATTCATTCCCGGACTCAATCATTTCACCCGCACTGGAGATGTACCTCCGGATTATTGATCACATCCACGGTTCAGAACATTGATACGTTAAACCCGGAAAACCTGCTATATTGAGAAATAATATTTTTCATAAAATAGTATTTACACGCCCGGTATGGTTCTGTACTATATAATAACTCGTAAAAAAGACGATTCTTGCTACACCATACGTTATCTTTCAATATCTGATCCACAGGGAGGCTTTTTATGAAAAAAACTATATCACTGCTTTCAGCGGTATTATGCATGGCCGTTTTTACTGTATCATGTAAAACAACACCACCTGTAACTGAATCATCACTGAACATCCCTTCACTTTCCGAAAGCAGCTACAAATCCATAAACACACAGCAAAAACCCGCAGCATTGTACCTCTATCACAGTCAGCTTGGCGCCCTCCACACAAAAAACGGGGATA
>DAOSYC010000077.1:0-16305 GCA_035380905.1 Spirochaetota bacterium | reverse complement strand
AAGAAGGATCCTGTTGTCCCCGAGATACACCATTCTGTGATTCTGTCTCGCAGGGGGAGAATCGGCATCCCCGTTCGCGATGCGCTGTTTCCATTCTTTATAGCTGATATTGTACTCCCAGGTGTCATTTGTCAGGCCGGAACCTCCGAAAAGGATTACTCTGCCCCGCTCAATATACACGATAGCGTGATTGCTGCGAGCTGTGGGTGACGATGTTGGTGTCAGATTCGTCCAGGTATTTGCGTTAACATCATACTCCCAGGTTTCATCACCGCCAGTACTCCCGCCGTAGAGTATAACCTTCCCTTCTCCGGTATATGTCATCGCATGATTACTGCGCCCCGTTGTTGTCCCCACAGATTTATTCGTCCAGGTATTCGCACTGGTATCATACTCCCAGGTCTCATTACTTCCGGCACTCCCGCCGTAGAGAATAATTTTCCCGTTCCCGATATGCACCATGGCGGTGCCGGTTCTCCCCGAGGGGGATGATGCAGTCGATAATTGTGTCCAGGAGATTCCGTCATTGGTGTCAAGTCTCCATGTGTCACCGAGGGGGCCGGGGTTACCGCCGAATAATATCAACCTGCCGTCTCCCGCATATGCCAGTCCACATCCGCCTCTCTCCGCTATGGCGGATGGATTGAAAATCGGCGAAAGTTTCTTCCATGTGTTCCTGGGCCTGAATGTCGAATCAAGGAGGTCCCCGTCTCCAAAGGAACAGGAAGCCAGAACCAGGCTTACAAGAAGAAAAAGGACTGAAATGTACCCCATTCTACATACGTTCATATCATTCCCCATGCCGTGAGCTATTACCAGCCGGAAACCACCCTGTATGTCAGGCCCGCAAAGACCTGGTGGCCCTCAATGTTTTTCTTATTATCACCCACCGGCGTATAACCGTTATTGTATTCCACAAACAACCCCGCGAAAGAAAAAACTGTGATTTCAATACCCGCACCGCCGACTACCCCAAGGGCATAGTAGTTTTTACCGACATCCCTTCCCTCATCGTCCACGGCATACTCGGCGCATGAAACAGCGCGCGGGGCGGCAAGTACATATATCTGCCATAACGTTGTAAAGAAAAACCTGCCAACGGTATAACGCATTCCCAGGTCAAGGGACAGAATGTCGAGCCGGCTGTCCCGGTACATTCCGCGGCTGACGGCGTCGCTGTCGTCAAGCTCGTATCGTCTGCCCGTAAGCCGGGTATAGAATTCGATTTCCTGTCTCAGTTTGCTCCAGTTTCGCAAACGGATGTTATAGAGAAATATATCAGCCATCACGGACTGCCCTCTGCCGTACTGGCTGTTGAGGTCCTCCTCCTGCATCCAGACAAGGCCATAGGCAAGCCTGAAAAATGTTTTATGCTGGGCGATATCAAAACGCTCCCAATCGTCATTGCCGTAAAGCAATGTAGGGGCCAGTAGTATCATAATAATTAAAAGATATTGTTTCATGGTGTTTACCCTGGTTACCTCCTTATCAAAACGAACTCAACTCTCCTGTTTTGTCTCCTGCCGCCCGGAGTTCTGTTGCTTGCTATGGGTTTCCGCTCTCCAAAACCTCTGCATGTAATTCTATTACCCGAAATCCCCTGACCCACAAGGTAGCGGCGAACTGCATCGGCCCTCCGGTTGGAGAGTATGATATTGTCTCTATCCGTCCCTATGTTATCGGTGTGCCCCTGTATCTCAATTCTGTATCCGTTGTATCGTGTTGTGAGGGCTTCAGCAAACCTGTCCAGGACCCGTGTGAATTTTAATCTTATATTATACCGGTTATATCTGAAAAGAATCAGTTTTGTATTGAAGCCTGTTCCTGTCTTTTGAAACATGATATCTGTTGGTATTACATTTCTGTCGACATCACGTTTCCCGGCGATATCCCTTGCGGCAAGAGTCACCTTGTATTTCTGGGCGCTTTCAACGAGTTCCCCTTTTCTTGACCGCCCGTTCCACCTGATTGTTTCCGGGGGCCTGCCTCTGCCCCTGAAGACCTTAAATGGTGTTCCCGATGGATCGTAAATTATAATTCTCCACGCTTTTATTCTCCTGCTTGAGGAAACTGAAGGCTTTAAATAGAGTATGTCATTTCTTCCGTCCCCGTCGGGTGAAAACAGGTCAGGTTCGAAATCTATTGTTGCAGATATGGTGTCAAGGTTAAACCGCTGGGTCCCGCCAATATAGTATTTATACACCTTCCCTCCGCGGACCGGCAGAGATACTCCTGAATACACAGCGGTTGATTTTGTCAGCTGCCAGTTTATCTGCGGAATTACATCATACATGTAGCCGAGGTCCGGCCAGTAGGTATATCTGTTTTCAACGGCAATCATTACATTGTTTTTTCTGAAAGCGGGGCGTGAGTAGAGCCCCCTCCCTTTCATGGTCTGGCCGACGAAGATAGCGGGAGAGACCGAAAATGTATAACGGTTTTGATAATCATCCCGGTAAAAGTCCCTGTCTTCCGCCCGTGTATAACTGGCGCCGAACATAAGGGCGACGCTGTTCAGGAGGAAGGGCCTTCTGAATCTGTGTATCAGTACCCTTCCCGTAATCCCGCCGGTTTTATCAGTACCCTGATCTGCTCTTGGGGAAACAACCGCTACAACATTCTGCAGGCTGCCCTCGTACTCTGCAAATACGGGATCCCCTAATGCATCACGATACGTACCGTATATAAAGAGATTGAAATCATGATTTCTTGTTTTAAAAACGCGCGCCTTAGCTGTGAGCTCATATTCAGCTATGCGCCGTTCTTCCTGGTCAATAAAATATGCGTAGGTGAACCTTCCGCCAACCTGAAAAAGATTAAAAAGGCCGATATACAACTGGGGTTTGGCAATAACATCGGGAATATGCCCTGTTTCATAGCCGAGAAGGAGTTTTGCCTCAAGCATCATATGCTGCAACATGTAAGGGGATTCTGATTCAATCAGAGAATACGGCTGCGGGAAGGCGTCCTGATATGCAAGTAGAAACGGCATAATTATCAGTATTTTAAATATTCTATTCTTCATCCTGTGCCTGATGTGAGCTATTGTGCCCCATCATATCATTGCACGAAAAGAAGTCAATATTAAATCATTTATAAATTAAAAACATGTGGTATTATATATCCTCCTTTCCCTCCAGGCGTTGATGGATAAATATAAGGGCACTTCTCAAAACTTTCCTTTAATGCCCTTGTGAACTTAAAATCGTAATAATTGGTGCTGTTATGATGCAATCAAAATCTGAATTACATAATTTTTGGAAGTGCCCATAATATTGTAATAACAGGAGATACAGTTCATTTATACACCGTATCTCCTGTTATTCTTTTGTATTACTCGTACAGCTTATCAATCAGCTCTTTGTACTTGTTATCAATAAACTTCCTTTTCAGTTTCAATGTGGGTGTCAGTTCCCCCGCTTCCTGGGTCAATTCCTGCGGAAGGAGAACAAACTTTTTAATCTTTTCAACCTGGCCGAGGCTTTGAGTCTTTTCCTCTATCAGCTTTTCATAGAATGTATAGATGTCCGGATTTTTTATAATCTGCTCAGGAGAAGTGAACTCAATATTATTTTTTTTGCAGTAATCCTCCAGCAGAATAAAATTCGGGACAACGAGGGCCGATATGAATTTTCTCCCCTCGCCGATGGCAATGAACTGGGAAATATGTGCTTCGTTCCCCAGGAGCGATTCAATCTGCTGAGGTGAAATGTTTTTCCCCCCTGATGTTATGATCAGCTCTTTTATCCTGTCAGTAATTTTGATATAGGTAAGAGTGTCGCCGTTTTTCTCTATGGTGTGCAGTTCCCCGACATCCTGGGTCTTGAACCATCCGTCTTCAGTGAATATCGCTTTTGTCGCTTCCGGGTTTTTGTAATAGCCGGTCATTGCCATGCTGCCTTTGAGCTGGACTTCCCCCTCGTCTGAAATTCTTGCTTCAATCGAAGGGAGCAGGCATCCGCAGTAACCCGACTTCGCGTTGTCCCTGAACCCGACGCAGACAGGGAAAAATTCCGTTAAACCGAATCCCATGAATAAGTTGATTCCCACTGCCTGGAAGAAGTCATTAACTTCAGGTGCAAAGGCGGAACCTCCCACATGATATACGTTGCAGTTCTCCGTGCCGAGTTTCGCGCGAATTTTGCTGAAAATTATTTTGTCAGCAATTTTATACTTGAGGCCATAGCTGTTGTTTCTATAGGCTTCAAGGCCCACTTTTTTTGCCCATTCAAAGAGCCTGTATTTCAGTCCTCCGGCGTTCTTCATCCCTTCATGAATTGCGCCGTACACCTTGTCCCAAATCCTCGGGACGCTTGTCATGAAATCGGGTTTGAGGACACTTATGTAGTCTACAAATTCCAGAGGATTCGGGCAGTAGCCGATTCGTACCCCCGTTGACATGCAGCCGTATGACCAGAGTCGTTCAAATATATGTGACAGCGGCAGAAATGACATCGAAAGGTGCTTCGGTCCCGCTTCCGGATAGCGCAGGGCGTGGAATATCCCGCTCATAAAAGTCCTGTTCGTGTGGACTGCTCCCTTCGGATTTCCTGTTGTGCCTGAGGTGTAGATGATTGTAACAATATCATCCGGCGAACCGCTGTTGACCCTTTCGTCGAATTCTTTATCGTCGGTGTGGTCTTTCCATTTTTTTATTATATCATTTAAATAGAAGCTCTTATCTCCTGAAATTTTTATTGAGTCATGCATTGCGACTATGTATTTCAGGAATGAGTTATTCGCGATAATCTGAAGTCCCTTGTCATACTGTTCCTGGTCTCCGGCAAAGAGGACCTTGACTTCCGCGTTATTGATGATATATTCAGCTTCCTCTCTGGAGTTCGTGGCGTATATCGGAACAGATACGGTCCTTGCCGCGAGTATTCCCATATCCGCAATCGCCCACTCCGCGCAGTTACGCGAAAACACGGAACACATGTCGCCGGACTGTATGCCTTTCTCGATGAGGAATTTCGACACAGCTTTGATGCTGTCCGCGAATTCCGACCATGAGATCGTTTCCCATTGCCCCTGTTCGTTCTTTTGTGTCAGGGCCGTTGTGTCGTTGTAAATTTTTGCGTTCTTCAGCATCATGTTGGCGAGAGTTCTGTTCTCTTTCATGTAATCGGCAAAGGCCGGGCCCCATTCCCTGTCACAGTCACGCCAGGGGGGAAGATTTTTTAATGTGTTATGCATATATTGCTCCTAAATTTTTGTATCCGGCAGTTTTCCCGCCTCTCTGAATATACCATATGCAATGATGTTATATCCAGAGAGGACAACCTTCCCGCAATCCCCTTATCGAAGAAAAACCTCTTATCAAAGAGGCGTGGAAATGGCTGCGGCACATGTCCGGTTCTTTATATTGTAATTATTGAAGCTGGTATTCATATTGGTGAAGGGATTATGAAAAAGTCAAATGATTATTCAACATTGATGTAGAAATCCCTGAATCTTACATTAACACGATTTACAGGGGGGATCTTTATCTCAGTAGCCTTCTTTCCAGCAATTGCTGAAGATCACGGCGTCCATCAAGTATACAATGAATAAAAATATTTTTCCCGTCAATTTCGTATATTACCCGGTAGGGCTTGAAGTGAATTTCCCTGTATGCCGAAATGCCAATGGTATCAAGTTCCGGAGGGACATGGCCCCGTTGAGGGAATTCTTCAAGAGAATAGCAGGCTTCTTCAATTTGTTCGAGAACATGGTCCGCATTAGCAGCAGAATCGTGTCTTGTAATATATTGATAAATATCCAGGATGTCATTCTCGGCCTCGGAAATAATAACTACTGTATATTTCACTGTTGTTCCTTTATTCGGGACCGGATATCGCTGAATGCTTTCTTTATCGGCTTGTAGTCCCCCAGGGCCTTGCTTTTCGTGCTCATGGCCAGCATTTTCAGCAATGCGAGACTGTCCTTCATTTGTTCATAGCTTTCCAGATCGAGGATAATTGCTTTTGCTTCACCATTCTGGGTTATAATAAATGAATTTTTATTGTCGGAAATGTCCCGGATGAGCTCTGAAGCATGTGCTTTCAAATAACTGATTGGTTTTACAGACTCATGTAGTTTCATACGTACCTCCAAAGTGTGACCATAATATGGTCCATATTATGGTCAATGTCAAGGTAATTATTTAAGAGTGAAGATGAAGGAGGTATATGTTTCATGTACGTCTCAACACTACTCAATCCGCAGTGTCTTAATATTCCCCAGTGCTTTGACGGCAGTGAAGAGTTTGCGGATGCTCATGTCCTCGTCGACGCGGCAGGTGATGCGGAGCTCCACGGTGTTGCTTTCGATGTATTCGGTGATCTGCGTTTCCCGGACTGAAAGATCGAAGTCCCTGATCGCATTGAGGATCATCTTTACATCGAGGCCGTTGGGATGGAACACAATGGTGAGGACGCGCATGTTTTTGCGCTCCATCATTTTCTGCTCCACAAAGCCGAAGAGGCGCAGGATCACAATGAGGAACCCGGTGCCGATGGCGCCGATCACATAGAGCCCCGCCCCGAAGGCGAGGCCGATCCCGGAGGTGGTCCATATGGATGCCGCCGTGGTGAGGCCCCGGACATTGAACCCGTAGCGGAAAATGGCCCCGGCCCCCAGAAATCCTATGCCGCTGATTACCTGTGCCGAGAGCCGCCCGGGGTCGGAGTTCGGGAATGTATCCAGGTACTGTATGGGGAGTGCGATGGACATTACCATGATGACTGCGGCCCCAAGGGCAAGGACCATGTGGGTCCGCAGCCCCGCCGGCTGGTAGCGTTTTTCCCGCTCGAACCCCACGGCAAATCCCGCCACCACGGCGCAGGAAAGCCGCAGAAAAACAGTGAGCGCTGAGAAACTCGATTCCCCTGTGATAGTGTCAATCATTAATGGCCGCCTTTGTTGGGGGCGATATTATTCCGCTCCCGAAAGAAATTTCTTCAGTTCCTCAATCTGCCGCATCACCTCCCCCCTGGAAGTGCCTCCCTTTGAAAGCTTCCGTTCAGTGGAAGCGTCGGGGCTGAGGCATTCGATAATGTCATCACCGAATTCAGGGGAAAATGCTTTCAGTTCCTCAATGGTCAGTGAAAAATAGTCCTTACTGTGTTCCTCGCAGTGGCGCACAATGCCCCCCACAATTTCATGGGCCCTTCGGAACGGGACGCCTTTCCGTGCCAGGTAGTCGGCAATGTCCGTCGCGGTGGAGAAGTTTCTCCGCACCGCCTCCTTCATCCGTTCCGCATTGACTGTCATGGTGGCAATCATCGCATGCATCCCTTCGAGGGAAAGGCGTACGGAATCAGCCGAGTCGAAGAGAGGCTCCTTGTCTTCCTGAAGATCACGGTTGTAGGTGAGGGGAAGCCCCTTCATTGTGGTGAAAAGGGACATCATGTTTCCGTACAGCCTCCCGCACTTGCCACGGATCAGTTCCGCGAGATCAGGATTACGTTTCTGAGGCATTATTGATGAACCCGTAGTGACATTGTCGGCAAGGCGGATGAAGCTGAACTCGCTTGCGGACCAGAGCACCAGTTCCTCGCAGAACCGGGAAAGGTGCATCCCCAGGACCGCGCAGAAGTGAAGGAAGTCAAGGGCGAAGTCGCGGTCGCTCACGGTGTCCATGGAGTTGGGGGTGATTGTATCGAACCCGAGCTCCTCTTTCAGGAAATCGCGGTCGTTCGGATAGTTCACTCCGGCAAGGGCCCCGACACCGAGGGGCAGTATCCGGCACTGTGCCGCGACATGGTCAAGGCGGCGGAGGTCCCGTACCAGCATCCAGGCGTGCGCAAGGAGGTGATGACTGAAGCGCACCGGCTGCGCCACCTGCAGGTGCGTGTAGCCCGGCATCACCACGTCGATATGGCTCTCCGCCCGGTCCACAAGGACAGCGATGAGTTCACGGACCAGTGTGCCGATATCGGCCGCCTCATCAATGATGTACAGCCGCAGGTCAAGGGCCACCTGGTCATTCCGGGAACGTCCCGTATGGAGTTTCCGGCCCGCCTCGCCGATCCGTTCCGTGAGGCGCGCCTCGATATTCATGTGGATGTCCTCGAGGGACGGCGAGAAATCAAAATTCCCCGCTTCAATTTCATCACGGATGTCGCTGAGCCCCTGAATGATGCTGTCCCGTTCTTCCGCAGTGAGGATGCCGATTTTGCAGAGCATTTTCGCGTGTGCGATGGATCCCCGGATGTCCTGGCGGTACATGCGCGAATCGTAGTGTATTGACGCAGAGAGGCGTTCCGTTATTTCAGCTGATGATTCGCTGAAACGGCCGCCCCACAATTTTTTTTCTTTCAATGATGTTCTCCCGGTTAGAGTGTTATTTATTGTATAGAAAGGCGGGCAGCACTTTCTGGGTAAACAGCTATCACACCCCCGCAGGGAGTAAATAATTTTTTTCTCCGCTGTACAAAGCGCGGGTGAACTCAGGGCGGGGTTATGCGTTCCCCAGGTTGTCGAGCAGCGCTTCACAGTACCGGTCAAGATTTTCCATGACCGGGATCAGTTCATATTCAAGGATGTCCGCGAGACTTATAATATCATTCGCCTCAAGTACATCGATGATTTCATTCAGGAGGTCATTGATGGCGTTATTTTTATTTTCCATCGATTCGTCATCAACAACGATATCAGCGAGGCTGACGCTGAAAAGCGGTTCAATCTGATGGCATGACCTGAGGTACTGGTAGATAAAGTCTATGAATCCCTGGATTTTATCGGCCCCCTCGTCGTCTTTGCCGGTCTGGTAGGCGATGGCTGCCTCTTCAATGTTTTTCAGCTGCATCGGCAGCTTGTCCCTGATGTCCGCAATCGCGGCGATAATGACATCGGGAGATTCAATGCTCTGGAGGATAAGGGTCTTCATATTGTCGCTGATGAGCATGATCTTGAATATTTCAGAGAGGGATGAAAAGAGCTCCGCGTTTTCTGTGAGAAGCGCAAGGGCCGCCTTATCATCCGATACTGCCATAAGGCTGCTGCTGAAGGCGTCAAGGGTCTCGAAATAGGTACCCGCCATGGAGTCCCTGTATCTGATGGCGTGAACGTCCATGTTGAGGAGGGAGCCGGTTTTATCGACAACATCACTCAGCCATACGGTTCCCTGCGCGAGGTACGGGAGCTTGGTCATGTCCATCGCGCCGGATTTCAATGATTCCTGAATGAAGTCATTAATTCTCTTAATATACTCCACTGCCTCCTGAATAGTTGAGAGGACAATGTCCGCGCTGGACTGCACAATGCAGTTGATGGTGGTAACATCACCAAGGGGGACATCGGGTACCGTTTCAATGGTGTACACGTCGTCGTCAATCATTGCTTCTGTAAAAATCAGGTTCCGCTGCCTGGCCCACTGCGACACCGATTCCATAATGTCAGGAACTGACTGCTCATGCTCAATTTCAAAATCCACCGGCTGACTGTTGATCTGTATTTCCATCAGGTACCTCTCGAATATCTTTTTTTACAGGGGCGATATCATACTGCTGCAGGAATATTACTCGCCGCCCTTCATTCCTTTTATCTGCTGGTTGAGCCAGTTCCCCTGGGCTTTCGCCCCGGATATTGACTGTTCCATGGTCGCGAATTTTCTTCTCAGCTTATCTTCGTAACGGGCCACATGTTCTTCATGGCGTTCAATCCGTTCGTTGGTACGCTCAATTGTTGTTTCCTCATAGCTTATTTTTGCCTTGATGATGTTGTTCCCTGACATGGTGTAGGGGCGCAGCACCTGTACCATCTGGTATCCAAGGCCGTTGTCCGTTCTGTTGTCGCCGTCAGTGTCGGAACCGAAAAACTGCGTCACTCCTTCGGGATTGGAGGAGATAACCTCCCGCAGCTTTGATTCGTCAACCACCAGCTTTCCTTCTTTAATGGTTTCCCAGGCTGCGTTCAGTGCTCCTGTGGAAACACCTATCTGGGTTAATATTTTAATAGGCTGGTCCGCCTTGCTCGGGTATGCGGCGGTCACTGTCTGCTTCACGCTGTTTTCAAGGCGGAGGATCGTCATGTCGCCGACGAAAAGCCCTGACTTCGATCCTTTTGATCTGTAATCCTTTGCCTTCGCCGTCCTGTCGGCTTCAGTGAGCTGTTTGGTGAAATCAAGATATGCGTTATAGTTGTCGACAAACTTCTTAATTTTATCAATTGCCTTGTCTTCATCGGATTCAATGGTAATGGTGACAGGGCTCGTGGAGGCCCTGTTCAGGTTCAGTGTAACCCCTTTGATGATATCGGAAATCCCGTTATTTCTGTCACGTATAATGTCTATTCCATCAAGCTTCAGCCGCGCGTTTGATGCTTTCGCGATCACGTTTTTCGGCTCATACTGTCCGGTTCCTTTCTGGGGGGTAATAATACGGGCTTCAGAAAATTCAACGGTGCCCGTGTTGCTGTAGAAAATAATCTTGGAGATTTTCCTGTTCTGAAAGTCCTTCCCTACGGGAATTTCCTGTTTCCCCTTTGCTTTTTTATCAATAGTGTAGATCCTTTCCGTCCTGACGGCTTTATCCATGGATACAACACCCACGCCGATTATGCTGTCGAAGTCTTCTTTCTTTTTCTTTTGTTCAATAGGGCGTACCCGGGAGATATTATAGCTGTGCAGTTCAATACCCTTGATAACGGTTTTCTCCTCCGGACCCATCTCAATTCTGAAGGGAAGTGTTTCCTCCTGTTCTTTCGGGGGTTCCTTGTAGGTGAAATTGAACTCAAGGAGTGTATCCTCTTTTGCCGGGGCTTCAAGTGGCAGAATATATTCCTGCCATAATGTTCCCTTCAGGATAACCTGTTTCCCGTCTCCGCTGACCTTCAGTGAGCCGTTCTGTGTGCCTATTTCACGTTTCCCGATGTACGAGGTGAAATATTTTTTATCAAACACCAGGGTTACCTTGTCCTTCGAGGCACCCTTTTCGCCTTTCACGAGGCCTATACTTTTTAATAGTTTTTTATCGCCGGAAATGCCGATCTCCCCTTTTTCGCCGGGAGTTTTTGATTCAAGGGTGAATACATACGTGTCGCCGAATGTGTTGATATATGTGGTATTAAGGATATCTGATGTCTTTTCACGGATTAACTCATGGAGGCGGTTAAGGCTGCCGCCGCTGAATTTAATTTTCCGCGTCTCACCATTTACGGAAAGAGCAATTCTCCCTGACTTCAGTTCTGTGTCCTTTGTTATCGGGTCGCTGCTGATTTTATTGGTGGAGGCAAGCTGACTGACGATTATTCGCTTGATTCCCTTTTCTGCATGTTTATTCGCGGTAGCAGACACCACGTCCGGGCTGGAGGATACCGCCTTTTTGTTCAGATATGCCGCACGAAATCCATACAGCTGTTTTGCGGAATCTCTAAGTTTGTCAAGATGGCCTTGAAGGGCGTTGAGGGCTTTTTTCCGGGTACTATACTTCCTGATGTCCTTTTGCCACTGAATTATCGGACGTTTTTCAACCTCGACAAGCTTTTTAATAATTCCTTCGGTGTCAATGCCCGAGGCCATGCCTCCGAAAGAAATTGGCATATAATCTCCTGCTTCTCCTGAAAATCAGGAGGGTTTGAATATCAGATTACTGTTAATATACTGTCGATAACACACTTCATCAATTAATTATCGACATAATCCTGAAATTCCATTATATGCTTTTTAAAAAAAAGCCCTACCGTGCTTCATCCACAAAGAGGCCGATCATGTCATGAATGTGTTCATAAACCCGGATCAGCTCTTTTGAGGGTATTTCACGTATAACTTCGTTATTTTCAGTGTTTATCACCTTGATTACTACACGGTTCGTTTTATCATTCACGGAAAAAGCCATTCTTCTGTTAACGGATTTTGCCGCGGAATTCAATGTTTCAGCGAGATCGTGTATGTTGATTTCTGAAATTTCCTGTTTCCCGTTGCGAACATGTACATCCTCCCTCCGTACCGCTGTTTCGTGAGCTGTATGGGGGTTCTGGGGCGTTGTGACATGCTCTATGGGAGCCTGGTTGATTTTGTTGATATTCATTAGTTACCTCCTTGTTCCAGCCGATGCGGGATCTCTCCCTCTCGTGATTGTGTTCATTTCATTCCTCCCTGAATGAAAAAAAAAGGTATTTCTCTCTCCGGCTCCCAACCGGAGAGAGAAACAGTCCGTGTGTTCAATACGGACCTGTACCAAACCTTATCCCAGTAGTTTTAAAACCAGTTGCGGCATAAAGTTTGCCTGAGCCAGCATCGCAGTACCACTCTGGATAAGTATCTGGTTCTTTGTAAACTCAACCATTTCGGTCGCCATGTCCGCATCCCGTATACGGGAGTCGGCGGCGAGCATATTCTCGTGGGACCGTGAGAGCGCCCGTATCGTATTTTCCATTCTGTTGTAATACGCGCCAAGATCTGCCCGTTGACGATTTAGCTTGTCCAGGGCCAAATCGATATAACCTATCATGGCGTTAGAATCACCAACACTACGAATCGAACGCTTTCTATTTTGAGTGTCCACCATATTCAGGGCTTTTGAACTCATGGTTGCAATGTACGCAGCCATCCGCTGGTTCTGGTTCGGGCCCACGTGGAAAAACATGGTACCGGTTCTCGAACTTCTCGAGTAAATACCGGTAAGAATTTTCTGCCTGTTGAACTCCGCGGAGGTTGCGATCCTGTCGATCTCGTCAATAAGCTGCGAGACCTCAACCTGAATCTGAAGCCTGTCCTGATTGGTGTAGATCCCGTTGGCAGACTGTACGGAAAGCATACGAACCCTTTGAAGGATATCGTTTATCTGCTGCAGTGACCCTTCGGCGACCTGAATGAAGGAAAGCCCGTTCTGGGCGTTCCGTTCAGCCTGGAACAGGCCGTGGATCTGGGTACGCATCTTTTCAGATACAGCCAGTCCTGAAGCGTCATCACCGGCGCTATTGATAGCCTCGCCTGAAGCAAGTTTCTCGATAGATTTGTTAAGCCGTTCCGTAATGTTTTGTATCTGCCTATTCGCGAATATGGCACTCATGTTGTGATTGATTCTCATTGTACACCCCTCCCTTGTGTATAATCAGCATTGTCCGGGTGTATGTGTGGGACGAATGCCGGATTTTTCAGCCTGTGCCTCATGCGCAGGCCGGTCCCGTTTTACGGGGACAAAGGTTATCTCCTTTTGAAGCCCGGACTGCCCATCATCCGGAAAGACAATGGCTATCAGAATGCCCGTTCCGACAGCCGGTAATGCCCTCCCGACATTACCGGCTGCCGGAACAGCCGTGTTCTGAACAGTCACGAAACTATGCACAGTGCAATGAGAATCGAAATCTGTTTTCAAAGAACCAGTAAAGCTAAATCGTAACATTGGTTACGATAACAGTCTCAAAATTGACTGGGGTTGCAGGTTGGCCTGAGCCAGCATCGCGGTACCGCTCTGCACAAGAACAGAATTCTTGGTAAAGGATACCATCTCTTCTGCCATGTCAGCGTCCCTGATCCGGGATTCTGCAGCCTGAATGTTCTCGTAGGCTGACATAAGTCCCTTTGATGCAGTCTCGAGCCTGTTGTAGTAGGCGCCGAGGTCGGAACGCTGTTTTGACAGCTTCTGCAACGCGGCATCAAGGACCCCGATAGCGGTATTCGCACCTTCCGGAGAAGAGAGGGTGAGTGCAATTCTGCCTCCCTGCTTCATCTTGAAGGCCTGAGCGGTCATGGTGCCAATGAAAATCCGTTCACGCTGATTCATGTTCGGACCCATGTGGAACCACATGCTGGCTTTTCCGCCCACTTTGGAAAACTCGCCTGTGAGGACTTTGAACCTGTTAAACTCTGCCTGTGACGCAATACGGTCAACTTCATCAATCAGGGCTGAAACTTCGACCTGAATGAGCTGTCTGTCTTCCGGTGTGTAGATACCGTTTGAAGACTGTATCGCGAGGACCCGCATCCGCTGGATTATCGAGGTAGTCTGTTCGAGGTATCCCTCTGCGGTCTGCACAAAAGACATGCCGTCTTCCGTGTTCCGTTCAGCCTGCCTGAGTCCATTGATCTGGGATCTCATTTTCTCTGATACTGCCAGCCCGGAGGCATCGTCCCCCGCCCTGTTGATACGTAAACCCGAGGAAAGTTTCTGCATGCTTTTGTCAACTTCCCAGTGGGTAAACTTCAGCGACCTGTTTGCGTTAATCGCACTCATGTTGTGGTTAATAATCATTTTACACTCCTTTGTTTCTGTTTTTTGGCTTCCTTGCCTGCCGGCTTCCCGGGCAGTGGCCGCCGGCATTGTGATACCATCAATACAGCCGATGCTTTAAACAACAGCTGGGACAATGGTATGTGTTCCAGGCTTGTATCTGGGCACATACAAAACCGAAACTGCCTGACTATGCGAAACAAGCAGTGACATGGTATCGTTCCACAACATAAGAGCCTGACGCAACCCCAGTTTTCAAAGACCGATGCGTAAGGAGAGACCTTCTCCTACTCGTTACATCGACCCCTTCGGCAATCATGTTTAGCCGGATTATGGTTGATTATAAAAGATAAAGGATAAATATTCAGGTTTATCTGTGAATATGGTGTAATTATATCTATATTTCCCTTTTTTTTGAAAAAATGCTTGTGCCGGTAATTTTTTTTTCATTTTGTTTTAGATATTCAAAATAGCGGACCGGGAAGAAACGCAATACTGAATTGCACACTGCGTTGTTCCCGGAATTCTTCGTAACGATGTAATGATGATTCAGGGTGATGATATGAGATTTTCCAGAACAGAACTCCTTGCAGGACATGAAGGCGCCGGGCGTTTGCACCATGCCACCGTTGCGGTGTTTGGTATCGGCGGGGTCGGGTCATACGCCCTTGAGGCAATTGCCCGGGCCGGTGTGGGCAATATCGTGATTGTGGATTTTGACACCGTGGAAATATCCAACGTGAACCGGCAGCTCATTGCCCTTGACAGTACAATCGGCCGGCCGAAGGTTGAGGCGGCAGCGGCACGGCTTGTCGATATCAACCCCGATGTCCATGTGACGGCGCTCAATGAATATATTTCATCTGAAACCCTTGACGGTATGCTGCGCCACGGGGTGGAATATGCTGTTGACGCCATAGATACCCTGGAACCGAAGATACATCTGATACAGACACTCCTGGCACGGGGCATCCCCTTTGTGTCATGTATGGGGTCGGCACGCAGTATCGATCCCTGCAGTGTGGAGGTCTGTGACATCAGTGAAACGAAAAACTGTCCCCACGCGAGGACTGTCCGGAGGAAGCTCCGGGAGTGCGGTGTATATAAAGGGGTCCGGTGTGTGTATTCTTCGGACAGAATGAAAACTGCGCCGCTTATCCCGGCCAATGATGAAGACCACAGGTTCTCTGCCGCCCCGGAAGAGGGGAGGCGCCCCATGGGAACAATTTCCTATGTCCCGGGAATTATCGGCCTCACCGCGGCGGGACTGATTCTGCAGGATATACTTTTTCCTCAGGGGAGAGGCAAAAAATAACGGTTTGCCGGGCATTCTCGTTGACAAATCACTAAAATACTGCTAATACTATAGCGACTGGATAATACCATGTGTTCCGGGCAGGTTGATATATTGAAGGCATTCAGAACATAAAGGTGCTGATGAAACATTTTTTCATAACATGTGTGGTTGTACTTCTTGCGGGTGTTCCTCTGCCATCCTTCGGGCAGCAGCAGTTTAATCTGGTGAAGGAAGACAAGGCGGTATGGGAATTACTGTTGAAACAGCATGACATAAAAAACAAAAATCTTTTTTATGCAGGGGCTGTGGCATACCGCGACAGGCTGAGCGACCTGTCCATTGAAACGTTTAATGCCTGTAAAACACAGAATGCGTCACATGAACTGGTTCTTGGTGTTTCTGAATACTATATCGGGAAGAATCTCTTTCTCATGGGTAAGTATAAAGACTCAATTAAACAGTTCAGAAAGGCATACCGGCATAATTTCGGTGAGTTTAAAATTATGAAATATTCACTCCTTGTTGATACCGCAGTGGCATATATCCGTATGGATAAAACTGAAAAAGCAAGATCAATTCTCGGGCATGTCGCAGGAACGGGTGATGCCGGCAGCGTTCAGGGTATAGCAAAGGGGATTCTTCAACAGCTCAGGTAGCTTCGCATATTTTTCAATGGGGAAGCACTGTGTTTCCCCGTGTAAAAGAGAAACCCCTGCATGATGTGCAGGGGTTTCTCTTTTATACAGTGTACGTGAACGTTGTATGCTTAGTAATTTATTGTCCGCTTGAGGAATTCTGTCATAAGGCTTTCGGAATCCTTTTTGCCTTTATAATATGTTTCCGCGATGTCCA
>DAOSYC010000076.1:14923-16478 GCA_035380905.1 Spirochaetota bacterium | reverse complement strand
TCTATACACTTGATACTGAAGGCAGGTTCAATTACATAAGCCCGCGGTTTGAAGACGCCACAGGGCACAGCAGACGTGAGCTGCTGGGACATCATTTTACCGAATTCCTCCCTCCTGATGAGATTCATCCGGTAACAGAGAAGTTCAACAAAGGCATTCAGGGGAAGAGCACAACCCTCTATGAATGTGTCATGAGATTTCCCAACGGCGACACAAAACCCCTGGAGCTCAATGTTAACACCATCTACAACTCAGAAGGAACAGTAACAGGGCGCCTCGGAGTTGCAAGGGATATAACACAGCGGAAGGAAGCGGAGCAGGCATTACGGGAAAGCGAAAAGATATACCGGCTCCTGACGGAAAATTCAGCGGAACTCATCTGGCTCTCCGACCTTGACCTGAACTTCACCTATCTCAGCCCCTCCCTTGAATGGGTAACAGGCTATAAACCGGAGGAGCTGATCGGCACAAGCGCACTCTCGCTCCTCACACCGGAATCAGCTGAAATCGCGCGCCGGACACTTCATGAAAAACTGGAAACCGCCCCGGCACCCCGAAACAACCCCATTGTACAGGCAACCCTTGAGCTGAAACAGGTCAACAGTGACGGCACCATTATAGATGTGGAAATAAACGCCACCCTGCTTCGGGACAAAGGTGGCGCACCCACGGGAATAAGGGGGGTAACACGCGACGTCACAGAAAAAAAACGCATCGAAAGGGCCCTCCGCCGGAACGAGGAAAAATACCGCACTATTCTTGAGACCATCCAGGACGGCTACTTCGAGACAGACACGAAAGGCAACTTTATCTATATCAACGACCCCTACGGCAGCATTATCGGCTACACGAATGATGAACTGACCGGCAAAAGCTACCGCGTACTGATGGATAAAAAAAATGCCCGGAACGTATTCACGCACTTCAGCACGGTGTTTCAAACCGGGAAACCCGCATATATCAGTCTTGGAAAACTCATAAAGAAATCAGGAGATGAGGTTTTCTGTGAATGCTCTGTTTCACTTTTAAGGGATGACACTGATGAGGTAAAAGGTTTTTGCGGCATCATCAGGGACATCACGCAGCGGGTTGAAAACGAACGGGCCCTGCGCGAAAGCGAACAACGTTACCGGCTTCTCGCTGAAAACAGCAATGATGTGATCTGGACAATGGATACAAACCTGGATTTCACCTATATCAGCCCCTCAAACGTTAATCTTTCAGGATTTACACCGGAAGAGGTGATGTCCCTTGCGCTGGATGAAATAATAACCCCGGACTCCCTGGAAAAAATCCTCAGCTTTTTTTCCGAAGAAATCAGCACTATTAAAAACGGGATAGACCCTGATCCGCGGAAAAAACGCATAATGGAGCTTGAACAGTACGCAAAGGACGGATCAATAAATGATATTGAAGTCAATATGTCCTTTCTTCATGATACAGAAGGCAAAGTAACAGGCATACTCGGTATAAGCCGTGACATTACCGCGAGGAAAAAGGCGGAAAAAGCGCTCAGGGAAAGCGAGGAAAACCTGCGCCAGCGGAATGAAATCAT
>DAOSYC010000076.1:0-14823 GCA_035380905.1 Spirochaetota bacterium | reverse complement strand
ACAACCGACAGAATCTGCAGGAAACACGCCCTGGAACCGCAGCAGTACATGAGGGAACTCAACAAAGAACTTCTCGACAATATGCCCCTGAGCTTTCTTACGGCAATTTACGGAATATTCCATCCCGCAGGAGAATCAGGTTCGGTATCATTTACATTTTCGTGCGCCGGCCACCCCTACCCCCTTCTTCATAATAAAAAAACCGGCACTGTAGAGTTTATACGATCCAGGGGTACCCTGATCGGCATGCTGGACGACATTAACATTGAACAGAAAACCATCACAATGGAAAAAGGGGACCGTCTCTATCTGTATACCGACGGACTTCCGGAGACAATGAACAGTAAAGACCAGATGATTGAGTTTGACAATCTCCCGGGTCTCATACTTGACGCATCACGCCCCTCATTACACGAAACCCTGGACACCATCATTCACACCGTAAAAAAATTCAAAGGGAACACACGCTTCATGGATGACATCATCCTGATCGGATTCGAAATAATGTAGGTATATCCCGCGTTATAACAGAAAAACATCCCGGAATACCATTACAGGACAGCAGAGGGATTACAGTATATTTTTAAGGGGTTGATATTTTTTTTCTGAAAGACTGCACTCTATTGATTTCCGCTCACCGTTTTCATCAATATAATTGGCACGGAATATATCGCCGATCTTCGCTTCATTATCGAGATGCAGTATGCCGTTATCGATGAGCTGATAAAAGAACGTACGGATAATACCAAATGCCATCTTCTGAATGTTGAGATCAGACTGATGTTTGTGATCATACAGTCCGAGATTCACATCAGCAATGCGGTATCCGCCGAAACAGGAATCGATGTTGATGCCGGTTTCAATCCCGTACAACTGCCAGAAGTTTACAGAATTGAAGAAATCAAGGGTCCCCGCGACTTCACCGGAAAGGGGATACGCGAAATCAGTAAGCTTCCCGATTTTCGGGTGATCAATAAGTGAAAAGAGCGGCTGCGCGACATACTTCTTCACACGCCCCATCGCGCGCCAGAAACTTGCCTTGGCGAAATCATACCCATCCATCACCGCCCCCACAAGTCCTATTACGAAGTGAGAGCCGAAATATTCAGGGAGCACATCAGCATCAAGAAATACAACAATGATATCGGTTGATGCAGTCCCGTTCATGTAATCCCTGTTTATCTGAAACAGGGCCCTGCGCATGTCGGACCCCTTGCCTTTTTCCCACTCCATATCAGGAACAGCGGTGGTATTGTTGATCAGAATTTCAATATCAGGGTCCGCGGAATGAACACGCTTCTCGGTACGGTCCCGGTCCTCCCCCTCCCTGCGGTGGGAGAGAAACATGCTGTCCACGAGCCCGCTGGTCCCCTCCCTGATGCGGCGCACTTTATCACAGATCAGATCGCATTCCCGTTCTCCACAGGTGGAAAACACGACAAAAACTTTTCGGTTCCCTTTTCGGGAAATCAGATCATCGAGACTGTATGCTGAGGCCTCAAGATGTTGAATGGGATGCATTATGGGAGTTTCACCTTAGTCCGGATATTACCATCGACACTATGAAGTGGATGGAGAATCATCTTCTCCGACATGTGCCTTTTCGTACAAGCACTTTTTGCATCTTTCGTCGTCGCAAAAATTACACGAAAAGCAGTCACGGCAGTTATGCTTTTTGCTTTTTTCGTCCTGCAATCGGGGATCAAATACTTTTCCCCTGAAGCCTTCTATTTTTATAAATTTCATTATCTGGTTATCTGTTCCCGCCGGGACGCAATCCTCCGGGGATCGATGTCGCCGACGCATTCGAAAATATAATCCGGCTGATACGGAAAACGCTCCACCATTTCACCGGTGGTCTCACCGGAAAGCACCAGACAGCATGTCATGCCGGCCTCAAGGCCCCCCAGAATATCGGTATCCATCCTGTCCCCGATAATGAAACAGTTCGCGGAATGGACATTCAGCTTCCTTCGTGCCCAGTACATCATCGCGGGATTCGGTTTTCCCAGAAAATACGGGGCAATTCCCGTTACCTTTTCTATGGGAGCAACCAGAGCACCGCAGGCGGGTACAGAGCCCCGCGGAGTCGGGCCCGTTAAATCAGGGTTTGTGGCGATAAATCTTGCCCCCTCCTGAATCAGAAGTGTTGCCTCAATAATTTTCTGATAATCATATTCTTCGGTTTCCCCGACTATCACATAATCCGGGTGGACATTGGTCACTGTTACCCCGACTTTCTCGAGCTCTACAATCAGCCCTTTACCGCCGATAACATACGCCGAACAACGGGGTTTCTGATACTTCAGAAAACTGGCAGTAGCCATGGCCGATGTATAGAAATGGTCCTCACTTACAATAATGGAAAGTGACGCCAGACGTTCACGCAGTTCTGAAGGCGTGTAATATGAATTATTTGTTATAAAAAGAAACGGATAATTCCCTTTTTCAAGACGGGTTACAAATTCATCAGCTCCGGGAATCAGGGTCTGGCCTTTATTGATGACTCCGTCCATATCAATGAGAAATGACTTTTGATATCCCGCGCTTTCCCTGTGTCGTTCTGTCCTGTGCACAATACATTCCCTGTTAAAAAATAAAACTATATCGCCAAGTGTCAATCATATTTTGACACTTTTCACGAATACTCCCGCGGTAGACCCTGTTTCCCGGGGGACGTGAGACCACACCATAAGAACAGTATAGGCCAAAAATATTACATAAAATATATTTTTTTATTTACAATTCAAGAAATTTCTGTACCTGATTAGATATTCTGTATAAATATTGTATTCATACGGAAACGTGCGGAATACAACATGAAGAAAGGGTACACGACCTTTCACGATACAGATATTCAGTAATTACTCTATTGCGGCAAGAGCACACACCACCATCCGGGAAAAAGAATGGACAACACAAACATACTGGAAATCCTTAAAAATATCTCAATCTTCTCTGGAATGGGAAATGAACAGCTCCGGGAGATTATCCCCCTTTTGAAACCAATATCATGCCCATCGGGAACAGTAATAATCAATGAAGGTTCCCATGGCGAATCAATGTTTATTATAAACAACGGCGGAGTCAAGGTCACCAGGTCACAGGGGGAGGAAGAGGAAATTATTCTCCAGCATTTTGGCGCAGGGTCCTATTTCGGAGAATTCTCCCTCATTGACAACCTTCCCAGATCGGCAAATGTAATAAGCGTCGAGGACAGCGACATATTCCAGCTTGATAAAACTGACTTTGACCGGCTTCTTTCCGAAAACAGCAGAATCGCCCACACATTCTACAAAAACTGCCTTACTGAGACCTTTTCCCGCTTCAGAAATTCAATCGCCAATTACACATTCTCCCAGCACAGCCTCAGGGAAAAAAGTGAGCAGCTTGAAGAAATAAACAAAGACCTTTCATTCGCGAAGAAAGTACAGAGTTATTTCATCAACTCAAGCTTTCAGGACAAAGACGATGAAATCCGGAACAAAATACACCCCTCTTTCATTTACCATCCATGCATAGAAGTGGGAGGGGATTTCTTCAATATCGCACGTATTGATAAGGACCACATCGGTGTCATTATGGCCGATGTGGAAGGACACGGGGTGACCGCTGCCCTGGCAACGGGTATTCTGAAAAGCGCCTTTTCCATACTATCCCGGGACCTTGGCAAAATGCCCGGGCAGCTTATGGCACGGCTGAACAATCACTTTTTTGAAGTGCTGTCCAAAAGGCTTTTTGCAACATGCTACTACGCATTAATAAATATTGCTACCGGGACCCTGTCTACCGTCAAAGCGGGGCATTATCATCCGCTTTTCTGGAAAGCATCCTCGAAAGATTTTTATACCATAAAGAGCAGGGGCCCGGGTCTGGGAATCATTCAGGACGGCGAGTTCGAGGTCACAAATCATGAACTGAAGGAAGGCGACAAGCTTCTGTTTTTCACTGACGGAATAATCGAGCAGTCAAATTCAGATGGCGACATGTACGGACAGAAACGCCTGGAATCAAAATTTCGCGAGTTTATTCTCAATGGAGAAAAAGATATTGTCGAAAGCCTGAGAAAAGACCTCATGAAATTTGCAGGCTACACTCCCATTACCGATGATATCACCATGCTTCTCCTTGAATTCTGATTATACAACCGGCAATTCCCCTACTTAAATACCGGACACACCCCGTAGACCGGAAAACCTGAATGCCGGAACGAAAATAGTGTTGACCTGAAAGCCTGTTTCCGTAATTATAACTCACCATGAAACAGATAATCCTACAGGACAATGATTACGAAGCGCCGGTGTACGTAACAGAAGACGGTGTTGCCGACAGCGACGAGACCAGAGCAGAGCTGAGATCCATATCCCGGAATATTGAAAGGGACCGGAGAATAGAGGGGCTCCTCATTTCCCCGGAATCGCTGCAGAAAAGGATCGAAGGAATTGCCCGCGAGATTGATGACACCTTCCCCCGGGGCACCATTGACATGATGCCGGTTTTAAACGGCTGTTTCCTCTTTGCCCCCGACCTCGCCCGGTCACTGCACAAAATCAGCGGACGGGAAATGATGTTTCACATGGCCAAGCTTTCAACCTATGGCGATGAGATCAAAGGGGACGGCGAAGTCCTCAGGCAGGTCAAAGCCCATCTGGACCCGGGCGACCTCCAGGGAAAAGATATTCTTGTCATAGAAGACATTGTTGACCAGGGATTCACCCTTCAGTTTATCCTGCAGATGCTGGAAGAGGAAAAAAAGGTGAATTCAATACATGTCTGCTCGCTTCTCGTGAAAGACCTTGAAGCACCGGCCGATGAAGTGGCGTCATTGCGTGAATCCATCCCTATAGATTATGCCGGATTTCATATACCCGACCTCTGGGTCGCGGGATACGGTATTGATGCCTGCGGAGAGCTTCGGCACCTCCCCTACATCATCACCGTCAATAAAACGCAATACCGTTAATCATCTCCCCGGGGTTGTGAAAAACCTTTACATTATTCCCCCGATCAATCATGCTGGCATCATACAGCGGAATGCCTGAATTATTTCCAAAGAGTAACTTTGCTTTCCGTGGAAAATACCGAAAATAAAATTAGAACTTCAGCGTATCCTGTTGAAGTGAAGCTAAAAAGATATATTGGATAATTATTACTATGACTACGTTGAAACCCCTGAGGCCCTTCATGCTTCGCCTCTCCATACTGGCGCTCCTGGTATGGACCGCAAAACTTGACGGCGCTCCGGCTGACATTAACCGCCAGTTTATCAACGCGGCACGGACCACGAAGCCATCCGTCGTAAATATCATTATATATAAGAAATCCATGGTACAGGGCCGCCCCCGCTATACGAAAGCCGCCTATGGTTCGGGAACAATAATTTCACGTGACGGATATCTGGTAACGAATTATCATGTTGTCAAAAAGGGGAATTTTCACCAGATAATCCTCAATGACGGGCAGGAATACGAGGCCCGCCCCTTCCGTAACGGAAAACATTATCTTGCCGATGAAAAAACGGATCTTGCCCTTATGAAAATTGACGACAGCGGTGGTGACTTTACCCCGATGGAGTTTGGCGACTCCGACACACTTGCCGACGGGGAATGGGTCATTGCCATTGGAAACCCCTACGGCCTCAGGCAGTCCATCACGAGCGGCATTGTTTCCTACAGGGGAAGGAGCAATATCGGCTTTGCCGACATTGAGGACTTTATCCAAACCGATGTGCCCATCAATCCGGGTAATTCCGGCGGCCCCCTGATCAATCTTCAGGGAAAACTGGTGGGGATCAACACGGCAATCCGTACAGTTTCGGGAGGATATCAGGGCATCAGTTTCGCGATTCCCTCTAACATAGTGAAAACAATTGCCTATGACCTCATGCGCAACGGCAGGGTCCGCCGGGGATGGATCGGGTTTATCGCCCAGGAAAGAAAAATCTACACCCGCGGGGAACATTCCATTATTGAAGTCATTTCCGTGGTGAAAAACTCACCTGCCGAAACCGCCGGTATAAAAAGGAACGATATCATCCGTTCAATAAACGGGAAACGAATAACCTCCCTCGGTGAACTTGTATCGACCGTAAGCAATAAACCTGTGGGATCGAAGCTCCATATTACCGCCTCACGGGACGGCGAGCTCCGGGATTTCAGCCTCCTCCTCCGGGAAAAACAATTCTACCGGCGGATGCAGCGTCAGATATCTACACTTTTTGCCAGATATGGAATTGAACTTGACGAAAATGCCCAGACAGGAGAGGTAATCATTTCATACCTCTCACCGATCCGTAAAGGATTCCAGTACGGATTAAAACGGGGCGATATAATAGCAGCATTGAACGGAACAAGGATCGGCTCCCTTGACGGCTTCCTGCGTGTCTTCGACCGGGGGCGTTCTGATATTTCCGATATAGATATTTTGAGAAATGGAAACCAGATTACCATTGAATTTTTCGATAACCTTGAGTAGCCGGGAGAGCAGAGACCATGCCTTCTCCGCCACGTCAATGCGGCCAAAAGGTTTTCCATTATACTGATATGAAAAAACGTATTATCCTGACAACATTCCTGCTCCTTCTCGCCGCAGTGTCATCCGGGGTAACCGGAGACCGGACAACTGTACTGAATGAGCAGTTTTTCACTGATCTCGCAAAGGTCAGCGTCCTGCGCCGCGACGACTATATCACGCACACCCTGAAAGGCTCGGTAACCGGCGACTGTATAATCAGCAAGACCGATACACTCCAGCGGTATGACCGGAAATACCGCATCGTTGGAACAAAAATTTCCTCCGGGTTCACATTCCATTATTATTTCTTCACTGAAAGTAAATCACTCCATGACTCGGTTCAGGAGGGTCACGAATTCACCTTCTCGGGGACCTTCATGTCGCTGACACCCCTGAACATGAAAAAAGACTCATATATCATCGATATCAAACTTGCAGTTCCGGAAAATAACGACTAACCCCGTTTTTCACTTGAAAAATAATTTTTAGTTGATATTATACTCATCAGACACCGGAATTTTTTTAAATCCTTACGATTAGATACAACATGGACAGTATGAACCAGATGAAAAAAACATTGTATGCCCTCGTTCCTTTCGCGGTATTCATCGCGGCTGTATGCCTGGGAGCGCCCCAGGCCCGGATAGAATCTCCGACCCATGATTTCGGGAGAATTGACCGTCTCTCGAAAGTAAAGCATGTGTTTATTGTAAAAAATGCCGGCACGTCAAATCTTGTAATAAAAAAAATTGAGGCCGGATGAGGCTGCACAGGAGTTCTTCTCTCGAAGAAGGACATCCCCGCCGGCGGCGTGGCAAAGATCGAAACCACCCTTTACACAGGTAGACGGGAAGGGAAAATCCGTAAAAGCATTTATGTATACACAAACGATCCGGAAAAGAGTATAATTCTGCTAAGATTGAAAGCCAATGTTAAGGACCGATAACACGGCCCGGCCGCCCATGCTCACGCAGCGGGCCATGTAAAACCGAATGAAATCCAGAACCACATTACCGGGATTCCCCCATCCTCTGGGGGTAGTGATTGACGACACCGGTGCGCAGTTCGCCATATTCAGCAGACATGCTGAATCGGTTACGCTCCTCCTGTTCGAATCAACCGATCCTGATTCTCCCGCTGAAGAGATTCATCTTGATCCTGTCATCAACAAAACCGGAGATATATGGCACATCTGGATACAGGGAATCGGTGACGGGCAGCTTTATGCCTATATGATTGACGGCAAATACGATCCCGAATCAGGACTCAGGTTCAACAGGCATAAGCTGATTCTTGACCCCTACGCAAAAGCAGTCACCGGAAATTTCAAATGGGACCTTTCCGACGCCCGGGGTTTTGACCCCTCTTCACCGAAACTGGACCTGTCTTTTTCCGACAGGAAAAGCGCCCCCGGGGCCCCGAAATGCATTGCGGTTAAAATTGATTCGAACTGGCTGGACCGGCCCCTGGGTCGGTCTATGAATGATTCTGTTATCTACGAACTTCACGTGAAGGGATTTACCTTTCACGAATCATCGGGAATTCAAAACGGCGGCACCTTCCGGGGAATTGAAGAAAAGATACCCTACCTCAAAGAACTGGGCGTCAACACCGTAGAGTTAATGCCGATTCAGGAATTTGATGAAGAGGAGAACATTAATAAAAATCCCCTTACCGGGGAAAAGCTGAAAAATTACTGGGGCTACAGCACAATCTCCTTCTTTGCGCCCAAAGGAAAATTCTCCGCCTCCGGAACAATGGGAGAACAGGTCCATGAGTTCAGGGAAATGGTAGAGGCCCTGCACCGCGAGGGGATTGAAGTGATCCTCGATGTTGTATTCAATCATACCGCAGAAGGTGACCAGATGGGCCCGACGCTCTGCTTCAGGGGCATTGACAATCCTGTTTATTACATACTTGAAAAGAACAAAAGGTATTATAAAAACTATTCCGGCTGCGGAAATACCTTCAACTGCAACCACCCCATTGTACGGGACTTTATTCTGGACTGCCTGAAATACTGGGTCGTGGAAATGCATGTGGACGGATTCAGGTTTGACCTCGCATCAATCCTCGGGAGAGACCAGGAGGGAAACATTCTCAGCAATCCTCCCCTTCTGGAGCGGATCGCGGAAGACCCCATCCTCCGGAACACAAAAATAATCGCTGAAGCCTGGGACGCCGCAGGGGCCTACCAGGTGGGATATTTCCCCGGACGCTGGGCTGAATGGAACGGTAAATACCGTGATGATGTGCGTAAATTCTGGCGTGGTGATACTAATTCAGTGGGATTTTTTGCGACCCGTCTCACCGGGAGCTCTGACCTGTATGGAACGAAGGGCCCCCTTCACAGTATAAATTTTATTACCTGCCATGACGGATTCACCCTGAACGACCTTGTGAGCTACAACAGCAAGCATAATACCGCCAATGGTGAAGGAAACCGTGACGGTGAAAACCATAACCTCAGCTATAATTTCGGCATCGAAGGTGAACCGGCAACACCATACATACAGTCCCTCCGTGAACGGCAGATTAAAAATTTTCTCTGTACCCTTTTTGTGTCCCAGGGGATCCCCATGATGTCTGCGGGTGATGAATTCAGGAAAACACAGCAGGGCAACAATAATCCCTACTGTCAGGACAATGAAATATCCTGGATAGACTGGAGCCTCCTTGAAGAGAACAGGAGCGTGTACAGGTTTGTCCGTGAAATGATACAATTCAGAAAGCGGCACCCTGTTCTGAGAAAAAGCACCTTCTTCACCGGCACCGGCAACGGGGATGATATAACTCCCGATATTACATGGCACGGCCCCGGTAACGGAGCACCGGACTGGTCGGTGAAAAGTCACTGCATTGCCTGCTGTATAAATGGTGCCTCCACCGACAATGGAGAGCGCGATAATGACCTTTTCATGGCATTCAACGCGTCTCTCTACAATAATGTCTTTACCGTTCCCCCGGCGCCTTCAGGAAAACCATGGAGGATAAAAATTGACACCTCACGTTCATCCCCGGATGATATTCTGCCTGATGGCGGGGAAACACTCCTTGAAGGAACAACATATCGTGTCCGGCGCCTTTCTTCAGTTGTACTGATCAGCGGCTGATGGACCGCATAAATGATCAGGACCTCTTTCCTGTTGACACCGCAGTATACACATCCTACAATACCTTATCCGAACTGAAAGGGGAATATATTGTATGCGCCTCATTTATCTGACCGACATCCACGGAGATTTCGAGAAAACACGGAGTCTCCTTTTTGACACGATTGCCGATCTCTATGTTATTTCCGGAGACCTGATCGACATACCCTTTTACAATATGGATTCAGCGATCAGATATCATGATCTGCAGTCCTATTTCAACAGCCTCCGGAAACAGATGGAAAAGGAGGATGTTATCCTCGAGGACTTCGTTGAAGACCTTCTGGAGCTTCCGGAAATATCTGATGACATTCAGGAACGCGGCTATAAATATCAGCAGTACACAATTCGGGCCCGCCGGGTCATGCAGCAGAAATACAAGGTAATAGAGAACCTGCTCCTCGCAAAACCGGGAGGACAGAGCTTCTGTCTTCCCGGCAATTATGATATGGACCTGAAATACACCGCCCTCCATGAGCGTGACCTTCACATGCACTGGCACCTGATCGAAAACCTGAAGATTGCCGGTTACGGCGGCGCGGATATTTTTACCGCGGGCATCCCGGAACGGTATATTGTGAAATACAATGCCGGGATCGGTATCGACGACCGTAAAAATGAGATGTACACCTTTTTTAAGGCAGTGAAACCACAGATCATCGTGACCCATCAGCCGGCCCACGGCATCCATGACTGGCTCTCCCATGTGGGGCCTTCCGGTTCTCCCGCACTGAGGACCTACTGCGACAACAATGACGTCCTGCTCTGTCTCACAGGCCACATACATAACCAGTGGGGGGTTACTGCTGTTGAAAATACCCTGTATTGTAACCCTTCAAATTTCGGGGAAGTGACAACGACCTACGGTGATGTCATTGAAGGAGGGTTCTTTCATCAGGTTGAAATTGAAAATAACCTGGTATCTCATATTCTGTTCCGCAAGGTTGTGGATGACCGGATTTATGATATTGCTGAATACAGTCAATCCGGAGGCCGGTGGGAAGAGACAATTATTGACAACGACCGTTATAATGCGTTAAAGCAGTATGTGAATTACGATATGAAAGTAAAAAAGTATTCCCATATCCCTGAAATTGTATTGTTTAAAGAGATCAAACAGTTTTTTAAACTGTTTCAGACCAGGGAAACAGAAGACCGTGTGGACAGGCTGGAAAAAGCAGTACAGCTCATGGAAGGAAAATTTGAAGACATAGCCCTTGATATTGTGGGGTCTGTCAATGTCGGCCAGGCACAGCCAAGCTCTGATATTGATGTAATAGTGTACATAAGAAATTACGGCAGGGACAATACGGACTGCATGGGGAGCAGCATAGTCACAGAGGTTAAAAACGCAATCAGCACATATGTCGGAGATGAATACAAGTTTGAAATACTTGACTGTATTGACCTTGATATCGTCGAAAAAAGCATTCTGGAAAAAAACTTTGAATGCGAAATAACCCAGCGGTTTGTCGCATACCGTGCCATCTGTAAAACCATCAATTACCGGCTTATCGCCCCCATCGAAGATATACTGAATGAAGATATAGAATTCAGAAAAGAACTCGAGGGCAGCATCAGATCATATCTGAAAGTATTCGCCACGACATCACCGCACATCCAGTCCTTCGACAAATATCAGAACAGATTAAAGGCCGTTGGAATTACACTCCCGGAATCCATAAAGAGAAAAATAAGCGCCTACCTGCAGACGGAGGCAGATCATGAAACCGGAAGCAATGAAACTGATAAAAAAGTTGAAAAAGAATAGTACCCTCCGGGCGGAAAATCAGAATATTCATCCTTTACCGGATTTTAATCAATGTTATGAACATTATATTGTAACATCATAAATACAGATCTTTTATGATGTTATTTTCACATACCTTCTGAATATATTTGACGGGAACCACAATTCATATTTTTTTTTGATTTTTTAATAATACTCATTTTCTGTATTTGACTATCCCGGAAATGATTATATCTTCTAACTATGATATTAATATGGAAAATTATCCGGATTTGCTGTGAGCATAGCGGATAATTATGACATTCTGAGTTACAGACAATTTATTAATAACAATTACATGACTGCCTTTTAAAAAAGGAGTAATCGTATGGAACCCGGGTTGAGAGAAGCACAGAAAAATATTAACACATCGATACTTGTGGGAAAAACAATAATGAAGCTTGCCAGGGAGGGACATGAAAACCGTCTGAAAGTATACCTGGATATGCTGATAAGCTCAAATGCTATGGAAAAACCGGAGCAGGCCCTTGCAATAACAGACATGTTTGTTTCCGGGTCCACAATATCACAGGCTTAGTATATTGGATCAATCAACAAAAAGGGAATCCTGCTTTGCATGGATTTGCATGTATTTCACAAAAAAACTTCAGTGTGAGTATTGTAGTTTTGACGGAGTAGTTCGTTTTCTTTTAACATATGAACGGTGAAGATATATTCGTGAACCCGGAAATCAACGACCACATTATCACAAAGCTCCCTGCAGAATGAAGCTATATCATCCTGATCGACATAAAAAAACCGGCTGTCATCGGGAAAGTATTCTTTTCCGGATAATGAAAGAAGATTAAAGGCGCAGGCGATGTTTGAAATACTGCACATTTTGCGTATAAACTCCTTCACGTACGCATAATGGTCTTTCTCGCTCCTCCCCACAATAATATTCAGGGCTCCGGAACAAACAACAAAATCGTAGGAATCTGAAAAAATATCCACAAAGAAATCGCTTCTTCTGAACTCAAATCCCGGATATTTTTTTTGTGCTGACGATACCATTTCCCCGACGATATCGATACCTGTATATTGTATATTCACATATCCCTCTCTTCTTAGATGAGAAAGGTAATCACCAAGGCCGCATCCTACATCAAGAAGAGTATACTGTTTATCGGGATCAATTGATGATAATATTTTCGATAATCTTTCAAAAAGAAACACCTGCAGGTAGTCGGTCCATCCTACGGACTGGGCAGAATAAAGGCCGTGGCTTTCCAGCTTCGGGAGATAAAAACTGCTCTGAACCGCTGCAGTTTTGCGGGTAATATAATTATTCATGAGGTAAAACCTGATGCGGAAATGGAATTATTATTTTCATACAATAAAAAACACCCTGAACCTGAATTGTCAAGAAGAAAGAAACACTCCACATTTCTCCGGAACCATATACATTTCCCCGTCTATGTCCCGAAGAAGTGGACATGGTTCTTTTTCTTATCAACAGCAACCAAATAATTGACGAAATTAGTTGTGTGGGAGTATTATACCTGTTATAGTATATATAGTACAGACCCCATACGGGAATGTAATACAATTATTATATTCCGGTGTGCCAATATTGCAAAATGACCGGGAGCATGGAAGCACCTATATTATGGATATATTTCTGATATTACTCTTTCTTGTTATTTTATTGATCGTTGCCTGGGCGCTTTTCGGCAAAGGTGACACCGCTGAATCCATAGAGTCCGAAGCTGACAGGGAAGCGCAGCTGCGCAGACGGGCGTCAGACCAGGTAATTGAAGAACAATTTCCCTCCCATGAACAGACTCATCCCAAAAGGAGAAAAGCAGACCGCTCCCAGGCAACAGAGACCACGGAGCAGGAGGAAGTCGATGACGACTTCAAGCTCCCTTACAGCGTTGATGAAATAATATCAGACACTTCACAGTTCAGAATTTACAAACGCACCCTTATCAACTCGGAAATATATGCGAAGAAGGGCGATTTTGAAACAGCAATATCACTGTATGACGGGGTCAATGAACGGATCAATGATATCAACACCAACAGGAAGATCGAAACAAATATTCAGTATCTTAAAAATTTCCGTGAGTTCAAAGAAAAGGAAAAAAAAGAAGAGGAAGTCCTTGCGAAAAAAATGAAACACCGCAGGGGGAACGAAATCCGGGTTTCACTTGACGGCCCCCTGACTATCCCCGACAAGATACAGATCGGGCTTGCGACACCGATCCAGAACATTGACCAGCAGCAGAAAATTGATATTGATAAAATTGTCGAGGAAATAACAAAAAAAATACTCGACTCAAAGGTCCTTGAGAATAAGCAGGACCAGGAAACACGCAAGTATATAAATGAAATTGAAGACCTGAAAGACGGCATTAAGGAGCTCATTGACAGCAATAAAAAACTGGATTCTCTATCAGTTGAAGATATTGCCGAAAAGAACCTGGAACTTGAAAAAAAGATTGATGAGCTGTCCAGGATAAAAGAAGACCTTCAGAAACTTGAGGACGTTTCCAGTCTGAAAGATTCATTCAGCAGGCTTGACGAGCTCTCCGATTTTAAAGATAAACTTGATAAAATTAACGACAAGGTCAGCCGTCTTGAGGAAAAAGAATCCTCTTTAATGCACGGGCCAATTCCGGAATCCGACAGGAAACCGGCAATCATTGAAGCCCGATATGAATCACCGATTCCCGTAACCCTTGATCCGAAACCAATACTTGAACTGCTTGAAAAACTTCCCCGTCAGCAGACACAGGAACCAAAGATTCTTGAGGCACCTGAAATATCCGAACCGGCAGCTCCTGAAGTCACATCCGCACCAGAAGAGCAGGTTCCGGAAACAATGAAAAAAGAAACAGAGGAAATTGACCAGAACATCCTGAAACGGGAAAAAGAAGCGGAAGCTGAAGAGGAATGGGAACTTCTCAGCAGGTACGGGAAAGACAGTAATGAGGATACTCTGACGGACGAAGATATTTACGCAAAAATTCTTGAAGAAGACAGCAGGGATAAAATTCAGGATTCCATAGAAATACTTGGAGAAGATAAAAATAAATCGGACGACGGCCCCCTTGGAATCTCTGATGCTGAATATGATAAAAAGCAGAGAGAGGAAGAGGAGTTTTACGAAAAATTCCTGAAACACGAAAGAAGGATCCGGAAAGAACTGCCAATCCTGAAAGTAACCTACGATTTTTCAAGGCTCCCGGACGAATTCAGCCTTTCCAGAGACAAGAATATACTTGAATATTCGTTTTACCGGTATAAGCCTATTCTGGAAAAAGCTAACGGATTTATCAAGACACGTCATGTACGGGATGCCCTGAATTACTACAAAACAGTCCTGCAGCAGAACATTCCCCCTGAGTTCAAGGTAATGATCCG
>DAOSYC010000075.1:8154-16488 GCA_035380905.1 Spirochaetota bacterium | reverse complement strand
GGCCGGTTATCATGTTCGGCCTCGGTGGGATCCTCGTTGAAGTGGTGAAGGACGTCGCCTTCAGGGTGCTCCCGATATCGCGCCATGCCGCACGGCAGATGATGACGGAAATAAAATCCGCCCCTATTCTTAACGGGGTACGGGGGGAGCCCCCTGTGGATAAAAACTCTATTGTGGACCTTCTCCTCGCGGTGTCTGACATTGTAGAATCATACCCGGAAATTCAGGAGATGGACCTGAACCCTGTCATTGCGTTCGAACACAATATCGCGGTGGTGGATGCCCGTATCATCCTGAAAAAAAGGAACAACGGGAACAATGGAAAAAATGGAAACGGGAGGTCTTATGCCGTATAACACCATATCAATAACAGAAGAGGGCAGTGTCGCGGTATGCACCCTTACTGCTGCTGAAAAACTTAATCCCCTCGATGTGGAAACAGGAAAAGAACTCCTTGAAGCCCTTCGTGTTATCGGGACGCGGGACGATATAAGGGCGCTGGTCATAACAGGCACCGGAAAAGCCTTCAGCGCAGGCGGAGACGTGAAAGGCATGCTGAAATCCATTGAGGACGGGGTCCCCGATGCCTTCATGGATGACCTGACCAGGAGCCTCTACGCGATTTCGATTCTTTTACGGGAAATGCCGAAGCCTGTTGTCGCGGCGGTGAATGGTGTTGCCGTGGGGGCCGGCATGAACCTTGCCCTTTCATGTGATTTTATTATTGCGGCCGAAAAGGCAAAGTTTTCCCAGGGATTTATAAAACTTGCACTAATCCCGGGGTTCGGCGGGACCCATATGCTGATACATCAGCTCCCGTGGCAGAAGGCGGCGGAAATTGCAATGCTGGGGGACATGATCGGCGCAGAGGAAATGAAGGACCTTGGTTTTGTCAACAAGGTTGTTCCTGAGGACCGCCTTCCGGCTGAGGCAATGGAGCTTGCCCGCCGTCTTGCGGAAGGGCCGACCCTTTCCTTTGCCAGGACAAAGCGCCTGTTCCTCGATGCCATGGGTTCGTCCTTCAGGGACCATCTGGAACATGAGAGGGATGTGCAGGTGCAGTCAACACTGACCGGTGATTATGAAACAGGTGTCAGGGCCATGGTGGACCGTACAACTCCGAAGTTTTCCGGTAAATAAAAAAAGGGCCGCACCTTCCCGGCAGCGGCCCTTTGAGGATCTTTGTTGTGCGTTTTTATATCAGCTTATAAAAAGCATTTCCCAGAATTTCGGCAGTGACCACAGTTCATCACATACCAGTTCTTCAAGTTTGTCGCAGATTTCCCTGGCTTTTTCCATTTCAGGTTTAATCTCATCGCAGAAATATTCAGCCTGTTTCTGCTCGTCTTCTATTGACAGTGCGTGTTCACGCATTTCGTTGACCTTTTCTGCAGCTTTGATGAGTGTTGTTATCCACTGTGATATTTTTTTCAGAAGGCCTTTCTGAGCATCGAGATCAAAATCGTTCCCCATAGCTGCCTGGACATTCTGAATTGACTGTGCCAGTTCCTTCTGGTATGAAACAGCTGCCGGAATAATGTGTCCCTTCACCAGCTGGTAGAGGGTCAGGGCTTCAATATCAAGCTTCTTGCAGTACCGTTCTACGCGGATGTGATACCGGGACTTGATTTCCACTTCCGACATAACATTGTATTTCTGGAACAGGTCAATGCTCTTCCGGCTTATGAGGTCCGGAATTGAAGCAGGGAGGTTTTTCTTGTTCGGGAGTCCCCGTTTTTCAGCTTCCTTTTCCCATTCGCTGGAGTAGTTGTCGCCGTTAAAGAGAACAGGCTTAATTACCTTCAGTTCTTCCCGGATAATATCAATAACATTCTGCTTGATATTATTTCCCTCTTTTTTCTCAAGCTTGTCAGCGAGATAGTCAAGGCTTTCCGCTACAATTGTATTCAGCACAGTTGAAGGAAGTGAGATCGACTGACGTGAGCCAACTGCCCTGAACTCGAACTTGTTTCCGGTAAAGGCGAAGGGTGATGTTCTGTTCCGGTCGGTGTTGTCCTTGCTGATCAGTGGAAGCTGCGAAATGCCCAGTTCAATAATTGCCGCATTTGACGCGTCGGTGATGGCGCCGCTTTCAATGCTTTCAAGTATTTTCGTGAGCTGCTCTCCAATGAACACTGATATAATCGCCGGGGGTGCTTCATTTGCTCCAAGGCGGTGGTCGTTTGCTGAAGATGCGACGGAAACACGCAGCAGGTCGCCGTGGAGATAGACTGCACGGATTGTCGCAATAAGAAACATGAGGAACTGGATGTTGTCATGGGGCGTGTTTCCCGGATTCAGAAGATTGCTTCCTGTATCATCCGAAAGTGACCAGTTGACATGTTTCCCCGAGCCGTTTATGCCTGCAAAGGGTTTTTCATGAAGCAGCGCGACAAGGCCGTTGCGGGCTGCTATTTTCTTCAATGTCTGCATCAGCAGCTGATTGTGATCAACAGCGATGTTTGCTTCTTCAAAGATCGGCGCAATCTCAAACTGGCTGGGAGCGACCTCGTTGTGGCGTGTTTTTGCAGGGATACCCAGTGAATAGAGCTCCTCTTCCACTTCGTGCATAAAAGTAAGTATGCGCTCCTTGATAGTGCCGAAATAGTGGTCTTCAAGCTGCTGTCCCTTTGACGGAGGCGTTCCAATGAGGGTCCGTCCTGTCAGCACAAGGTCCTGCCGCTTGTTGTAATATTCCCTGTTAATAAGAAAGTATTCCTGTTCGGGTCCCAGTGTGGTTATTACACGTTTTGCCTTTTTGTTTCCAAGAAGTTTAAGCATCCGCAGCGCGCTTTTATCGATTGCGTAAATTGAACGTAAAAGCGGTGTTTTATTGTCAAGCGCCTCCCCGGTGTATGACAGGAATACGGAGGGAATGCAGAGGGTAATGCCTTTGCCGCGGCGCATAATGAATGCCGGACTTGTGGGGTCCCACACCGTGTAGCCCCGCGCTTCAAATGTTGACCGTATTCCTCCGCTGGGGAAACTGGATGCGTCTGGTTCTCCCTGGGCGAGCTGTTTGCCGGAAAATCTTTCAATAACTTCACCGTTTTCAAGGGGCTCAATGAATGCGTCATGCTTCTCAGCGGTAAGACTTGTCATCGGCTGAAACCAGTGGCTGTAATGAGTTGCCCCTTTTTCGAGGGCCCATTCCTTCATAGCGTGAGCAATGCTGTTTGCTGTTGCGAGATCAAGTTTTTTCCCCTGGTGTATGATTTCCATAAAGTTATCATATATGTCCTTGGGAAGTTTCTCCTTCATAACAGTAGCAGTAAAAGTTTCTTCTCCGAAGAAGGAAGAGATGAGTCTGGGCTTATCGTCTGTGCATTGTACTTCCGTGGTTTTTTTCGGTTTCATAGAGTTCATTGCCTCCAATATTATAGTATTTCTTGTATCTTTAACACATGGAAAGTCAAGAAATTTTATGCTATGGTAAAAATTTGAACACATGTGTACGTGTCTGCTGCATGTAATTACTAACTGTTGTTATTAAAGTGCCACAAAGATGTATCCTTGTCAAATTCTCACCGTTGTTTTGATCTCAGATTGAAGAAATTTAACCTGCAGGTAACAATGGCCGGAGGTGAGGAAAGTGTAATGCCCCGGATATGCCCGGTTTATTACACAAGTGTTAAATTACCGGCCCTGTGAGCAGGACTAAATATTTGAGGTGTCCGGCTTTCAGAATTCCTTTTCCTTGATGTTGTAGCGCCACAGTTCAACAAGTTTGTCAAATTCCCTGTCCCGCGGCCTGCCTTCGTAAGCCATGTTGCGGCGTTTAATGAGGTATTCCACTGTTGCATCTTCAAGGAGGTATGCCTGTTCCAGAGCGTTCAGTTTCCTGATAAGGTAGTTAAGGTTATAGGTCTGAAAGTCCCCGATGTAGTCTGAAGAAGCGATAGTCGGTTCATATTTCATCAGGAGTTCCGTAAAATATATCGAAAGCCTCCATGAGTCGATGCTTCCCGCTATCCCCTCCTTGAAATGCATGCTGAGTTTTTCATAAAGGGTCGTGTGCTGATAGTAGGAATCAAAGATGATTGGCATATATTCCGGAAATACATTCATAATCTCCATAATGTCAATCGGCTCATTGAGTTCTTTGAAGTGGGCGAATATTTTTTCGCTGTGCTGATTATGGGGTTCAACATCAATGAGTTCAATGAACAGGTCCTTGATTATGGTCCTGATTTTACCGGCCTTTTTCAGATATATTTCTATTTCGACCGGCTCAACATAGAAATCGATTTTATTGGCCGGCCTGTCCATTCCCACCGCGCGTTTCAGTGTCAGATTTCTTCTGTGCCTTTTGTATTTTTTTCACCGCCCGTTCTTTCTGTTCCGGAAGAACAGCGCCCCGCAGTTTCAGTATTTCCTGCAATGAGGTAATCTGCCGTTCGTTGAACGCAAGGGACCGGGCCCGTTCAGCAAGGGACATGATCTCCTCCATGGACCTGCTGTTTTCTCTCATGAGTTCAATGATCTTGTAGAACTGAATATTTTTTTCAATGAGCCGTTCATGAGCCAGGTCCCACAGGGTGTCCCCGTCTTTAACGATAATTTTTTTCCCGTTATCAAGAAGGAAGATGTTTCCGGGATAAATCCAGTTGGGATTTTTCTCCTTCAGGCCGGTGAAATTGATTTTTGTATAGCCGTTCTGCAGTGCAACTTCATTGGCGTATTGATACACGTCATTTGCTGAAACATAGATGTTGTATTTTTGTATAAGCTGTTTTTTTACTTTCTTTTCACGCGCAATCTGCTGCTGCGCTGCTTCCCGCTGCTGTGACTGCATGTTGCCCTGTATAATAATCCCTGCCGCAAGGAGTGAAAGCAGCACAACAGCAATACCCGCAATTCGCTTGTACGGCGGAAGCGAAGGGGGCTGATTCATTACGCTTTCCTCAATGTGAAGTTCACCGGCAAAATATTCCTTCTTCCGCTCCTCGATGGCAACCTTGAGTGAAGAAATATCGTTATCATCTTTTTTGGGGGTGTACAGGTCCAGAAGCTTTTTCAGTCTTTCACGGTCTTCCAGGGTCCGCAGGTAGAATTTCTTCTCGTTTTCGGAGGTCAGTGTGTTGTATATCGCCCTGTCACCTGTAATGATTTCATTGAATACGGGGTGCGCCCTTTCAGTATCGGGCTCCCCGGTGTACATGACTTCATACATCGAATTGTTGCAGAAGGCAATTGCGATCCGGAATGATGATCTGTCCAGGGACGCAATGGTTTTCCGGTCCACCATCGTTTCAATATCGGCAAGGAGCTTTTTCAGAAACCCGGAGGTCTTTCTGTCTGTGGATGAATCCAGGAGCACTTTAATGGCGGTGGTCACATTAAAGGCGTCCCGGAGTTTGTCCAGCTCGCCGGTATCATCCGATTTGATCCGTTCAGAAAGAGTATGTTTTATCTGAGAAAGCTGTTCAGATGATGCTTCTTCCGGGATATCATAATCCGGAAGCACCTCAAGGAGACGCTTCATGAGGCTTTCCGGAGAGGTGAATTTCATGAATTCATACTGGACCCCCGGATACAGTACAGGGTATTTCTGGTCCTTCAGCTTTGAGATATTCTCATTGTCATCATAAATGACTGCAGCGGGGATCATGGATCCCCTCAGGAGGAGTGAGGATTCCTCAAAAAGCCTGTAGGGGATCATAAGGCCGTCAATTCTGTCCTTAAGTACAGCATCAAGTCCCTTGATGCTTTTTATGTAGGCAACGGAAAGGCTTTCCGATTCCGGCATGGTTTTTTTATACGTGAGTTTAATGTTAAAGGTCCCGGTGTAATTTTTTACTGAGAGCCCCTCGTTCCCGTTATGGGAAAAGCCGTTAAAATCCTTCCGTACTATGGTGAGGCCCGGGAAAAGCCCCTGGATTACATCGACCTGCTGACGGTTTCCAGAGAAGAACCTGACACGTCCGGAAATGCTGTTTTTCCATTTCAGGAAATTTGTGACGTGAATAAAATTCATCGATGGGTGAATAATTTCACGAATCCGTGCGGGGTTGATCCTGAGGGTGTTGAAGTCCTCATAGTAACGCCGGGGAAAATGATAGGCGGTGAAATAGCCCCTGTGATAAAACAGGGGGTCGTTGTTCACAAACACCACGCCGGAGCCGCCGTAGTTGTCCGGGGCTTTTCCCCGTGAGGCAAGCGTGTCAAATACCGACCGGTCGCTCACTGTGTTTTCCAGTTCCTTTTTCAGGTCCAGGAGGTTTTTGTTCCTGTAGTTGATTTTAAAATTTCCATTTGTATAAAAGATACCGATAAAGGCGTCCCTGTCAGGTGACTCTTTTTCTTTGGAGAGGTATGGTATGTCGGTCTCGACATCGACGATCTTCGCGTTGGTGAGGTCAAGGCCGAAAATTTTCTGGAAGTTCAGATACTTGTTCACGACATTTTTGCTGCCGATATATCTGTTCTCCGGCAGGGACTTGATATCAATATTGAACTGCTCATAGGCGGGATTTCCCACAAGAAGATCGGTAATAACAATGTTTTCGATGAATGGTATAATTTCAGAAGGCAGGTCAATGTAGTTCCCGATCCGTATAAAGGGCCTTTCGTCATTGAGGGAACTGCCGGTAAAAATAATAAAACATTCCCGGTCAATTACAAACAGCCTGTCGCTGTCGTTCCGGATAATCTCGCTAAGTTTCATTGTATGTCTCCTCTCTGGAACGCACTCTGCAATGCGCCGTCAGGAATTGCAAACCTTTTCTGCAGATAATGGGTATACAAGAGAATATCATACAGGATAAAATATGAAGGGGCAAGTCTTTTTCACCGGAGACGGGTTCATTCTATTATTCTTTTAAGCCGGTGCAGCTCGTTAAGGGCCTCCAGGGGGGTGACGGTATCAAGGTCGATGTTCTGAATGGCCTGTATGACACGGTGGTTCGCGGCATTGAATATTTCCAGCTGGTCGTTGTCAGGGGCATTCCCGGCCTCTTTCGCGGGGCGGCTCTTCTGTGACTGCTTTTCCAGGCGTTCCAGTATCTTTGCCGCCCGTGAAGTAATCTGTCCCGGAATTCCCGCGAGGCGGGCCACATGAATGCCGTATGATTTGTCCGCTGAACCGGGAGCGACCTTGTGAAGGAAGTCCACGCCGTTCAGGTGCTCCTTCACCAGTACGTTGTAGTTCACAATCCCTTTTTTGCTGCCAAGCTGTGTAAGTTCATGATAGTGTGTCGCGAAGAGGGTCTTCGCTTTTATGTACCGGAGAATATATTCCACCACAGCCCAGGCTATGGAGAGCCCGTCATAGGTGCTGGTGCCGCGTCCCACTTCATCCATGATGATGAGGCTGCGCTCCGTGGCGTTGTTGAGGATAATCGCCGCCTCGTTCATTTCCACCAGGAACGTGGATTCTCCCCGTGAGATATTGTCCGAGGCGCCGATCCGTGTGAATATCCTGTCCACAATGGAGAGGTTCGCCTCGTCCGCCGGTACAAAGGAGCCGATCTGCGCCATAAGCTGAATAATCGCGGACATCCGGATGTATGTGGATTTCCCCGACATGTTGGGGCCCGTAAGAATCGTTATGATGTTTTCCTCACCGTCAAGGAGGATGTCGTTTGGAATAAAAACCTCTTCCGTGTAGTACCGTTCAACAATCGGGTGCCTTCCACCTGTGAGGATTGTCTTTCTTTCGTCATTGAATACCGGACGGACGTAATGGTTCTGCACAGCGGCCACCGCGAGGGAGCAGTAAAAGTCCAGTTCTCCCAGGAGGGCGGCGGTTTTCTGGATGATGTTTTTCCCCTCCAGGACTTTCCTGTGAAGGGCGTCAATTTCATCCTGTTCAATTTTTACAATACGCTCCGACGAAGACAGGATGTCCTGCTCAAAGTTCTGGAGTTCATCTGTGGTATACCGTTCCGACCCCACAAGGGTCTGCTTCCGGTAATAGCTTTCCGGGACTTTCGATGTCTGCCCCTTGCTGACTTCAATATAGTAGCCGACAATCCTGTTGTATTTTACCCGGAGTGTCGGGATTCCAAGACGTGACTTCTCATTCTCCTCGTACTGCAGGACCCAGGTTTTGGAGTCTTTTTTCAGGGCATACAGCTTGTCAAGGTCGCTGTTGAAGCCTTCTCTCACAACACGCCCCTGTTCAGGTGAAAGGGCGGGCTCGTCGGCAATGGTGTTGAAAATCTGTTGTGTGAGGCCCCGGGTGTCGGGAATGGCCTTTCCCATTGCCTGCAGAAGTTCCTGGGGCTGTTCCATGAGGAGTTTCTTTGCCTCCATGGCGGCAGTGAGGGAGTTCCGGAGCTGAATATAGTCACGTGGAAAAGTTTTCCCTATTATGAACCGTGACACAAGGCG
>DAOSYC010000075.1:0-8054 GCA_035380905.1 Spirochaetota bacterium | reverse complement strand
TCATCGGACTGGAGCAGGTTCGATTCGACAACGGTTCCCGGGGTGATAATACGGACCACCTCACGCTTCACGATGGTACCGCTTGAAGGTACCTGTTCCATCTGCTCACAGATTGCCACGCGTTTTCCGGCCTTTATGAGGCGGGCGATATAACTTTCCGCGGCATGGTAGGGGAGGCCGCACATGGGGACATCGTTGTTCCGTGATGTCAGGGCGATATCAAGTATCTTTGACGCGATGTTGGCATCCTCGAAAAACATTTCATAGAAGTCCCCCATGCGGAAGAACAGGATCTCCGATGCATGATCCTTCTTGATATCAAGGTACTGCTTCATCATAGGGGTCATCTTCGTCTGCATTGCCTTAGTCTCCATAGATGTAGGTCCTGTTTGAATCGCTTACGATGCGGACAATTTTCCCGTTCAGGCCGAATTCCTCCGCGAGGCGGATTTTAATGGACATGGCCCGCTGTGTGCTGGTCACGCGCCCGGCATACACAAGGTAGCGGTTCCGGAGGCGTATGATCCTGATGGGGGAAAAGTCGCGCTGTATAAGGCGGGCTATGTCCGACGCGTCACGCTTGCTGCGCACCGGTCCCAGGGACACGGAATATACAATACCTGCCTTTTTCCGGTTGTCCCGGGGTTCTGTTTCCGGCCGGATGTCTATGCGGTCACTGCTCCTGATTGCGCTGTCCGTGGGCATGTAGTCCACCAGCACCGGGTTGTGATGCGTAATGGCGTTGAGCCTGTTACGGACATTCACGGCCTCCGGCGACCTCGGATATTTCCTCTGAATGTCAATAAACGCTGAGTAGGCGCGGTTGTAATCCCGTTTGTCTTCGTAGTAGCGCCCAAGAAGATACACTGCTGCCGGGGCAATCTGTGATTCCCGGAACCCCACTATGAGGTCGCGCAGAGTGGTAAGATAACTGCGTGAGTACCCCGTGGTGTTCCTGTTTATATACGCGAGGAGCAGCAGCGCCTCGGAAAGCTTTTCATAGTCGTGGCTTGAGGTGGTAACGGATATGCAGGTTTTCTGCGCCTCCTCAAATTCTTCGAGGAAAATAAGTGATTTCGCGTTAAACAGCATAAAGTCCCCCTGGTAGCGGCTTCGGGGGTATGCGCGCAGGCATAGACCGGATTCCTTTTTCAGATCACGCCACCGGGAGAGAAGGTACAGCACTGAACAGACTTTGTAATGAGTATAGTCGCGCTTTTTGTAATACCGGTAGTTGTCCAGGACAACGCGGTACAGTTCCAGGGCCCTGTCCGGTTTTTTTTCGCTTTCCGCAAGGAGCAGCCTCACATCGGGAATATATATGCTTCGGGGATACTTCCTGAAAAAACGGTGCGCTTCCCGGTGAAGGCCGGTGTTGTCCCCTTCGGCCGCGAGGCGCTCCAGTACGTGCATCCGGCTCCGGTCGCTGTTGCCCGATGTCGCGGGTGAACCTGCAAAGACTGCGGCTATAATAATACATGAAGCGGCGCTTCTACGCAGTCCTTTCGCCATAGAGCGTTGCTCCTTTCAGGCCTTTGATCCGGACGCGGATTTTTTTCCCGATATCCTCAGGGAGTCCCGGAAGGACCACCGGGTGGTTCAGAAATGTTTTTCCCATTACCTCCCGTGAAGACTTCTTGCTTATTGTTTCAATAATCATTTCCTCGGTGCAGTCAATCCGCCTCTCGAGTTTTCCCCGGGAAATGTTCCGCTGAAGTTCAATGAGCTGTGCGAGGCGGTCCCTCTTTTCGTCAGGGGTGATGCCTTCCCCGAGGTCAAAGGCGGCGGTTCCGGAACGGGGAGAATATGCATAGGTGTAAGCCTCGTCGAACTGCAGTGTCTCAACGGCACGGAGTGTCTCCCGGTATTCTTCATCGGTTTCTCCGGGGAACCCCACAATGAGGTCCGTGGAGAGGGAAAAGTGTTCAATCTCCGATGCGATGGTGTCGGTAATCCTGCGGTAATCATCTATTGTGTAGCCGCGGTTCATCAGTTTCAGTATGCGGTCCGATCCGCTCTGGAGCGGGAGATGTATCGCCCGTGAAATAGCCGGATTGTCCTTTATCACCCTGACAATATCATTGCTGAAATCCTTCGGGTGGGACGTGAGGAAGTTGACGCGGTTCAGCCCCTCTATTGACGCGGTTTTTTCCAGAAGCCGGTAGAAGGGTATTTCGCCGCAGTCCATGCCGTACTGGTTTACATTCTGGCCCAGGAGTGTAATTTCGGTAACCCCCTGTGCCGTAAGGTCACGGATGTAGCTGAGTATTTTTTCGGATGGGAACGATATCAGCTTTCCCCGCACATGGGGAACAATGCAGTAGGAGCAGAAGTTTTCGCACCCGTGGGTAATGGTGACCCATTCATGCCAGCTGCCGGGGTCCCGTTCAAAGGGGAGGCGTTCGTCAATTCTTCCCGAGAAGTTATTGATGTCCTGTGAAATGAATATCCGTGTTCCGTGATGTGCGAGCCGCGCGGCCACGATTTCACCAATTTTCGGAGACTGATACGGGCCCGCCACAATGTCTGCGGTACCGTTCTGTATCAGGTCATTTCCAATCCGCTGTGCCATGCACCCGGTACATACCACGAGCTTATTACGCCCTCCCGGAAGCCCCCTGGAGGATTTCATCCGTGCAATGGCCCTGTTTTCCGCGTGGTTACGCACGGAACAGGTGTTGAAAATAAGAATATCCGCCGACCCGGGGTTTTCTGCACGGTGAAACCCGTTTCTGTTCATGGAAAGTCCCATGAGGTCGGAGTCATTTTTATTCATCTGACAACCGAAGGTTTCAATATAATATGATGTATGTGTTTTCATGTCCGGGATTCACATTAATGGTATGATGCGGCGGGCTGGACCGGTAACGCCCTGGCAGACTCTGCGTATAACGCAGAGAATCATCACCGCCGCTGTTCAGTGTCTGTTCTCAACACCGGCATTGTTACATCAGGAGCAGGGAAAAGTCAAGTGTGTAAAGAAAAAAACAGCATTCTCACAGGTGAATAAACTTTGTGGATATAAACAGGGCACCCACTATGATCCTGATTATACCTTCAAACAGCACAATGCGGTGCACGCTCTGTTCCGGCATTTCAGTGGACATGACATGAAACATTTCACGTATTTTTTCCGGGTACAGCAGTACAAAGGGGCCTGTAAGGACAATAATAAGGCCGATAACAAAAACTGCTGCTGAAAAGGCACCCTTGTAAAATGTCATGGGAAACCCGATGGTAATGAGCATCAGTCCGTGGAGAAAAAAGAACCTGTTCCGGGACCATTTTTTCCAGGCGAGAAACGCTTTACCCGGCATGAGCAGCTCAAAGATGCCGATTGATGTAAAAATAATGCCAATTGAAACAATATAAAGCTCAAGCATATATAATTCCCGTATATTCTGTAGTATATAAAATCGTTCGCGTCATTCATGTATATTACCTGAAAGACAATTTTTTTCTGTTTGAGAACAAGGTGACGGAGTATCTGACCTCTTCACTCCGGAATGCGGTAAATCTGACGCGATAGAGGCCTTTTTTCAGATGCTGGATCGGATCATCTGCTATTGTGCATACTGTGTGATCATCTTTGGAAAACCAGTTAAGGTCATAGTTCCTGCCGATTTCTGAAAACACAGTATCCCTGTTTATGTTAAACCGGGTGATGTCAACCTGTTTTTCCACTACGAAGTAGGAATTGATTTTTTTGTAGCTGTTTCCCTTGATTGTCGGGATTATCAGAGATGTTTCCAGTGTGATTTTTATACACCGTTCCGGTTCATCAATGACGAAAAACACCTGATATGTCCGGCCGTCCTGTATTTTTTTCCCGGAAATCATGGTATCCCCGGTGACGCCTTCGGATGTTACGGAATAATCGTACTCGATTACCCCGCCCCCCGTGGCGCAGCGAAGCCCCGCGAGGCTGCTGAGTACCGCGAAAAGCGCGCAAAGAGCCGGTATAATGGTTTTCTGTATTGATTTTATTTTCATAAATATAGTAACAGGACTTGCTGACCCGCCCCCACTCCGGGGGGTTGGGAGGATAGTAACCATTCAGTGGAAAAAATCAATGAAATTATTTCCCTGCAGGATTATTTCACCGGATGGAGACCGGAAAATATTCTTGATTTCCTGAAAATTATTCTTGAAACTCTTTCCGCTATACAGGGTAATAGCAATCTGTTTTATCTATACCCGTCAAGTCCGGCAGAACGGCCGGATACACATGAAAAGTGAGTTGTTTTCACCTCTTCATGCCGGCAGCAGCGCCGTTATTGTTCGGCGCAAAATCCCGAAACGATGAATTTACCGACAGGATGATGTATGTATCTTAAATCGATTGATATATTCGGCTTTAAATCATTTCCCGAAAAGACCTCCATTGAATTTGGACAGGGCATTACCGTTATCGTGGGGCCGAACGGCTGCGGGAAGTCAAATATTGTCGACTCGATTAAATGGGTCCTCGGTGAGAAACAGGCAAAGAATATCCGCGGCGCCAAGATGGAGGACGTTATTTTTACCGGCACCGAATCCCGGAAGCCCCTTTCCCTTGCTGAAGTGTCCCTTACCATGGACAACCGTGAGCATATCCTCAACTTTGAATCGGACACCGTAACCGTAACACGCCGGGTGTTCCGTGACGGGGAGTCGGAGTACCTTATCAATAAGTCCCCTGTGCGCCTCAAGGACATTGACAGCCTGTTCCTTGATACCGGGATCGGCAAGACCGCCTATTCCGTGATGGAGCAGGGAAAAATCGACATGATCCTCTCCAGCAGTGCCGAGGACCGCCGCTACATATTTGAAGAGGCTGCGGGCATATCCAAATACAAGATGCAGAAAAAGGAGTCCCTCCGGAAGCTGCAGGATACCGGGGCAAACCTTGAGCGCATCAATGACATTATCAAGGAAATTGAGCGCGAGAAGGAACTGAAGGCGAAGCAGTCGGAAAAGACGAAATTTTATCTTACCCTGAAAGGGGAGCTTACAGATAACGATATTCAGTACAACTTTCTCCGGTACCGGGAAATGGTGAAACGGAAGGAGAAACTTCAGGAGGACCTGGAGCGGCTCCGGAAGCAGCGTGAGGAACTTTCGGCGAAGATGTCCCTTATATCATCGGAAAACGAAAAGGATGAAAAGGAGAAGAACGATATCCAGCTCCAGCTCTTTGAACTGGACAAGGAACTCCACACCTTCAGGATCAGAATTGAAGACATTGACCAGAAGGCCGAGAAAAACCGTGCCCGCATCAGCGAACAGAAAAACAGAAAAGCGGCGGTGCAGAAAAACATTGAGGAACGCACCGAAAACCTCAACAGGTTGAGTGAAGAAAAGAAGAAAGCTGAACAGAATGTTGTTGAGATCGGCAACCGTATTGTGGAGGACCGGGAAAAACTGAAGACCTTCCGTGACACAAAGACACGGAAAATTGAATCCATAAAAAACGCCGGCATTAAAATTGAAGAAAACAAGGTCAGCATTAAAGAAGCTGAAAAACAGCTCATTACCCTCCGGGAGGAACTGGAGCAGGTTATCAAGCGCCTTGTTGAGGAAATTGACAGCCACAAAGCAGAGTGGCTCAAGTCTGAGGATGAACGTCAGGGAGTACAGAAGCTGATCTACGACAAGCTTGATGATTTATCAGGCCGTATCAGCGGCGCCCTTGAAAGTCTCCGCAACGGCGGCCCATCCGATGCCGCGGCGGCCCTCGAGGCCCTTGACATGGGAAGCCTCCGGGAACTCATTGAAAAGTTTGAAAGTTACGGTGACGGGTTCCGTTCGCTGCTCTTCGACAAGGGGGGCGTCCACTCTGAGAAGGAGAATATCGACCGCCGGATCCGTGAGAAGGTCACCGAGGTCGATGACCTTCGTATTCAGGTCGCGGCCCTTGAGGAACACATCAAGAGCGAGCAGAAGGAACTTGATGACGTCAACGCCATGATATCCCGCATTGAAAAGGACCTTTCCCGGAACGAAACCGAACGTGACTGGATAACCAAACATATTGACTATCTTGCCAGCCAGATCCGGGACATAGAAAAGCAGATTAAAAATTACGGGGAGGATATCGGCCGCTGCGATGAGGTGATCGCGGGATGTGAAAAGGAAATCCGCGACTGGGAGAACAGCCTTATTGAGTTCAGTGAAAAAAGCCAGTCCCTGAACACCAACATTGTCAGCCTTACCGAAAAGCGCACCGCCATTGACAGCAAGATACAGGAACGCAAAAATGTATCGAAAAAGGAAACCGACAGCCTGAACAGGATTGTGGAGCGCACCGGGGAGGTGGATAAGGCCCTGATTGAACAGAATTTCCGCCTTGAGAGGATTGAGGAATACCTCTGGACCGAATACGAAAAGAAGGTTGCCGACGTGCCCGAGTTCGAGGCCGAGGCATTGCAGCAGGGTGACCTGCAGCGTAAAATACAGGAGCTCAAAAAACGGATACAGGACCTGGGCCCCATCAACAACCTCGCCATAGAGGAGTTCCGGGACCTGAAGAAACGGTTTGAATATTATATCAACCAGAAGCAGGACATAGAGAAGGCCAGGGAGGACATTGTTTCCGTCATTGAGGACATCAACAGGACCTCGGTGGAAATGTTCCTGAAGACCTTCAAGGGCATTCAGAAGAATTTTGCCGATATCTTCCGTCAGCTCTTCGAAGGCGGCGACGCGAACCTGGACCTTGTGGACCAGGAGAACGTGCTGGAGAGCGGTATTGACATCATGGTGCGGCCTCCGGGAAAGAAGGCCAAGAACATCAACCTCCTCTCAGGGGGGGAACGGGCCCTGACGGCAATCGCGCTCCTCTTTGCCACCTACATGGAGAAACCCTCGCCATTCTGCTTTCTTGACGAGATTGACGCTCCCCTCGACGAAGAGAACATAGGGCGTTTCGTGAAGATGCTCCGGGAGTTCTCAAAGAAGACGCAGTTCATGATTGTTACCCACAATAAAAAGACCATGAGCATCGGGGAAAGCATTTACGGTATTACCATGAACGAGCCCGGCGTGTCAAAGATTGTCTCCCTCCGCATGGAGAAACTGGAACGAAAGTCAGGGTAGGGGGCTGTCTGTTGGACGTTCAGTATTTGTTTGATTGAAGGAATGCTCTTTACTGCATTATAGCTGGAATAATCTTAATTGTTTAACATTGGTTTGAATTATTTTGAAATGCTGATCGTTTGACCAAAGGTATGCATCGTATTTTACAGCTATATAAGCAATTATTGCATCCTGAAAAGGAACGGTAATCCCTTTTTTTCTTAATTTATTCAGAAATTTGCCAATAACAATCCAGTCCTCCCGATCAATATCGAAAAATATAAGTTCATCAAGTGCTTTTACAATTCGGGATAGTTCGTTATCTGTTTTTGCACCATGAATAAGTTCTGCCTGAATTATTCCACATACTGCAATATTCTCATCTTCGAATATTTTTCTTGATGAAGCGGTGGGTTTTTTCCAGAAGTCTATTATTATATTTGAATCAACAAGAATCAGTTTTTTCTGTTTTCCCAATTTAGCGTAACCCTTTTAAATTTTACTGAGTTCCCGTAAAGACTGAATTTCATTATTGTCAATATCGACTTTTCCAATAGCGTCAAAAAAAAGTGATTTGTCCCCGGGTTTACTGTTGTCAATTTCAGGTATAATAATAATTTCAACTTTTTTATTTTCGAACATTTTTAGTTTATCAATTCCGATTTTTAGGCCATCCTTGCCTACATAACCGTAAATTTTTAAAGCATTCATATTTCTCCTCGCGTCAGGCCAATCTTTATATTAACGTATTTAAAATAGAACAAAAGTCAAGAAATTAAATATGTTGGATAATCCATTCTCCTGCTTTATTTTCAGTGTTCATAGATAATCTTTCCAAATTTATTAGCATCGTAATAAATCATATATGGATCATTTTTTAACTGTTCATATTTCTCAAGGTCTGCTATCATAACATCCAATTGTTCGCCAATACTGTGACAGTAAATCCAAAAATATTATGTCGCATATAAATTATTATTTGACAAAAACGGCATATT
>DAOSYC010000074.1:0-16711 GCA_035380905.1 Spirochaetota bacterium | reverse complement strand
GAAATTCCTGGAGGACGTCGGTCATCTCGTTGCCCCGTTCACCGCAGCCGATATACACGATGATGTCGGCATCTGTCCATTTTGCGAGCTGGTGCTGCACCACGGTTTTTCCCGAACCGAATGGCCCCGGTATGCAGGCGGTCCCCCCTTTCGCCACGGGAAAAAACGTATCGATCACGCGCTGTCCCGTGGTGAGAATTTTTTCCGGGGGAAGTTTTTTCATGTATGGGCGGGGGATGCGCACGGGCCAGATCTGCATCATCGGAATGTCCCGGCGGGTGCCGTTATCGTCAATGGTGCATACCGTATCGGTCACAGTAAAATCACCCTCACTGATCTCCGCGATAACTCCTTCCATGCCGTAGGGGACCATTATGCGGTGCGTCACAAGGTCCGATTCCTGTACGGTGCCGATAATATCACCTGCAATGACGGAATCCCCCGGCCCTGCGGCGGGGACGAAATGCCACATGGAATCTCTGTCCAGTGCCGGGAGATCAATCCCCCTGGGTATGTAGTCCCCTGCGACCTTCATGAGTTTGTCAAGGGGGCGCTGTATCCCGTCGAAAATTGCTTCAATGAGTCCCGGCCCCAGCTCTACGGAAAGAGGCATATCGGTACAGAGAATTTCCTCCCCGGGGCCGATCCCCGCGGTCTCCTCGTATACCTGGATGGAGGCGGTGTCCTCCTTCAGCTCAATGATCTCCCCCACCAGGGCCTTTCCCCCCACGCGGACCACATCATACATGCGCGAGCCGCTCATCTTTTCCGCGACGATCAGCGGTCCCGAGACTTTTGTGATAATCCCTTTTCTCATTGTCTCCTACTCATTCTGTATTTCCCGGAGGTCAATGCCCACGGCGCGTTTCACAAGCATGCTGATATATTCCCGGGTGAAACGGGATTCACCTGTTTTCCCGGGGAGTGACGTGATGCATGGCGTCGCGGCAACGCTGTAGGTATCCAGGATGTCGTTCATCTCCCGGAGATACGCGTCGGACACGATAATGACCGGGATTCCTGACGCCGCGAGTTCAGTCACCGCATCCCGTGCGGATGCAGTATCTTCCGCGATACGGACAAGGGCCCCCACGGAGAAAAAGGGCAGCACCTCCTCCTGTGTCCCGACAACAGCGATTTTTTCATCTCCCTTTCCCATGGTGTTTATCCGGAAAAGGGCTCCGGAATAGACCTCCTTATTGCTGCTTCATCAATCCCCGCCGCTTTTCCGAGAAGGACTGTGCGGAGGATCTTCATTTCAAGTTCAACGGCATAACAGTAGGCGAACACGGTTTCTACTGAACTGATGTAGTACAGTGTCTGCCGCAGAAATTGTGTCAGGGCATTGTCGATCTCCCGTTCAACAGCGCCGGGGTATTCGCGGTATTCGGTAACAGCCTTTGCGGCGGCGGGGAGGTCCATTCTATGAAGAAGAGCGGCAATGGCTTCACTATCATTCCGGATTAACGCAACCTCCTGGGATGTGACCGTCCCCCCGGGAAGGTGCAGCAGCGGTATGATAGAGGGATCACTGATTGTGCTTCCTGCGCGGAGAATGGTATGGATGTTTGTCAGGTCCGCGCGCAGCTCCATGTAACGGGACAGGAGGGGGCTCCCGGACTGTGCGGCCAGTCCGGTGAGGTGCTCCATGAGTGCTGCATCAATCACAAGATCAATTATAACGGGGTGACGGTTTTCATAGTACATGAAAATTGCGTTCACCGCAGCGGTCTCCATTTCCGGCGGAAGGATATCATAGGCTTCTTCGAAAATAATATTCTTCAGCGATTCCGCGTCAATTGAACCAAAATCGGACAACTCCGGTTCCACGGGGGGGCTGAATATGTTATAACGGATGAGGGCTTTCAGATTGTTGTAGTCGTGAGGTGACCTGAAAAATAATTCCGTTTCACGGCGGGGTGCATATAGATCGAGAAACCGGAAAAGTGCGTTATGACGTTCCGGGAACCGGCGTACCGCCGCGAAGCCCTCGGCGTCGCCGCTGTATGCCGGTGATATCCGAACCAGCAGTTCCAGCGTCTCTTCAGATGATGACGTTTTCAGCAGCAGGTCAATGTCAGGTGACCTGAAAAGTCCCGTCTCGAGGGCACGTACCGCGCTGCTGATAAAGGCGTACCTGCTGTCAAATGAAGGCCGGTTCATGGCGTGGTACCTTCCCCGGGAAACAGAATGGCGGCGGTATTCGTGATATACTTCTCACGGAGTTCCTGAATGATGGCCTGTTTCGTCGCGTTCAGTTCTCTTCGGCTGCCTTTCAGTATGATGCCCCCCTCCCGTATCGTATCGTCGCGCCGCATCTCCAGTGATGCCGGTGATCCGGTTTTTTCCGCAGCAATAGCATGGAGTGAATCGGAAAATTCCCCTTTGAACAGGGATTCATGCCGGGGAGAGAAATACAGAATTTCGGTGCCGTCAACAGTTCCCAGGCGGACAGCTTTGCGGACCATGTGCTGGAACAGTGTGTCAGTTGTCAGTATACGGCTGGCGGCGCTTTCAATAACCTCTTCAATGCAGCTGATTTTTTGTGCAAGGACATCTCTGCTGTCTTCAAGTGAATAAAGAACTTTCCTTCGGGTGACTTCATTGGTATATAGTGTCTCCAGTTCCTTTTCCTTTTCAAGGGTCAGTTGCTGAAGTTTTTCCTCGTAGGAAACACTTATGTGCGCTGCATCCTGTTTTCCCTTCTCCCGTATTTCCTCTGCACGGTTTTCCGCGTCATGAATTATTTTTTCTTCAAGCCGGTTCATAGGGATATGCCCCTGTGCTTTCTATGGATGGCCCATGGTGCGCCGGTACTGTATTCCGCGTATGTAATCATGACAGTTTGATCCCGTTAAGAAGGAAAAATGATATCAGCAGCCCGAGGACCGCGTACGTTTCAACCATGGCGGCGTAAATGACCGCCTTCATGCCCTGATCGCCCTGTTTTGCCACAAGCTGAACCCCCGCGGTACAGACCCGTCCCTGGTGTATGGCGGAGAAAATTCCGGTAAAGGCGATGGGAAGGCACGCAAGAAAAATCTGCAGTCCCTGCCACGGCCCCGGATAAAAGGCCGTTCCCCCGAGAAACCCGAGCTTTATTATTACGAGAAACGCCGCGATGAAACCGTAAAAACCCTGTGTTCCGGGAAGCACCACAAGGATGAAGAGGCTGCCGAATTTTTCCGGATCTTCACGGAGTACACCTGCCGCGGCCTGTCCCGCGATTCCTATACCTATCGCGGAACCAATTCCCGCAAGAATGATTGCGGATGCCGCGCCGGCAATTGCTATTGCCAAACCAATTCCGGTTTCCATACCTAACTCCTTGACTGCTGTAGTATTGTATGCGTGCTGCTGTATGTAAAGGGCATAAAGGGCTTCCCGCCTCCTATGAAAAATTTGGAAAAGAATTCCACATACTGCAGGCGGAGGGTGTGCACAAACCCCCCAAGGATATTGATGAGCATATTGAACAGGTGCCCGGCGATAAGCACCGCTGCAGCCAGTACCATCCCCGCAACCGGAATATCATACATCATGAAAGCTATTGTATTGACCGCCATGCCGATACCCGCGGTAACCATTCCCAGGGCCATGAGCCTGATATATGAAAGGATGTCCCCCATGTAGGAGAATATGCCGCTCAGCACAAGGAGGTTCAGGAACCCGATAAAGAACCTGAAAAAGAGGGATTTCTCGTTCCTCGCGGAGAACAGTACAATGAACACCGATATAACGGCGATAATGATGAACGCGGGATATGTGAACGTTCCCGGGAGGGGAGGGGTCCGGCCCGCGATGAGGGACAATGTGACGCAGACCTCCGTTGAAAAGAGGACCGTCAGGAATGACAGTAACAGTACAAACCATGTGCCGTAATCAAAAAGGGCATCCATGACAGACCCTCTCCGTGCCGTCGATATCACACCGATGAGAAGCCCTGTGAGGACCTGTATTACCCCGAGGAGCAGTACAAGCCTGAAAAAGGACATCGGGTTTTTCATGGGATCAAATATCATCACCGAATCCCTCATCGACGACATAAGGGGGAGCGATACAAAGGGGTTTTCCGACCGGAAAAGGTCTCCGAATATGCCGCCGGTAATGAGGCCTGCCCCGATAGTACCAAGGGAGCCCCAGAAAATGATCCACAGGAGCTCCCTGCCGTGCCTGAATTTCCACAGTCCCAGGAGTGCCGCAATGGCCAGCACCACGCCGTACCCCGCGTCCGTCAGGCAGAGCCCGAAGAAAATCACGAAAAAAAAGGACAACACAATGCTCGGATCAAAGGTCCCGGATGAGGGAAAACTGTAGAGACGGGTAATCAGCTGAAACGGTGAGAACACCCCCGGATTGGTGAATGCCACGGGAGGGGACTCGTCTTCACCGCGGGGAATTTCTTCAAACAGTATGGTGGAATATCGTGAGACCATTTCAGAACATGCCGGAAAATCATCCAGCTTAATCCAGCCCTGGATGAGGAAGGTGTTCTCTGTCGATGACCAGTACTCAAATACGGTACTTCGGATCTCCATCGTTTCATAATAATCGATAAGAGTATTAATGGTATCAATATTATCCCCGCATACACTGATCTCTGCAGCAACAGAATCGAGCTCCGCGTCAATTGCGTCAATACGTGTTTCAATGAAACGGTACCGTTCCGCGGGAGGGGTATCGGGTTCTTTCACCTCCACCAGCCGTATGGTGTTCCCCGCGAGAAATGCTTCAAGTTCGGGAAGGTTATCGATGTGCACTGCGACTGATGCAATTACAGTATCTTCATGCCGTGCAAGTATTTCCGTATAGAGCAATTCATTGTCAGAGACGGCATTGAATGAACCGGGATCACAGATGATGGTGACAATGTTTGTATGGGCTGTTTTTAGTTCCCGGTATACTACAGTTGGTATCTCGCAGAGGGGGGAAAGAAGTACCTTTTCTTCGCTGAGGGCGTTTCTCTCCTCTTCAAGGGCGATTCTCCGGTTCTGCAGTTCCCTGGATTGCTGCAGTATGCCGGAAGGATTGAAAAGAGACGGGATCTGTGTAAAATCAGACGATGTAAGGACTTGCCGTGGTGTAAGGAGCTCCTCTATCATACCCTTTCCGGGTGTGTTTTTCAGCAGAAACGTTTTCGTATCAAGGAGTTCCCGGTGTAATTCCGCATGTGATGTTTCACCGGCACCTTTAACCGATGCTGTTCCGGCAGAAGCAGTGGAGGGAGTTACGGGGACAAGGTGGATAATAGAGGCAAACTGGAGTTCCTCTATGAATGGTTCAAATTCTGATATATGTCCTGCAAGTAAGACTTTCGCCATTCTGCAGAGTCCCATATCTGAACCTTATTCCAGAAAAAATTTAATCAATTGAGTTATTGCTTTTTCGCTGTTTCCTTCGGCCGCTGCCTTAATGTCTGTAATGTCTCTCTGATGCAGCTCATGGTCCCGGGTGTTCATTGAGTCCGCTGCGGCCTTTTTCAGGACTTCGTCCCTTTCCTGCTTTATACTGTTTTCAAATGTGTCAATCCGTGCGCGGTATTTTACATGGATTTCTTTTATCACTGCCTGGGATTCTGTTTCAGCAAGATATAGTATTTCAGCTGCTTTTTTTTCGGCCTCTTGTATTCCCTGTAGTATTTTTTCACTCATAATAGTACATGTACAATTGATATATATGATGATCAAAATGCTATCTATAATGATAATGAAAAAACATGTACACGTCAAACAAAAAGGAACGTATCTGATTAATTACTATTGCTATCGGCGCGTTTTTTTCTTCTTTTGTAGAGGAGGAAGATGAGGATGGCGGTAGCCATGAATATAGTCGCGGCAATGTTGTAGCTCCGAAGTATTTCGGCCAGTTTGTTTTTTACTGTTTCCCAGTTGTTGCCGAGCGTGTATCCCGCCTGGATCCATATAAGGTTCCACACTGAAGCGCTGACAAGGGCATAGAGAAAAACTTTTACAGGTGAAAGGAGGGATATTCCTGAAACAATGGATATGACCGACCGAATTCCGGGAAGGAACCTGTTCGCCAGCACGACAATATGGCCGTATTTCTGAAACCATGATTCAGCATCCAGTATGCTTTGGGAGGAAAAGAAGGAGTAGTTCTTTTTCATGAAAAACTCCTTTCCCAGATACCGTCCAAGGAAAAAAAGCGCCATGAAGCCGAGTACACTTCCAAGGGTTGTGACGATATACACAATCCAGTACTGGAGGCGCCCTGTTCCCACAAGGAATGCGCCGAAAGCCGTAATGGTATCTCCCGGTATCGGGGGAAACAGGTTTTCAATTATGGCGCTGAGAAATAAAAAGATATAAAGGTATATATCTCCCGCCGGGAGAAGCATATGTATGATGTTTGTTACAAATTCTTCCATTGAGGTATCCGCTGTGTGTGAATTCAGCCAGCCGGTATCGACCGGACACGATCTTTTATTATGTATAAAAAGAGAAAAATGTACCGTCCAATCAAAAAAGTCTTGAAAATATCAACTTCGGTTAAAATAATATCAAGTATATTTTTTATTATCGGATAAAACAGGCATGTCGCCGGAGTTACGGCGACTGTTCTTTTTTACGGCTTTTTTGTGATATTATATTAATGTTAAGAATACTATGGAGAATTGTGTATGCGTGCAGGTAAAAGTAACGGTATGATATTGTTGTGCATCCTGAGTATTGCGGTGTATTGTTCACTGCATTGCTCATCTTCCGCGCCCCGTGTTGATACCCGGACTCCCCTTCAGATTGAAAATGAGAAATTTCTTGATCCCGAAGCAAAGGGAGGGGAGGCGTTTCGCGTCCTTTTTACGTCAGACAAATATGTCGTGATGCAGAGAAGATATGATTCGACAATCGCGAAAATTGCCGATGCCGGGGGCGATAAATATATGTGCAGTTCCATCGGGGCCTATGACAAGTTCAATGAGGCACGTGAGTCCATAATGAGGGTATGGCTGTATCCTGATTCCGGAAAGCTTATGAAAATACGTCCCGTAAAACCCACATTTCTGATGGAGATTGACCAGATACTCCTTGAGGATATCCAGCGCTGGAATTTTTCATTTCCGAAGAAAGTGGTGCACCCGACGCGTTTTGATGTCCTGTACCGTGTGGTGCTGCAGAAGAAACTTTCAGACGAACAGATCATGAAGGAAATACGGGAGCAGATAAAGCAGCAGAATTGATATGTGATGCGTTATGATATGCCGGCTTTCGAATCGAGCTGGGCCACGGACATACCGTATTTCAGGTTCATGTGCCGCAGCCTCTGAGCAAGAACGGAAGCCAGTTCTTTCATTATTTTCAGTGAGAAGCGTGTGTCGCGTATACACATTTCGTTGAAGGATTCCTTTGAAATAAAAATGAGGGTCCCCTTGCTGCGGCACACTACCGAAGCTGAGAGTTTTTCTTCATTGAGGATGGACATCTCACCGAAGAAATCCCCGCGGTTGAGCTGTTGAAGGCGTTTATATGTATTGGCGCTGATTTTCTTCACCACATCGAAATCACCGTTCACTATGAAGTAAAGCCCCTTCGGGTCCTCGTTTTCCCTGAGGACCATTTCCATGTCGCCGGTGGTGATAACCTCGATAATGCCGGTTACCACATCAAGCTCCTCGTCAGTGAATCCGTTAAAAAATCCGATGAGTTTAAGATATTCATTCATGGCAGGTGTCCTGTCCCCTTCATTCCGGAAATGCCTTTCCTATTACAGTGATGTCGTATTCACAATAAACCTGACAGAGTTCTCATCCATCATCAGCTTTTTCGCTATTTCGTTTGAAGACCATCCCTTGCCGGAGAGTTCTCGCACTACTTTTATTGTGCCGTCATTGACATTCTTCCCGAGGTTTACATCACCCTTTATCTGTCGTGCGATGGGGCTGTTGTTGTCAACCGCCTGGAGGAAGTCGGCGAACTGTTTCATTTTCCTGTCTGTTTCGTCAAACATGGTTTGAAGCCTGTTGTCGGTTTTGTCGACTTCAGAGCGCATACTTTCAAGTTTATGGAACATGGCGTGGATCTGGTCGATTTTCTTTTCCATGTGTTCGGAAAGTCCCTCAAGTTCGGTGAATTTGTCCTTCACCTCAGTGATTTCCTGTTCCTTGGATTTCAGCATAAGGGTCTTTTCCTCAATCGCCTGGAGGTACTGCGTCAGCTTCTCGCTGCGTTTGTCGGATTTCTCCATTATTTTCTGAATTGTCTTTATCCTGCCGTCAATTGAAGAAATATACAGGTCAGCCTTGTTCACTGACTCAAGGTTCTTCACAATAGTATCTTCGTATTCGTTGAGCTCGGAAATTCTTCCTTCAAGATTCGTGTAGCTTTCCGCGAGGGCGTTGATCCTGAAGTTGACCTGGTCAATCTTCGAGGCGTTTTCCTCAAGTTTTTCCGCTTTATTGAATACGGTATCAGTGAGCCCGATAAGCTGTTTAATCTCATTCTCGAAGCTCAGGAGTTTGTCTTTCCGTGATTCGAAAATCTTCAATTCACGTTCCACTGCTTTCCGTATGTCCTTGACCTTTTCAATATCGTCCATGAATTTTTCCAGCCCCCGGGCTTCCTGTTTCGACTGCTGCAGTATCGTGTTCATGCTCTGCACTGCTTCATTTACCTGGTACATCAGCTCGTCGGTGCGGGTGAAAATCTGCTGGCTTTCCTCGTAACGGAGGATTTCACCCCGTATTTCCTCAAGGCGGTCAACCATGCCGGTAAAGTCGGTATTGGCTTTTTCCATCCGTGTTTCCAGGGAATCGCTGAACTGGCGTTCGAAATAATCCATCCGTGCTTCCATATCGTGATACCGCTCGGTGAATTCGTCGATTTTCTCCCGGAGGTCCTCCGCTTCCTTCCTGGTGGCTTTGATGATCTCGTCTTTTTTGGAGATCGAATGGATGCTGAGGTTATCAAGCTCTGTCCGGATCTTGTTGACTTCCTCTTCAAAGGAGGTTATGAGTTTTGATTTTGACTGGTCGATATTGTCTTCAACTGATTTCAGTTTACTGTATACTTTGTTTATATCGCCCTCAAGCTGCTCGAACAGGGAACCCTTCAGTTCGCTGAACTCGCTGATCGATTCACCGATTTCCTTCTTTATTTCGTTTGATTTCGATTTGATTTCTGTGAAGACGCTGCTTTCAAGGTCCGTGAGGTTGCGGCCGAGCGATACAATCTGATTGTCCAGCGTTGATACCTCGTTTCTTGCCTGGGCGATTGCGAGTTCCCTGTTATTCTGGAGTTCCTCTTCGAACTCTTCAATGGTCCGCTCAATGCTGGTGATCTTTGTTCCGAGTTCGGTGTACACTTTGCGTTCGGAAGTTTCCACACGGGCCTCAATGGCGTCTGTGGATTTGTTTATTGACTCAATTTTCTGACGGATCGTGTCAAGCAGCGCGTCCCCTGTGTCGGTTACGCGTTGTTCCATGGCGGTAAGGGCATCTGAAAAGCTGCCTGCAAGATTTTCAATCTGCTCACGGGAGGTATGAAGGATCTTCTCCTCCTTGTCTCTCACCGATTCCTTGATTTTATTTACCTGGATTGTCACTTCCTCTGAAAGCTCACGTGAACGTTCACGCACTTTGTCGTTAAAGGAGTTGACGAGTGACACATTTTCCCGTTCGAGGTGCGCTACCGCCTCAGTGAGAAAATGCACTTTTTTTGTCATGTCGGAGAAGTCCGCGCGGGCAGCGCCGATAAATTCAATCTGTTTATTGACATCCTTGGCGGCTGCTGAAATGACCTTGAGGTCCTCCTCAACCCTGCCGAGGTTCGATTTCTCCACATGGAGACCCTTGAGTTTTGCCTCAATTTCCGCGGCGGAATCCTTCATTCCCGACATAAGGGCGGTGCCTTTTTTGATGAGGATGTCCATTTCTATGGTGGCATCGTTGTACCGCCGCTTTTCTACGTCGGCAAACTTTTTGAAGTCATTGGACACCTTGTCGGCGTACCGTTTCAGTTTTATCATCTTATGATTTGAACGGTCCATTCTCCTGAACAGGAGCAGCATTGCCAGACAGGAAACAAAGGTGATAATATTAAGGATCATCTCGCTTTCTCCAGAACGTTAATCGGGTACGGCACATTGCATACAATGCAGGGGAGGCGCAGGGGCGAAGCGCTGAACCGCCGCCTCACTGCCATATCAAAATCAGGTCCTGCACATGGGATGCAATTTTCCTGAAGGTCCCGTATTTAGAAAATTAATAATGTTCAGATATTACTCCATGTCATATATTAATTAAATGCCGTCAATTGTCAAATATATTTTATGTCACATTAGAAAATGTGACATAACAATTTTAACAGGTAATTTCTATGCAGGTGACGGCCCCTCCCGTCCTCCCCCGCAGGGAGGGTGTGAAGCGACAATACGTTTTCTTTTCAGTGAATAAGGCGGCAGCCATATTGACATGAGCGGTTCAGGGGATTATTGGTGTGCGGCATTTATTTGAAAATTTCAATTATCACGAATTTTATAGAGTTCTATATCTATAAAATTTTTATAATTATCAAAATCTTTATCTGTAGTGAATATTGGGTACTTATTCAAAATGCTAACTGCGCAAATTAAAAAGTCAGTATGTGATCCCTGAACTCCTTTTTTTCTACAGGAGTTATATAATTCAGCTGCAAACTCATAATCTTCTGTTCTGAGTTTAAAATCTTCAAATGCTTTAAGTTTTTCTTTTAGACTTTTAAATATTCTGGAATCAGATATTCCAGATAATATTTCCTGTCTTATGGGGCCAATTATGATTACTCTAAATTCATTGATAAGTTCATGCAGTTCCCGGACAATTATTTTATTTTGCACTGTTTTTCTTCGTAGCGCAAGTGACCAGATTGACGAATCAATCAATACTTTCATGTGCGGTTTCTTGATTTTTTGTAATCATAATTTTCATCATAGTCTATTGTCCCGAAAAGTTCAATTATTTCCTGTTGTTTTCTTCTTTGAATGAATTCTTTTAATGCTAATGTCACTGTATCCTTTTTTGTTTTTAGACCGCCGATTTTTAGTGCATCTTTTAAAAGATTATCATCGATTGCCAGGTTTGTAGGCATAACATTCCCCCTTTTTTTATGTGTATAAGTATACACGTGTTGATGTGTGAAGTCAAGAGGGAAATGAGATTTTTTATAATGAAATATATTTTAGAAAATGTGATATAACAAGAAACATAATTTGGGGAACCGGCGGAGGCCTGTCACCATGAAAAACTGTTTGACCCGTTGGATAGACGTGTTATAATACTGTTATTACTGATTATCAGGAGGGGCATATGCTCTATGTTCTGCTTGTAGTTCTGGTGGTAATTGTAATCATCAAAATAATATAAGTCCTGTTGCCGTTGTGTGATTGCCATGGGGGCGTTTCTCTGAATGACGTACGGGGTATATCGTATTGAATACATTTTCCGGTAAAAAGGTGCTGGTTATCGGGGGGCTTGCGGCATGTGCCGTTGGTGTATTTCTCGTGATCCTTTTTTCCTACAGGTGTCCCTCCTGCGGGAAATTCTTCGCCCTGAAAGAGCAGAAGCGGGAGGTCCTCTCCTCCGGCTATGTAACAAAACGTGTCTATGAAAATGAGCGGTGGGTCAGGAAGACTATTAAGGAGACAAAGATCAGGGTGACCCTGAAGTGCAAGTATTGTGACCATATTAAGACACGTGTTGAAACATCCCACAGATAACTTTTATGCTGAACTGACTTTAAAAGGCACTTGTTTTATCAATTACCCTTCTTTTTTACGCGAAAATGCTTTACACAATAAATATTCTACTGAAGCACCACATATTCAGCGACTGAAGTAGATTCTGGAACAGGAATATTATCTTCTACCAGCCCTTCCACATGAAATTCTATAGCTTCATACATATTCCTTTCAGTTTCTTCAATAGTAGATCCTGTAGCAATACATCCCGGAAGATCTGGAGAATATGCGGAATAGTTACTTTCAGCTTTTTCTATTACGATTAAAAATTTTTTCATTGTGGACCTCATAATACATTTAGCATTGAACTGGAAAAAATCAATCTGTTTTTGATTTTTCAAACCCAATCAACAGTAAAGTATTCGTAATACGTGGCGTAAAAGAATTGCAATGCGGAAAAATACCGGGTAGTATGACGTGAATGTTTGTTAGATATTTTCACGCACTGAGATGATGATGCAAATGATTTCCATGAAAGGGACCCTGAGGGGGGCGGCGATTACGGCAGCGGTTTTCTGTTTCCTGTGGACCATGCCTGCCTCAGCCCCCGGGGCCACGCGGTTTTACTCCATTGTGGGGGCCGGCGGGTCATACCGCGACTCCTACAGGGAAACACCCCCATACCACGGAACCATTGTATCGCCGTGGCTTGAAGCCGGTGTGCAGACACGGCGCGGATATCTCGCGGGGTTTACCGCCTCCTTCCATCTGGACCCGGAAAATACGTCCAACATATCCTCAATCATCCTCGGCGGGAAGACGGTGTTTTTCATTGTGCCCAGGGTTTTTTACTGGGGGGTGCGCGGAGGGCTCCATATTGAGCGGGATTATGGCCGGGATGAATACAATAATGACACCATCAGCCTCAGTGACGCGGAGCTCATGGCCCATGTCAGTGTGCACCTCGGCGCCATGGTGCAGGTTACCCGGACGTACCATCTTTTATTTGATGCGGCGGTGTCGCAGTCGTTTCCGGGGTATTATGCGTATTCCGGACAGCTCGCGGTGGGGATCATGCGGTATTTTTAAGCTGCGGCGGTGAAGGGGCCCTCACCGGTTCTTCAGGGCGCGCTGGATTTCCCGGTCTGCGTCCCGTTTCTGGATTGTTTTCCGTTTATCGTACTGTGCCTTGCCTCTACCCAGCCCCAGGAGCACCTTGATTTTTCCATTTTTGAAATACACCTTGAGCGGCACAAGGGTGAACCCTTTCTCCTTGAGTTTTCCCGTGAGCCATTTTATCTCCTTTTTGTGAAGCAGGAGTTTCCGCTCGCGGTCAGGTTCGTGGTTGAAGCGGTTGCCCATTTCGTAGTGGGCGATGTTCATTCCCACGATATAGGCCTCACCGTTCCGGATCCTCGCGTAGGACTCATTGACGCTGACCTTCTTCAGGCGCATCGATTTCACCTCGGTCCCCGTGAGGACAATGCCCGCCTCCATCGTTTCGATTATTTCATATTCGAAGCGGGCTTTTTTATTTTTTATTATATCTGTAATTGTATCCTGCACGTGTGTTTCCTTATGATGATTTCCGCAGGGAAAGGGCGAACCCCGCGGCAATGAGCAGTGTCCCGCCCCAGACAAGCATAATAAAACGCTTCACGGAAATGTCAACAATAACAGAGTTCGGGGGCACCACGGTGTCCCGGGCCGGTTCCACGAAAATATTAATTGACCCGGATTCCCTGTTTATGTGGCGGAGCGATATCTTTCTCCCTGATGCGGGGACCACCGCGTCGTCATGTTTCACGGCTTCGTTCCGGCTGATAATAAGGCCCGGCGCGAGGTCGTATGTACGGGTGCCGTCCTTAACGAGGAGCTGCGTGTACAGTTTCACGTTGCCGGACATCATGGTTTTTCTGTCAATTTTACTGAATCCCCGGAATGTTATCGACAGCCCCCCGATTTGTGTTTCCTCATTTCTTTTCAGGGTAGCCGCGGCCACGCTTTCAAAACCGGATATGTACGTTACCGGGGAGATATATATATCATGGGTGAAGTTCGATATAATGAATGGTTCCTTGTACAGGGCGTTCATGCGTTGCGAAACATAGTAGGGCATGGCAATTTCACGCACGGTACGGCGCTCCACGAGGGTGAACTTCAACGAGGATTTTTCTTCACTGGTGATGCCCCTGAAGTTCAGGGCGATGGGGCCGATCTGCTGCTCCCGGTCCTGGAAGAGCTGTTTCTGCACCGACTGGGTGTGTGTTGAAGAGGCGATTACGCCGATCACCATTACCGCAACGCCGAAATGGGTTATGTGGGACCTGAGAAGCGCCGCTGACCTGAATTTTATAATGTCCATCACAATGAAGGCGCCGGTGAAACACGCGAGGGCCGTGATAAGAATCGCCGCGGCATTGAAGGTGTAGGCGATATTAAAGGCGATTCCCGCGGCAAGGGACAGGACCCCTGTTATAATCATTGTTTTCACGGTGAAGCGTTCGCTGCTCCTGAACACCGTTGCCATGAAAATGAGCCCCAGCATCAGGGCCGCGAAGGGCACCGTGAGGGTGTTGTAATATCCTTCCGTTACCGCGCTTCCCCGGGGGGTGAATATCCCCGTTAAGATCGGCATTGAGGTCCCTATGAGTATAATGACGCCGTAGAGCACTATCAGCATTACCCCGAGGCCCAGGATGCTGCCGGTATCGGTGATTGAGTCCCCGAAGGGGGCAGCGTCTATGGTTTTCCGTCTGGCAAAGAAGAGCATAAGCCCTATTATGAGAAAGAACGCCGCGAAATAGATAATCTGAAACGATATATTGTTGATGCCGAAGCTGTGTACCGAAAAATTGGAAAGCACGCCGCTCCGCGTAAGGAATGTGCTGTAGAACACCGACACAAAGGTCATGATCGCGAGGATCAGGTTTGTTTTCACCAGGGCGTTTTTTCTCCGCTGCACAATGAGGCCGTGAAGGAGCGCGATGGAAAGAAGCCACGGTACCAGTGAAGAGTTCTCCACCGGGTCCCAGCCCCAGTAGCCGCCCCAGCCAAGGACCGCGTAGGCCCAGTAGCCCCCGAGGAAAATCCCCAGCCCTAAAGTAAGGAGCGTGAAGATGACCCACGTGAATCCCTCTTCCGCCATAATACGGTATTCCCCTTTCAGCAGTGCCGCGATCGCATAGGCAAAGGGAACCACCGCGGCGGCATACCCGAGAAAAAGTACCGGCGGATGTACCGCCATCCACGGGTCCATGAGGAGGGGGTTCAGTCCTGTGCCGTCAAAGTTCGGGGGCAGGGGACCCAGTGTGAAGGACTCCGGATATGATTCCCAGAGACGGGCGAAGGGGCTCTTCGCGCAGAGGATCAGCAGAATAAATATCTGCGTGATCGTGAGCACCGACATGAGGACCGGCTCATTGCTGTCTTTGCCGCGGAGTATTACAATACCGATGCCGAACAGGAACAGCAGCCATAACAGGAAGCTCCCCTCCTGCCCCGCCCAGAAGGCGGATATAAGGTACAGCAGGGGAAGGTCCCGTGAGGTGTTGTTATACACATAGGTTATTGAGAAATCATGGCCAATGAGTGCCTGCAGGAGCAGTATCACTGTGAAAAAACATGAAATGGCCCCCAGGTAAAACAGCTTCTGCGATGTGGCACGGGCAAAAAGGTTCCCCTTGACGCTTTTCAGCTGAAACATGAGGGATATCAGTAATGTCCCCAGTACAAAATAGAGCAGAATTGATCCTAAATGTATGTTCATGGCTGGATTTCCCCGGTTATTTGAAGATGATTTATTTCGGCTGTGCCGATGCGGCGGTTCCCTGTTTTTTATACTTCGAGGGACAGTTTACCAGAATTTTTTTCGCGTCGAATACGTTCTTTTCCTTATTGTATGACCCGAGGGCCACAATCTGGTTCGCGTGTTCAAAGTTAAAGGGTTTCAGCCCCCTGTGGACTACGCTGAGGGGGGCGCCGCTTTTCCCCTTCAATGAGAAGGTATAGTACCCTTCATGGTGCTGAACGGGAACTGATTTATCGAGGGCCCCGATGATCTGCACGTAGTCCCCTGTTTCCATTGCCTCCTGAAACGATACGTATGGAGTCAGGACACCCTTAATGGAATAGAGGGCCAGCCCCCCGAAGAGTATAATGATTGCAAGAATAATGAGTTTCCTATGGTTCACGGCTGCTCCTTTCAAGCGCGCTGATTTTTCTGTCAATGGAGAAAAGATAGATGCCCAGGACAATCCATATAATGAGAATAACACCGGTGACACGGTAGAGCACATCGTTCCCTGTTGTCTGTTCCGCCGGGGCCGCCGATGCGGTAGCCGGCGTTGTGCCGGTATCCCCGAAGGCGTTTTCCGGACGTAAAGAAAATGCAGTATGGAAACCATGGGACATTGTCCCTGTTCCTGAAACTTCTACGGCATTTGGCGGGGCGATATCATCCCCCGGATTCACGAACTGTCCCGTGACGCAGAGAAGGGAGAGCATACATGTAATAATAACCTGTTTCATAGCAGATGACCTTTTTGCTGTTCTTTAATTGCGGATACCCTGTTTGCCAGGTCCAGAATATATCCGTACAGCAGGGTGAAGGCGGCAATTGCCGTCATCAGGGAAATTTTCATGGCGCTTTCCAGATGCACCTGCCTGTCGGGGTTGATAATAGGGTCCGGATGGAGCGACGGAAACATCCGCGGCACCACAAATACGAAAAACGGCACCGTCACCATGGCAAACACCAGGTACGCCGACACAATCCGGGGCCGTGAGGAATTTTCCCGCAGCGCCGACTCCAGGCTGAAATAGGCGATATACACAAGCATCAGCACAATAATGGATGTCTGCCGGGGGTCCCAGTTCCAGTAGGCGCCCCAGGAGAGCTTCGACCACACCGATCCGCTGAAGGTGGCAAGGACCGTAAAGAGGAGTCCTATTGCCGCGGAGTTACGGGCGGCATGTACCCGTTCTGTCCGTTCCCCGTTTCCGGTAAAAAGGAACAGCACCGAGAGCACCCCGGACACGG
>DAOSYC010000073.1:0-16931 GCA_035380905.1 Spirochaetota bacterium | reverse complement strand
CCCATAACATGAAAGTCAATTTCACACTGGCCACTTTCATACGTTTCTCCTTGAAATAAATTTTATATTATCGTAATGCGCATGCATAGTTTCCAATGTCGGACAACCACTTCTCGCGCTTTTTCTGTGTAACGCCGTCCACTCTGCCGAGATTGATCCATTTGACTTTTTTAATTCCGCAGAATTTAAGTGTTCCAACATTGAATGCCTTCTCAATCGCGTTTCCGTATTTCAAACGGTACAGGATTCCGGGCGTACCCATGGTGGTAATGACTGTTGCACCTTTAATGAACGTAAGCTTTCCTTTCGGCATCAGCCCTGTTTTTTCATAGGCCCAGTTATTGAGAAAAACCTTATCGCAGAATCCCTTCAGGTAAGCAGGCATAACCTCCCACCATATCGGGAATATGAAGAAGAGATGATCTGCTTTTTCTATCCTGCTCTGATACTCTCCAACCTTCGGATCTGAATATTGTCCCTTCGAATATAATGCGAGGTCTGCCGCCCTCATTATTGGATCAAAGCCATCCTTCTGTAAATCGAGTACATCATAGTGATGACCGCCCCTTTTCAGTCCCTGTATCACCTGCTGCAAAACTGCATTACAGTAACTGCCTTCCCAGGGGTGATCATAAATTACCATTACATTCATTAAACATCTCCTTATGAGTAACAATACAGCCCGTGACCATTCCCCACATCTGAAGTTAAGTAATACTAATGGCCGGTGGTTCAATGTCGCGTTCAGCATTGTCATAATGTATACATGCGTGCCTGTTATCCGTCTTCGGATTTATTGCTAAAAATATATTGCCGGGGGGACGCATCGTAATTAACAAATGTTAATCGGCTTTTTTTTATGCATTTCAGGTAAGAAAAAACAATTGAAGAAAAACAACTCCGCTGAAAAGATACTACCATGGATTCAGCAAACATAGTAGAACTCATTAAAACAACGGGTATCAATATCGATGATACGTTCTGCCGAAAACAGGTAAGAGCGCGGGACATTCTGCTGCACGCGGGAGAAACGGCCAGACTGTTGTATTTTGTTATAGCAGGATGCCTGCGTATGTATTATGTTAAAGAAGACGGTTCAGAAATAACGTCACAGTTTTTTATTGAGAACCAGGGTGTTTCTTCATTTGAAAGCGCATTTACGAATACCCCCAGCAGGGCCTTCATTGACGCCATCGAAGATTCTACTGTTTATTATATTGAAGTTGAAGAGTTGAAAAAAATAATCAGCAAAAATGATATCATAAAAGAATTTTTTAATGAATATATAAAGCAGCGATTGATCACGTACATGAATGTCCACGCATCCTTTATTCTTGATTCCCCCGAGCAGCGGTATATCAGGCTTATTAATGAACATCCCGAACTGATTACGCGGATACCGCAGCAGTATATCGCGACCTACCTCGGCATCACGCCTGTTTCTTTGAGCAGAATAAGGAAACGCCTGAAGGAATTACGGCGGGATTGTCCGGCCAAGGGACTGTAACAGGCACCCTTCGGTGGATGCCGGCTTCTTCACAATGATCCTGACGCTCGACGGGTACAAGCATCCGGTTTGACATTAGCCAGCCGTCATTGGAAAACGGAAACACATCTCTACAAATCCCCCGCGCTATGCGCCATTGCATCCGGCAGGAACATGGAATTTTTATTCACAGGACAACGGGCTTTAGCCCATTGGTATTTATGACATTGAATTTCCTGCAGGGCGCCAACTTCAAGGGGCTGAAGCCGCCTTGTCCTCTGCAAATGCTGACATCACCTCTCTGCAGCTCCCCCCTTCGCCGAAGGGCCAGGGGGATTTCGTTTCATTATACGGGAGGGGGCATGCGGTCACTGCGGAAGACGTTCCAGAAGCAACCCTGTTACCGCATCAAAGTGGGCGTCTCGCGTAACCAGCGCCAGGTCATACTGCATTGCTATCGAAGAAATCCAGATGTCATTTTCAGGTATCGGCACCCCCTTCTTCTTCAATCCGGCCTTAATGCGTCCATAGTATTCGGCGGTCTCCGTGGTAATATCAAGCACCGATGCTGCAACGATGAAGTCTTCAAGTATGCGGATATTTTTTTCACTACGCATTGATTTGTATACGCCAAAATATAATTCTCCGACAACAATCGAGGGAACAAATATTATACGCTCGTCAGTAAGCCAGCTGACTACAGGCTTCACACCGTTAAAGAGGTCTATCACGATATTGGTGTCCAGAAGGTATCTACCACTCATTATGGTCTATCCGCCCGCATTCGCTGCGTATCGTCTCACGTATCTTCCGGGCGTCAGCATTCCCGATTGTACCGGAAAACCTGACAAGTTCACTGCCGGGAGTGCCATTTCCCCGCACCAACACCAGCGCCCTGGCGAAATCCGACACCTTCTTCTGCAAATCAAGCGGCAGGTGGTCAAGGTCTTCGATTATCTGTTTCTTTATGTCTTTTCTCATGGCACCCTCATTACGTATTTTAAACTGCGTAGTCCTGAGACTATATATAAGATACCCTGTTTCATTACGTTGTCAATTCTTTCATGACCTCACCCGCGCTATGCGCCATTGCATCCGGCAGGAACATGGAATTTTTATTCACAGGACAACGGGCTTTAGCCCATTGGTATTTATGACATTGAATTTCCTGCAGGGCGCCAACTTCAAGGGGCTGAAGCCGCCTTGTCCTCTGCAAATGCTGACATCACCTCTCTGCAGCTCCCCCCTTTGCCGAAGGGCCAGGGGGATTTTACGCTGCATCCTACCGCTCTACGGGTATAAGCATCCGGTTTGACATAAGCCAGCCGTCATTTTTACGCTGCCCCTCGACAAACTTGATAAACACCGCGTTACCCCGCATAACGCCCTTCGGGTGGCGGCTCCGCCTGTCCACAATGGTCCCTTCAAAGCTGACCGAACGGTGCAGATAGTTGTTTCCCTTCTGATCCTTCCGGACATTTTCACCCTTCAGTTCCTCAACTTCCGTTGTCATAAGGTCCACAAGGTAGTAGTCACTGTACATTTCCCTGAACACCGGTTCAGATTTCGGATACGCCTCGCAGGCGGCATATGTCCTGTAGTCAAACTTCTCTATCGCCTTTGCCCACTTCTGCAGCACATAATTCGGTTCAGCAAACTGCGGCTGCTTTTTACACGCTGTCCAAACCACAAGCACACACAAAAGCAACGGCAACACAATTCGTTTCATAACACCTTCCCTGTCAGTTCATAGTATATTTTGTTTCCACGGAATGTATCCGCATAATGCATGCACACCCGGCATCTCATGTTACGGAAGAAGGCCATGCTCCTTTTCGCTGAAGACCTGGGCGGAAAATTTTTCAATTTTTGTGCCGGGCTCTTTCCAGGCAGTACCATGAAGCCCCGCCTTGAAGCAGGTATGCTCAAGAAACTGTTCTACTGTCCAGTCATATTCAGTGGCAACCTGTGGCAGCAGCAGGCCCGAGCGGTGGCCGCTCGATATAATGAGTCCGTCACGCCCGATTGTAATATCAGAAATATCATTCAGGGGCTCAATAGGGGTAAGGACCGATATTTCGATGTCGATATCAGCGAATTCCCCCATGGAAAGTGCCGGAAACCGCGGGTCCCGGAATGCCGCGGCCTGTGCCATATCTATTATGGTTTCCGGAACATTTTTCATACCAACGATATAACCAATGCAGCCCCGAAGCTTCCCCTTTATATGGAGTGTCACAAATCCGCCGCGCTTCTCGCTGAAAATATCGTCGGAAAACTCCTTTTCCATATCAGGCACCGGCACACTGTTCCCCTTCAGCACTTCATGTATTGTGGTGCGTGCAAGAGCCAGCAGCTTCTCCTGCTGATCTTTGTTCAGTTCTTTCACATAACCTCCAGATGTCAGCGGACTATTGCCGCGGAGAGATACCCGACTACCTGGTCCTTTGAGCCCGCGGTGTCTCCGGAATTCGCGTACTTCAGCAGCTCCACTTTGCGGGCCCCGAGTTTTTTCGCGGCCATCATTCCCGTCAGCACCGGGCCTTCCCCGCATGCCTGGGCCTTATCCGCCGAAAGAGTACGGTACAGCTCCTCCTCATCAAAGGAAAGGAGGGACTGAATAAACACATTATCAATAGCCTTTGCCCTTTCATATGGAAAATAATGGGAAAGATCTGTTGACAGGACAATGACACATTTCCTCTTCTCCGCCGCGAGATGCCCCGCGATTTCCCCGGCGATATCCCGGCACGTGGCAAGGTCAATGGTACCAACGATTATCGGTACAATGGAAAAATCACCGAGAACCTTCTGGAGAAAGGGGACCTGCACTTCGAGGGAATGCTCTGCCTGATGTACTTCCTTTATAAATGTGAAGTGCCGTTCATCGGCAAGAAGTGTGCCGATTGAATCATCGATGGGGACTTTCCCCAGTGGAGTTTCATACACTCCCGAGGGAATGAGCGACGCGCCGTCAAAACGGGCACGATGAGAGGGGGCGATAACCACCGCAAGCTCAACACCGCTCCCCGAGAGCTGTTTATATGAATACGCCGCGACAGGTCCTGAATATATATACCCCGCGTGAGGTGATACCAGCGCCACGAGTTCACCATCAAGAGACCTGTCCTCCACGTCCCGTAAATACCCGTCAATTTCATCTGAAAGCCGCTGCGGACTGGATGGATAAAAGGACCCGGCAACGACAGGACTTCTATGCCACATAGGCTTCCCTCCTTACTGGTATTCCGCCAGTATCATAATAATACTGAGAATCCCTTCGAAGTCAAACAGAAAATCCATGTACTATGAGTACTATTCTGTTATTAAAGAGGTCCCCATACGGGTCAGCCCGGTTTCAACACAGTCCAGAATCCGCGCGGCAACGTCCTGCTTGGACTGCAGGGGAAGTTCCATCTTTTCCCCCTGACGGGTGAATATGGTAATAATGTTGGTATCGACACTGAAGCCCGCATCCTTCTGCCCCACATCATTCAGACATATCATGTCGAGGTCTTTTTCCTTCAGCTTCCCCAGTGCATATCGCTCTATATCGTTGGTTTCCGCGGCAAACCCCACCACGAATATATTTTTCAGTGAAAAGTTTGCCTGCTTCATGGCGGCAATGGTTTTCAGAATATCGGGGTTCTTTTTCAGATGTATCGTGAGTTCGTCTCCGGTTTTCTTGATCTTCACATCGGACTTCTGTACCGGGGTATAGTCGGCGGGGGCCGCCGCCATGATGAGGACCGAATTCTGCGTCAGTTCTTTTTTTACCGCTTCGAGCAGATCAACGGTGGTCTGTATCGCCACACAGCGGTATTCCGCCCTTTCAACAAGATCACTGTTGATGGGGCCATGGACAAACACCGTCTCCGCCCCCCTGTTCACTGCTTCTTCGGCGATGGCCACCCCCATACGCCCCGATGAGGGATTTGAGATGAACCGTACGGGATCAAGCCATTCCCGTGTGGGCCCTCCTGTAACAATTACCTTCCTATCCTTTAATGGCATGTACCGACACCTCGAATATTTTTTCTATTTCCGCAAGCTTGCCGTATCCCGTATCACCGCAGGCAACTTCGCCATGGTCCGGTTCAACAAACGTCACCCCCCAGCTCTTGAGTCGTGTGATATTTTCCTGTACCGGAATATGGTTCCACATATTAGGGTTCATTGCGGGGGCGATAACGACGGGACAGATCACCGACATAAACGTGGTGCTCAGGAGATCATCGGCGATGCCGTTCGCGAATTTTCCGATGATATTCGCCGTAGCCGGGGCAACCACCATGAGTGCCGCGTCCTCCTTGAGGGAGATATGCCCCATCATCCGGTTGTCCCGTACAAAGGACTGGCTGTACACCGGGTTGCCGGACAATGTCTCCAGAGTCAGCGGCGTTACAAGGTGCATCGCGTTTTCCGTAATAACATGATGCACTGAATATCCATCCTTGACAAACAGGCGTGTCAGCTCGATGGCCTTGTACGCCGCGATGGAGGAACTGATTCCCAGAATAACTTTTTTCGACATAATAGTACCTTTTCTCAATAAGATGTAATATATAATAATGATAATATCATCCGGATTCTGATTATTGCGCACCAGCAGACCCGGGAAAAAGCAGACGACCATCCGTCTCTATGTTATAGTAATACATTCATCCCCCCGGAGATGTCAATTTGTATTTGTAAAAAATTCCGTCACACTCCCCTGCTCCCCCTGAGACACAATGCACGGATAAAACAGTACATGTGACTATTTATTCTTGCATTTTTTTGCAATTGCACGTATTTTTTCCTATGCCCGGGCGCACAAGCCGGTACGGAAAAAACTATCCTCAGCAAAAAGGAGTACTACAATGAAATCCCGGTATATACTGCTGCTGTTCATGCTGACCATAATGCTTCACTGTTCAAACGGCCCGGCACAGACCGGCTCTGCTCCCGAAGTACAGGGCAATCACTGGAATAATCTCGCCCGTTTCCTGGGGGGGATGACAGTACAGGAAGACAGCAATCTTAAAAAAGCCGCTGCAACCGGAGCATTCAGAACACACCGGCAGACAATGGACAGATTCTGGGACCAGGTGAAGAAAAGGAATATCTCAAAAATATCCCCCTGGAGGGACGATCACATTCCCGTCAGCTGCAGAACCAATACAGTATTCTACCCGCTGAGCGGTGCTGATTTTGTCAACCTCTACACATTTTTCCCCCGGGCGAAATCATATATCATGGCGTCCGTCGAGGACCAGGGGCCGATACCGCAACCGCACACCCTTACTCCCGGGAGGCTTAAAACAGGGCTTGGCTCCATTCGGCAATGTATCGCGAGTATCGCCTCAATTAACTATCTCCTGACCCGCGACCAGCGGATCGCCACGAGGAATACCAGCCTTCCCGGTACCATGCCGGTGCTCCTTGCTGTCATGGCCCGTCTGGAGCTTCATATAACAGACGTGCAGCAGATTACAATCGGCGCTGACGGGAGAATCAGAAAGCATGAGGGACCATCCGCGCCCCGTCCCGGACACGATGAAATTTCCGGCTGCAGGATACTATTCAATAACGGAAACGCACCGCAGCAGGAACTGGTATATCTCAGCATGCGTCTAAGCTCATCATCATTTGACGAAGGCAGGGCAGGACGTAATTTCCTTGCCTCACTGGGAGACCTGAATACATTTACCAAATCCGCAATTTATCTTCTTCAGCTGCCGGGATTTCGAAATGTCTGCAGATTTATCATGGAGAGGAGCGTGCTGGTACTTCAGGATTATTCAGGGATACCCTACAGGTACTTTTCCGAAGCCGAATGGGACATCCGGCTCTTCGGCTCCTACCGGGGGCCCGTGGGTTTCGGGAACTATCCGAACCCGCCACGCCAGCCGGACCTTATTCGCGCGTATCGGACCGGACGCCCTCCGCTTCCCTTTCATTTCGGCTACGGGACCATACAGGGAAAGGGGAGATCGAACCTGATGCTCATGATAAAAAAACAGCGCACACCGTAAAAAATTCTTTTCTCCGCATCATTAAGTGTTGACGATTAGAGTGCTGTTTTATAGCTTCCCCATCGACTATAATAGCATTGCGTATTATAGACTATCCTCATATCAGGGTACACCTGTGAAAAAACTGCTCATTTTTTTTCTTACTGCAACTGCTCTCCTCGCAGCTTCATGTTCCTATAAATCAGAAAATATTTCAAGAAAAGAGTTTAATCCCTACTGGAACGATCTTGCAACATTCCTTGCCGGGATGCCGGTACGGGAGGGAAGTAAATTTTCAAAAGCCGCGCAGACTCAAGACTACACCCGCCACAGTACCTGGATGAACAAGTACTGGGAACGTGTAAAGAGGGAAAATATCGACATAATTGTCCCCTGGAGAAATGCGAACATTCCGGACACTATTCAACGAAACACCGCATTTTATCCATTGAGCGGCGCTGACTTTGTAAACCTCTACACGTTTTTCCCAAAGGCGGAACGCTACATTATGGTGTCCCTTGAAAAACAGGGCCCCATTCCGGACCCATTGAAGCTTTCTCCGGTGGAGCTGAAACGCGGACTGGCCTCAGTCCGGAATGCCATCTGGACCATCGCCTCAATAAATTATTTCGTAACCCACATTATGCGCTCACAGATGAACAACCGCTTCATGGAGGGTACACTCCCGGCGCTTCTTATCTTTTCAGCACGTCTGGAACTGAAGGTGGTGAATGTTGAAGATGTCGTCATTGATGCTCGCGGCATACTCCGGCCCCGCGACAACAGCAGCATGTCTCATGGCGGTGAGTCCGGCACAAAAGGGGTGCGTATACAGTTTCTCGCATCAGGGGACACTGTTCCACGTGATCTGGTATACCTTTCAATGAAAATGTGCCCGGAAACCGGTGAAGGGGAGGAAGGTGCCGACGCGTTTCTGAAGAAGCTCACAAGCCTCAACACCTTTATGAAGTCAGCAGTATACCTGCTCCACGAACCTGATTTCCGCCGGACCTGTGAATTTATCATAGGAAGGAGCAGTGCCGTCCTGCAGGACGACACAGGAATGCCGTACAGTTATTTCAGCAAAGACCAGTGGAATATCAATCTCTTCGGGTCCTACACCAGGGGGTTCAAGCTGAAAGGGATTCCGAAACCCCCGAACCAGAAAGACCTTGCCAGGGATTTCACGGGGGGGAGCAGACCGCTGCCCTTTAATTTCGGATACGGCATCATGCGTAGGGATAAAAAATCCAATTTAATGCTGCTCGTAAAAAAGAACAGGGCATCATAGCGTTCATGAACGCCTGAAAAGCTTTTCGAACTCGCGCTTTCCCATTGTATACATGAAAGGCCTCCCGTGGGGACAGCGCAGTTCATGGTGCCCTGAAAAGATTTTTTCCGCGAGTGTTACCGCTTCAGCATCATTGATTTCATCTCCGGCACGCTTTGCGGAATGGCATGCGACCCGCTCCAGCACCACGGAGCGGAGGTCCTTTGTCCCCATCCCCTCTTTCAGCTGTTCCACAATGTCGAGGAAAAAACCATGAAGGTCAATCCTGCCGGCGACAGATGGAACCCCCCGTACAGCGATACTGTTGTCCGGCAGCGGTTCAATATCGAACCCCATTGATGTGAACACCTGCATCTGCTCTTCAATTATCATGTACTCGTCAAAGGAAAATTCATGGACTACGGGGAACATCAGTTCCTGTGTTTCAAATTCCCCTTCCCGGCTCATGAGGGCGTCATAGATAATCCTTTCATGGGCAGCGTGAAAATCAATTACATACAGCTCCTCCTCCTTCACTATGAGCATGTAGGTATCAAACACTGTGCCGAGGTATCTGATTAAATCTGAACTGCCGTGGAGGGCGTCATAGAGGCGCCCGGACTCCTTTATAACCGAAGGGACATCACCGTAGGGAAGAGATTCCCCGGGGGCTCTTTCATCCGCGTCAGTGCGGATCTGTTCATTATCCTGCACGACGGCATCACGTTCCTTAATAATTTCCGCCGGCCCGGGATCCTCCGCCGCCGGCATTTCATGTACCGGTTCCCCGGCGGGAGTGAACAGCGAATTCCGTATTTCATGCGACCGCTCACCGAGGGCCTTTCTGGCGAGACTGACAATGAGGCTGTCAATATACCGGCCGTCAAAAAAGCGCACTTCACGTTTCGCGGGATGAATATTCACGTCTATCAGGTCCGGGTCCACGGTAATGAAAAGGATCGCCACAGGATACTGGCCTTTTTTCAGTATTGCCTCGTACCCGCGGGAGAGCAGAAACCCCAGGTATTTGTACTCCACGGGACGGCGGTTCACGTATATCATCTGCATTGACCGTGAGGACTTAAAGTAATCCGGCCCGGACACATATCCCTCAACTGCGACACGTATGTCACGGAGCTTTTCATAATACAGTCCGTTCCTCACTCCTTTCCCGTAAATCTGAGTGATACGTTCCGCCGTGTCATCGACTGCGGGGAGCGTAAGTTTCCGGTCATCGTCAATGGTAAGTGAAAATGATATAGCCGGCCACGCAAGGGCTGTCCGCAAAAAGGTCTGCCTTATGCTGCGCATCTCCGCGGAGGGGCTTTTCATGAATTTCTTTCTGGCAGGAATATTGTAAAAAAGGTTTTCAACTATTGCGGTAGTGCCCGGAGGTCCCGCGTAATCGGACACATCCACCCGTTCTCCCTCACTTTCAAGGCGTCCCCCCAACTGCTCCGCTCCGCTTCTGCTGAGCAGGGTAAACTTTGAGATTGAGGAGATGCTTGACAACGCCTCACCCCTGAAGCCGCAGGTGGTTATTGTTTCAATATCTTCGACAGTAACTATTTTACTTGTGGCATGTTCCTGTATGGTGAGAGGGAGGTCTTCGCGGGATATTCCCTCTCCGTTGTCCCGTACAAGAATTTTTTTCAGGCCGCTTCCGGATACCTCCACGTCAATAACACCGGCACCTGAATCAATTGCGTTCTCCATGAGTTCTTTCAGGACAGAGAACGGGCCTTCCACTACTTCGCCGGCGGCAATTTTATTTTTCACAGAATCCGGGAGAACTCGTATACGTTTCAATAACCGCTCCTTTGAGGTAGTATTTTCAGGAACACCGGTGAAACAGTGTTCCGTCTTGTGATTTTATACAAGAATTTTTTTTTGGAGAACTGCCCCGTCCGCCCCGAAAAATGCGGAAGATAAAAAAAACTGATTGCATTCATTTAAAAAAATGAATGTATGCCCTTGAATAGTCGGCAGGTTGCGATACTATTGTAGTAACACCATACAAATGAAAGGAAACGAATTGCAATGCAGGAAGATTCATTATCACGAATACTATGTAATGATTTAAATATACGTGCCTATACCGTGCAGTCCATCACGACAGTCAGGGAAATCACTGCAGTCCATGAAACCGATCCGGTGTCGTCCCTGATTCTCGGGCGTGCGGTAAATTCGACAGCGCTCCTGAGTTCCTCACTGAAACCGGGGTCACATCAGAACCTTTCAGTGAAATTTACCGGTACCGGCATAATCAAGGAAATAAACGTCCAGGCTGACGCGAAAGGCAACATCAGGGCTTATATCTCCCATAATATATCAGTCCTGGAATTCCCTGACCATGAACCCTCTTCGCTCATTGAAAACGGGTTTCTCACTGTAACCAGGGACATCGGCCTCAAAGAGCCGTATCACCATGTGAGCCCCCTCCGGTATGGGGATATCGCACGGGACATTGTCTATTATCTGACGTCCTCTGAACAGGTACCCTCGGCCATGATACTGGGAGTATCATCCGATGATACAGAAGGCATTACGGCTTCCAGCGGAATACTCATCCAGACCTTCCCGGAGACACCGCCGGAATCAACGGCCCTGATCGAAAAGAACATTGAGCGCCTCGATACGCCCCTGGGGGAATATCTGAAAAGCGGGAACGACATTTTCTCATATCTTTCGGAAATTGTGGGGGGGGCACAATGCAAGGTCATTGACACCACTCCCCTGCGGTTCGCATGCCGGTGCAGTCATGACCTCACGCGCAGCATCATCATGTCAATTCCAAGTGAAGACCTTATCGCCATGGCAAATGAAGACAAAGGCGCGGAAGTGGTATGCACCTTCTGTAAAAAAGCATACACCTTCGGAGAAAACGACCTTCGGGAGCTCATACGGCAATAGGAACGCTGCGGCGGTAGGGATACTATTGCAACAGCGCCCTTACCTCCTCCACCAGTTTCGGGAGCGTTATACCCGCAGAGCCCTCGATAAACACATCAGTGATTGAACCCGTAAGGCCGGTGTGCTCCAGATTCATTTCTATAACAGAGCCCCGGTTCTGCTTTGCGATAAATGGAATATTACTCGCAGGATATACCACTGCCGATGTTCCCACAACCAGTATGGCATCGGAGGAACCGGCAAGCATCTGTGACTCCATGAGGGCGTCCCCGGGAATTACTTCACCGAAGAACACAACGCCGGGTTTCAGTATTTCATTGCACGACCTGCACTTCGGAATAGTGCCGTCATTGGGATATTCATCAACACTGTATTTCGCGGAACAGCGCAGGCACTCAAGAACATGGGCGTTACCATGATATTCAATCACATTAACGCTGCCGGCCTCCTGGTGCAGATTGTCAATATTCTGTGTAATCACAGCTTTCAACAGGCCCATCTTCTCCAGTTCCGCAAGGGCGTGATGTGCCGGGTTAGGCTTCGCCTGTTTAGTCATTGCAACCATTTCAAAAATCATTTCCCATACCATTTCAGGACTCCTTCGAAATGAATCGATATGGGCATATACCATGGGGTCATACTTTTCCCACAGCCCCCCTGAACTGCGGAAATCGGGGATACCGCTTTCCACTGAAATTCCGGCACCCGTTAGGGCAATGAGGTGCTTTGATTTCCGGATAATTTCCGCGGCACGTTTTATATTTTCTTCCATAACAATAGCAAACCTCACATACAATCCAAACTGCTCGGGATATACAGCACAGTACACGGATTATAATTACGGGGAAAAAAAATCAAGTGAATTATAATGCTGCGTATATAATTATTTTTGAACAATAAGACGCGTCACCCCAGCACGCCCCTTTTCCTGAGTTTCACAATATCGTCAGGAGAATATCCGAGAGAATCGAGAATTGACTCATTGTGATACCCCGGCGTGACCCCCGCGAAACCGGCGGTATAATTACCGGAATCAAACTTTATCGGATTCCCGATCTGGGATACACCGGTTCCGAACTGATTGTGAACCTGAATCACCATGTCCCGTTCAATGAGGGGGGGCAGACTAACAGCTTCATCGAGAGTGCGGACCGGCTCCACACATGCATCCACGCTGCGGAAACAGCTGACCCAGTAATTCAGGGGTTTTGACGCAATCCTGGCGCTGATGTGCTGTTTCGCCTCCAGTACCTGCTCGTTTGTAAGAACACCATTCGCAAGAATATCACTCATCCCCAGGGCCTCACAGAAATTCACCAGAAACTTCGGCTCAATGGGCCCCGCGGAAAGGTACCGGCCGTCCTCTGTGCGGTAAAAATCATAGAGAGATCCTCCGTTCAGCACCTCCTCCCCCGGAAGCGGCTGCCTCCCTCCTGCAAGGAACCCCGCAGTATCAAAAACCGACAGAGAAAACACACTGTCAGTAATGGAGACATCAATACGTTCACCCGCACCTGTACGCATACGCCTGATGCAGGCAGCCAGAACTCCTATCACCAGGTTCTTCGAGCCTCCCCCGAGGTCAGCGATCTGTATACCATGAAGGGAAGGTCCGGTATCCTTCCTTCCGGACCAGGACTCAACTCCGGTGAGGGAAAGGTAGTTGATATCATGGCCCGCACGCCGGGCATAACTGCCGGTGCTTCCGTACCCCGTCAGGGAGCAGTATATAATTGAGGGATTGATTTCCCGCAGCCTGCCGTATCCGAGGCCAAGCTTCTCCATCACGCCGGGGCGGAACTGCTCAATGACAATATCATATTCCTTTGCAAGACGGTAGACGATCTCACTCCCCTCATCCGTGGAGAGGTCCGCGCAGAGGGAACGTTTCCCCCTGTTCACCTGCATGTATGCCGCGGAAATATCATCAACAAATGGCGGCACGTAACGCATAAGATCGGGATTTTTTGGATTTTCAATTTTGATGATATCGGCACCCATGTCCGCGAGCATCATGGTGCCGAAGGGGCCCGGCAGGAGATACGTAAAATCAAGGATTTTCAGGTCCTCAAGGGGATAATCCATGCGCCCTCCATATCCCCGGTTCTATGAACTGCGGGGGATGAATTCCTGGAAGGTTTATACAAAGGAAACCCCGGAGAGTCAATAAAAAAGAGGTATTTGTTGTCAGCACACACCATCATTCATCATGAATCACGTTCCAGATTATCTCTGACAGCTCCTGTACGCCATAGGGCTTCTGAAGATAATGCCTGACCCCCATCTCCAGGAGATCAGCGATCCTCTTGTCTTTCAAAAATCCTGACGTCAGGAGCACCCGGACATCGCTTCGAATTTTTTTCAGCTCCATAAAGACCTCACGTCCGGAAAGTTTCGGCATATCAAGGTCCAGGATGACCGCATCAATTTTTTCCGGGTTTTCGCTGAACAATGCTATACCCTGGGGACCGTTTTCCGCCTGGAGAACAGAATATCCGCACAGTTCCAGCATGGTGCCGGTTATCTTCCTCACATTGTGCTCGTCATCAATTACGAGCACTACACCTTCTCCCCTCTTCAGCTCCGTCTTCACCGACTCTGACACTGCACCTCCATCCTCAAGCGATGCGAGGAACACGCTAAACGTGCTCCCTGAACCCGGAGCGGACCGCACCTCGATAAAACCGCCGTGATGATGTATAATATTATCCACCATGGTGAGGCCGAGCCCCGTGCCTGAATCTTTCTCCTTGGTGGTATAAAACGGGTCAAAGATCTGCTTCATCTGCTCACCGCTGATCCCTACACCTTCATCGGATACAGAAATTTTCCAGTATGCCGTGCCCTGCTCAGCTTCAGGATATGCCTGTGCCAGATCAGGGCCTGCAGTGATCTTCTCCAGTGCGAGGCGCAGTATACCTCCTGCCTCTTTATCAGCCCCCCGCATGAACGTCATTGCATGATACCCGTTAATACAGAGATTAAAGAGCACCTGCTCAATCTGTGAAACATCAGCTTTCACCATAGCGGCTTGCTCACTGTAGGCTGCCCGTATTTCCACCGACTTTTCAAAGGTGTTGGAACATATCGCAACAACACGCTTCACCACATCATTAAGGTCAATCGGGACACACACTGTTTCCTGCTTTCGCGACAACACCAGGAGCTGCTGAACAACCGCGGCGGCCCGCCGTGAGGATTCATTGATTATTTTTACCGATGCTGCAACCATGTCATTGTCAATGTCATCATCATGCTCCAGGTGGTATGTCAGGAGAGAGGTAGTCCCCATAATTCCTGACAATATGTTGTTAAAATCATGGGCAAGCCCCCCCGCGAGGGTCCCTATTATTTCAAGCTTCTGCGCCTGACGGAGCTGTTCATCTTTTTTCTCGATTTCGGTAATGTCCACCAGGTGAAGTACACATCCCTGTTCCCCGTCCGCGATGAGGGGAAAGATATGGATATTGTAATAACGGGCATTCTCCTCCAGGAACAATTCACGGGACAGGAACACTGCCACCCTGGTTTTCAGGGCTTTTTCAACATCACCTTTGAAACGCACCAGATCCGGCAGCATGTTCCAGAGGTTTTCGCCCAGAGCTTCATCATGTGCAATGCCGAAGGTCTCAGCGGCGGCCCTGTTCCACTGCGTAATGACACCGCTGAAATCAAAGGCAACGAGCACAGACGGCATCGACTCAATAATGTTTGCAAGATACCGCTGTAACCCGAGAAGCTGTTTTTCCCGATGGAGAATAGTGCGGGACATGGTATTAATATTTTCAGCGATATGGGACAGCTCATCAGTGCCCTTGAAAAGGATTACTGATCCGTAATTTCCCTTTTCGATTTCACTGATACTGTTATTGATTTCAATAACCCGGCGGATAAAATATGTATCAAATATTTTGGATAGAGTTATAATAATAAGGATTATCAGGAATGAAGAGGAAATATAAAACATCCACATAACCATGACAACACGGGAATACGCCTCTTCCGGCGGCACCCCCATAATCAGCCTGAACCCCGCATCTGTCCCCGTAGACAGGAGATCATAGGAAATTCCGTTGATCAGGACACCTTTTTTTTCAGTGATCCGGTACTGCCGGAAATCATCACTACGAAAATCACGGTACCACGGGAGATCAGAAAGTTTTTTCATTACCATCCTTTTGTCGGGATGATACAGTATCCTGTCTTCAGTCCCGTCCGCGAGGATCACAAATGAATTTTCTGTCGGCGAAAATCCCGTAAGGTTTTTATATATAACATCAATTCCCCAGTCAGTGCTGCTTACCCCGAGAAACCGCCCCGCACTGTCAAACATAGGAACAGCCATGGTAATAAATACTATTTTCCGGCCTTCAAGGGTATCATAATACGGCGGGGTGATATACACCTTCTGGTCCGGAACTGTATCCCCGCTCCGCGGCCGGGCAGGTTTTGCGATCGTGTACCAGTATCTGCTCACATAATTATATTCCGGGACACTGTACTCCCAGGTAACATGGACACTGCCATTTCTCCAGTATCCATAGGGGCCGCAGTATTTTTCACCCGGTAACGTCCTGTAGGGCTCATACCAGATACCGCTGCCGAGGATCATAGGCATCCGCCCTACCTTGTCCCGGAGAAAGCGGGCCAGAAGTTTTTTCAGCACCACCGGAGGACGCCCTTTACTGCTTTCATGCAGCATTTCACCTGTCAGGGCTACGGAATATCCATTGTTTTCCATTGATTTGGTCACATCATTAATGCGGTCCAGATTAAACCGGAAGGCCTGATGAATTGATTTTTCGATGCTTGCGGAAAACTCATGGCGGATTATACAGGATTCAATGAGGGTACCGGCTCCGATAGTCATGGTTATTCCGGAAAAAATCACAGCCAGTATCTTTCTTCTAAGGCTCATACGTATAAAAGAACCACGCAGCGCCTCCCATAATTGTACTATTTTTTTCATTATCCCCGGTACATTAAATATGGAATGCATTCAGCTTCGGACATCGAAACCGCAACTCTATATGTTTTAATTTTATGTAATATACAGCATAGCAGTATACGGTTCAAGACATTATCCATTTACACCATTTAATATAGTGTACAATCACTATTCATCGGATCCCCCTTCCGTTATTCCGGAAGAAACGGCATCCCGTAAAATGGGAAAAGAATAGAAATCCCCCTGCTCCCCTTCAGGCCGGTACTTTCTGCAGCGCCATGCGTATAAGATACATTATATTCAGTATACTCGATATTC
>DAOSYC010000072.1:0-16943 GCA_035380905.1 Spirochaetota bacterium | reverse complement strand
CTCTTCCATAACGCGAGAAGGCTGGCACATGTTGTGTTCAGCCTTTTTTGTTTTTCTGATCAGGTTCCGGATATATTTTTTTTATCTGTTGCTCAAATAAAACCCTTGCTCTTGAACTGTCTTTTTTATAAGATTATCCCGGTATTTGTGTTATGATAATAATTCATACAGGATTTACTGCATGAAACATTTGTACGCTGCGGTTTTATGTCTACTTATAACAATTCCTGCAACCAGGTTTGCGGCGGGGGAAGGAGACTATTCTGATGTAACAGCTGTAATGAATCAGCTTATTTCAGTTCAGAAAGAATATATCCGGGCCCTTAAAAAAGCAAAAAAAGATGATGAGATAATCACAGCGATTAATTCATTCGGGGATTCTGTAATTTCATTACATCCAAAAATCCTTGAAATAAATAAAAAATATCCCGGGTTGCGTTCAGCAAATAAAATACCCGGGAACGTGTATGAATTAATTGAATCATCAAAGGAATACAGTAAAAAGGTGCACGATATGACCCTGCTTATTGTATACCGTTTTTCATATAATAAAAATGTCAAAAAAGCTATAGACAACATGCATACCAGGCTTTCACCGTATGAGAACTGATATTTGACAGTCTCTCCCGCATAAAATTTATTTAAAGCAGATACAACATGTCACAGTATACATTAATAGCAACCAGCGCATTCGGCATGGAATCAATTGTAGCCAGGGAACTTACATCACTGGGATATAAGAACCTGAAAACTGAAAACGGAAAAGTTGAGTTCTACGGTGACGAGTATGATATTGTCCGGTGCAATCTCTGGCTCCGTACCGCGGACCGGGTTCTACTTAAAATGGCAGAGTTTACCGCCCTGGATTTCGAAGAGTTATATCAGGGGACCCTCAGTGTTCCATGGGATTCACTTATCCCGGAACATGGTAAAATGCATGTTGTGGGTAAATCTATCAATTCAAAGCTTTTCAGCGTCCCTGACTGCCAGTCCATTGTGAAACGCGCTGTGGTGGATGTAATGAGCAGAAAATACCGGAAAAACTGGTTTCCGGAGAACGGTCCTGTATATAAAATTGAAATATCCCTGCTCAAGGATACCGCGGTTCTTACAATCGATACCAGCGGCGCCGGTCTGCATAAAAGGGGATACCGTGAAGCTTCGGGAGTTGCCCCTTTACGTGAAACCCTGGCAGCGGCCCTTGTTCTGTTAAGCAGATGGACACCAGACAGAATACTTGCTGATCCTTTCTGCGGTTCGGGAACAATCCCTATTGAAGCCGCCCTCATCGGAAAAAATATCGCACCGGGTTTATTCAGGAATTTCGTGTCAGAAGAATGGCCTTCAATGCCTGCAAAAATCTGGAAAAATGTCCGCGAAGAGGCATTCAGCGCGGTAAAAAACACGGAACTGGCCATTTATGCAACCGATATTGACGGCCGTGTGTTCAAACAGGCAAGGGAAAACGCTTCGAAGATGATGCTTGAAAACGCAATACTTTTTGAAAAGAAACCTGTTGAGGAGTTCAGTTCGCGGAAGAAATACGGATGCATAATCACCAATCCGCCGTATGGCGAGCGCCTGGGAGACAGGTCGGAAGCTGAAAAATTATATCACACCCTGGGAGAGCTTTACACGAAACTGCAGACATGGTCTGTCTTTGTCCTGTCATCACATCCTGAGTTTGAAACACATTTCAATCATAAATCTGACAAAAACAGGAAACTGTATAACGGCAAAATTAAATGCTATCTTCACCACTATCTGGGGCCATTACCTCCCCGCAGGAAAGAACCGGGGGAATAACCGGGTTCTCTTGAATTGTACTTCTCTGCTTCCCGCATTATACCAGAAAATAAAAGACCGCCCGTAACAATTGTCAGGGGCGGTCCATTTTTTACGTAATATTTCAGATTTTTTATAAGCTGCGTACGCTGCTTAACCAACCTGAACGACTTGATCTCCATGAATCGGACTGAGCTGAGTATTTGATTGAAGTTTCAACTTCAATCATGAGTCTTCCAAGCTGGGAAATTGAACCGGCACTTCTAACTCTGCTGAGCCATCCGCTTCTTCTGCTTCTCCAGCTGTCTGACTGTGCATCGTACTTTACATTTGTTTCAAATGTAATCAGCAAGCTTTTGTAGCATGAAAGGTTTGAACATGAACGAACCTGTGAAATCCATCCGCTTCTTCTGCTTCTCCAGCTGTCTGACTGTGATGAATACTTTACACTGGTTTCAAGCTGAATAAGGAGACTTCCAAAATCCTGTGCCTGAGCCGGAACTGTAAGAGCTGAGAAACCAATTGCAAATACAAATAATGCAGCAACTACTAAAGAAACTCTTTTCATGTACTTCCTCCTAGAAAACATGTATAGATGAGCATGTAGTATTTAACATGTCCATAAGAGTAATGAAAACATCGTGAAGAGTCAAGTATAAAATTTATACAAATACGCAAAAATACACATTATTCATTATATTATATTACAACATATATAGATTATCGTATATTATTAATATTAAATTCCGGGGAGGTTTTTTTATATATTTTTATAACAGCTATAATTATTCACAAAATGAATTCATAAAGCACAACATATATTCTTTATTGGCAACAATATCAAAAATAAAATACTCCGTTACCGCCTGACAGCATATCCCTGGTTTTCGATCGCATTATACATTTCATCCAGAGACACCTCGGCATCATTATACTCAACATCTGCAGTATGTGCATCAAGGCTTACTACAACCCTCGAAACACCAGGCAGTTTTCCGAGGGCCTTTTCAACTGCCATAACACAATGCCCGCAGGACATACCTTCTATAAAAATAGTATTTTTCTTCATAAGAACACCTCCATATCTGAGATTTTTTTTCGCTGCCGGATTATTCATTACACCGCCTTGAATTTGCTGTGTGTTTTATACGGATCAAATCTCTTGAGTAAAAGTGAATTTGTTACAACTGACACAGAGCTCAATGCCATTGCCGCTCCGGCAAATACAGGATTCAGCATACCCGAGGCAGCAAGGGGTATCCCGATAATATTGTAAATAAACGCCCAGAACAGGTTCTGTTTTATTTTTGATATTGATGCACGGGAAAGCCTCAATGCCGCCGGTATTGCCCGTAAATCATCCCGGATCAGGGTTATATCTGATGTTTCAATGGCAACATCAGTTCCCGTACCAATCGCGATACCCACATCAGCATAGGCGAGTGCGGGAGCATCATTTATTCCATCTCCTATCATCGCCACGACACTGGTATCATTCATCATACGTTTCACTGCCTGTGCCTTTTTCTGCGGCAGCACCTGTGCTGCAACATTCACTTCCGGAATTCCCGCCTCCTGTGCTATTTGCCGCGCCACTTCAATGCTGTCCCCCGTAATCATGAACACATCAATCTTCATGTCGCGCAGTTCCTTCACGGCCTGAGTACTGCTTTCCTTCATTGTATCCGCCACAGCTATGCCCCCTGCAGCATGGTTATCAACAGCAATGCAGATTATTGTCCTTCCCTTAGCTGACAGGGCCGTAACACGCTCATCGATACTGTCTGTGGAAACACCTGATTCCTGCAGGAAACCCCGTGTTCCAGCAATGACATTCATATCATCAACAACAGCTTGAATGCCCTTCCCCGGCTCAGCAATAAACGACGCAGCATCAGAAAACGTTATATTCTTCATTACCGCATAATCACATACAGCCTTACCAAGGGGATGCTCAGAATGTTTTTCAGCACCGGCGGCAATGGATACAAGGGTTTCCTCATTGAACTTACCATTGGTAATAATATCAGTTACCACCGGCTTCCCGTGTGTGAGAGTTCCTGTTTTATCAAATATGACGGTTGTAATGGTATGGGCTTTTTCAAGGACATCACCCCTTTTAATAAGTATACCGTTTTGCGCTCCCAGGCCGGTACCAACCATTATCGCGGTGGGAGTTGCCAGTCCCATTGCGCATGGACAGGCGATTACAAGTACCGATACCGCACTGATAAAAGCCATTTCCGGATTACCAAGAATGAAATACCATACAGCAAACGTAATAACAGATATAACAAGTACTATGGGAACAAAAATTCCCGCCACCATATCCGCTATTCGCTGAATCGGAGCCTTCGACGTCTGTGCCTCTTCAACAATTTTCACTATCTGTGCCAGAAATGTATCCTTCCCGACCTTTGTTGCCCTGAAAGTCAGGCTTCCGAAATTGTTCACGGTCGCCCCTGTTACCGCATCACCCTCCATTTTTTCTACCGGCATACTTTCTCCCGATATCATACTCTCATCTACAGAAGAACGTCCTTTCAGGACAATACCGTCTACCGGTATTCTTTCGCCCGGAGATACAACGATGACATCACCCGGTACAAGTACATTAACGGGAACTTCCTCAACGATATCACCGGCAATTCTGCGGGCTGTTTTCGGCTGCAGGCCGATCAGTTTTTTTATCGCCTCCGATGTCCGCCCTTTTGCTGCAGCTTCCAGGTATTTTCCTGACAGAATAAAGGTTATCAGTACCGCCGATGTTTCGAAATACAGATGGATATTCCCTGAATCACGGAGGGGGCTCAGGAAACCATTATAGATACTGAAAAAATACGCGGCGCTTGTTCCCATTACCACAAGGAGGTCCATGCCGGGGCTCATGGAACGGAGACTATGATATGCGTTTTTGTAAAACCTGTACCCCAGTACAAACTGCACAGGCGTTGCGAGGGCAAGCTGAACAACAGGATTATGCAGGAAATCAACATGGAAACCAAACCATGATGTAACCATTGCAGCCAAAAGCGGTGAACTCAACATGAGCGATGCCAGTACATGTATCCGCAGAGTGCGTACCTCATCATCGCGAATACTCCTCTCCTCTTCTGCGCTCTTTTCCAATTCAATAACACCAAATCCCAGGTCTTCAACTGCTTCCCGGAACACCGTTTCAGTAACCAGGGATGCATCATACTCAACCCATAATTTTTCCATTGGCAGATTTACTGAAGCCTTTTCAACACCCGGCAATCCCTTAATTCTTTTTTCAATCCGCGCAGAACATGCAGCACATGACATCCCTGTAATTTTTATCTCTGTGTTTGTATTCAATTGACTGCACCTTTTTTGTTATTTAGTATATATTATAATACGAAATTACGAAAGTTCAATAGTTACACTCAAATGATTAAAAATAATTAAAAATACTTCAGTATTATACTACATAAATGCTTCCCCATTGTATACTATATATCGTATTGTAACCGATAAATAACCATTGAGGAGTTTTTACCACATTAAAAAACTAATTGAAAAAAAGTACAAATTCTTTCATGTGGGTTATTATACGGCTATCTTCGGAGAATATATATGAACGACAATCCCTGCGGTAATATAAAAAAACTGTATGCAAACATCGGCAAGCTCATCACATCCTCCCTTGACCTTGACGCAATACTTGAAGGTATAATGGAGGAAATCAGGATATATTTCAATGCTGAGAACTGGAGTCTCATGAGACTTGACCCGAATTCAGGTGAACTCTTTTTTGTGATAGTCCAGGGGATCGATAAAAAAGCTGTTGAAAATATCCGGCTGAGCCCGGGGGAAGGCATAGCCGGTATTGTAGCAAAAACCGGGGAATCAATATTTGTCCCGGACACTTCAAAGGATCCGAGGTTTTCTGACAGGACTGATAAAATATCCGGGTTTACAACACATTCCATCATAGCGGTACCTATGACCTTCCGGGGAGCGACATACGGCGTCATAGAATTGATAAACCGTACCACGGGAAATTATTTTTCTGAAGATGAACACCTCATACTTCAAACCATCGCTGATTTTTCCGCAATCGCATTTGCCAACAGGGGTATTTATGAAGAGGCACTGCTGATAGCAAATACCGATCCTCTCACTGGATTGTATAACAGAGGCAAGCTTGATTGTTTCATAAGGGACCAGGAAAGAATTCATGAACTGAACAGACGTGCGCGGGACAACAACAATTACTATATCACTGTCCTTGTCGATATCGATGACTTCAAGGACGTGAATGACATTTTCGGACATCAGACCGGCGACAGGGTGCTGAAAAAAATAGCGGAACTGCTTAATGCCAGCACCAGAAGAAACGATATGATATTCCGCCTCGGGGGGGATGAGTTCCTTGTTCTTTTATCCGCAAACTCTCAAAAACAGGTAAAAAGAATTGAAAAAAGGATTGTAATGGAAATGGAAAAAATCTGCCGCTTTCAGATTGAAGATGATTATGTCGTGTCCTTTTCATACGGAATTTCTTCCGGAACTTCAGAAAAACTCAATGATGCAATCCATCAGGCTGATATCAATATGTACGATTATAAAAAGAAACAGAAGGTCAGCTATTGAATTTGAATCCATCGGGATTCAGAATAATCCTCCCTGTCATCATGCCGGACTTAACAGATACTTTCCCGTATCGGATTTCATCAGGATTTCTGTCCCCTGATAATCCGGACAGCTTCATCAATATATCTGTCCTTCAACTCACGTGCCGCATCAATATGATTCCCGCAAAACCAGTCCGCATACGGCGGGTGGCCAGTCATGTCATTTTGTTTCATTTTTTCATCCCACTCGATATCCGAGGGACGCTGATTAAAATACACCAGCCCTCCCTCATCCTCAGTGAGATCTCTACCGCAAATCCTGCATACAGGCGGCCTCATACTACCCCGTTATTCACTTTTATATTACTGCAGCTTTTTCCATCTTGTTATCCCCATATCTTCGCCCTGTACGGCGGTATGGCGGACAAGCATGATATCATCCCTGATCGTTATGATGGTATCCCGTGCAATTCCCATTTTAATATGTACCTCAATCTCATTACCGTGAATCACATAGTTAAAATACATCTTTTTATTCATAGACGCGCTTGATACCACCCCTGACCCGTCTTTTTTATACTCAACAACTTCATCAGTATTAATATAATTACTGCAGTAGCCGCTTTCGTTGCAGTCTGTTCCGTTCATCTGCCATGTACCGATTATCATCGGGCTGTAATCCCTGGTGCAAGATAGAAGCACAAATAAAATAATAACACCATATATAACTGCACATCTTTTCCCCATTGCAAAATCCCTTTATCCATAGTTTCTAAACGAGATTGCGATTTATAAAACATTTTCTTTGTCATTATGATGTACTATCCGTATATTTCAAGCACAATCATATTATCATACAATACAACATCACGGGCACTGGTATATCGTACGTGGAAGTATACACAATTCCTTCACATAATATTGCATCTGTTTAATCATTTTGCACTGGACAAAATAATATTTATTTATAATAATGCTTTGTATGAAATTTTCTAATAGTTCAACAGCACAAAACCTTTCATTACGTTTGTGTTGTGTGTGTCACTGAATATAATGGTTTAATTTAGCTGAGGGTAACGGGTATGAATGATATAAAACATACTGCCAGGGAAATTCTTGAAATAAAGGGCAGTTTTATGTATTTCATGAGCCTTTTATTTATGACAATTCTCGCCTCTTCATTCCAATTGATATCCCATGTTGCCCTTAAAGGAATAATTGGTCCCCTGATAATAAATATGACCGGTGTTACTATCGGTTTTTTTATTTACCACCGTAAAAAACAAAGAAAGTCTGTTACCATGCTCGCATGGATGGTTGGCTTTATTACTGTCAATGTCCCAATTCTTGCAAAATATAATTATGGGATAAATATCGACTGGACCTTTGCCTCCGAGTCCTACAACTCATCAATACTACTCGTCATTTTCATTATCCTTCTGGAACTTCTGTATAATAAAAAGCTTTTTATCTTTTTCTCCCTCTATGGTTTTTTGAACTGGATAATCTTTCTGGTTATCGCCTACATGAATGGAGCTGATTTCCATTTGTACGCCATGGACGGCAATACACCAATTCATGGTGTGATTATTCTTCGGGAGGTCTTTTTCATTATAGTCGTCATTTTCCTTGCCTATATTGCCTACAGGAACATTCCGGTTATCCACGAATTCGATCAACGTGTATCGCGGCAGATGAAAGTCATTGCTGATCAATCGGAACAGCAGAAACAGATGACACGGGAGATCCGGGAAAGGATGAATGTACTGTTTGCACAGGTTGATGAACAAAATGACCTGGTGAACAGTTTTAATGAAAAAATGCAGAGCCAGTCTGCAACCTTTGAAGAGGTATCAGCAACCCTGGAAGAGCTTCTGGGATCTGCTGAGAATATACACGGATCCTCTGTTGATCAGATTGACGGCAATGTTAAAATGGAAACAATTGTCAATGAATTCAAAAACATAAAAGTTGAAACAAAATCCAAGCTCAACACAACATACAGTGAAATTGAAGGAATCGTCAACCAGACCAGCACAACAAATGACCGCCTGATGGATGTTGAAAACACAATTGGAAAAATCAGTGAACAGAGCGGAAGAATCAGTGAAACAGTAAACATTATTGTTGATATCGCTGACCGCATAAATCTTCTCTCCCTTAACGCAAGTATCGAGGCGGCACGTGCCGGCGACTATGGAAAAGGATTCGCCGTCGTTGCCGATGAAATAGGGAAACTCGCATTTCAAACAACCGAGAGCATAAAAGAAATTGAAAAAGTCCTGATGCTGAGTTCCCAGATAACAACGGAAGGTGTCGATGTTATAAAATCGACTGCGGATAACATTAAAACACTGATTCAGAATATGGGTGCCAGCTCAGGAAACATTAAGGTCCTTCAGGAAAGCATCATGATTGAGGAACGGTATATCAATATCATCATTGAGCAGATGTTTAAAAATATTGAACTCGCAAAAAATATCGGCGCTGGTACCGACGAGCAGAAAAATGCCATCGAAAGCACAACGAAAGCCATTGAACACGTAAATGAAATTGTCGCTCAGATGGTAAAAGAAATACAGTCCCTTGCCAACACCTCTCAGAAAATTCTTGAAAATGCCACTGACCTTCTCAAGATCTCTGAGGAAGCGGTATAGTCATTACCCGGGAAGATCGTTCTCAAAACGCAGGTTAATTCTTTTCCACATGTAGCGGTCTCCCTTGTAAAAGGAGGATATATAGAAATCGTGATCTGTTGCGTTTTCAATAATCTGAAGACCGAGTTTATTTGATCCATCCGGGACAATCAATCTGTTGTCCGCAGTTAAAATCAGTTTCAGCTTATCCTTTGACAAATCAAATATCGATGTTTCATGATCATCAATAGTACTGTCGTAATAATTTTCCATTTCTTCTTCAAATTCATCAAAACTGAACTGCTCTTCGAGATATCCGTAATAATCGAAAAAATCACCGAACTCCTCAATGCCCGCAGCAAAAAAATCATCATTTACGTATATCGTTAAATAGAAGTACCCCGGGACCTTTTTCCCGGCAGGCACTTTTTTTATAACCTCCCTCAGCATTGAGAACTGACTGTTTAAAATCAGTTCATTGAGAATAAAGCGTACATGCTTTTTTTTTGTCCAAGGGAAACGTTCAGATATTATTTGAATTTCATGCTCGAAGGATTTAAAATGCTTTTCCCCCAGTCCAACTACAAAGCGGTAAGGCTGCAGGATCCTTCCGTTTCCATCAACATTCCCCTCAAGAACCATCTTGTTGTGCTGAGAATTCAGCTTCGTGCGGAATTTTTCGGGGATTAGTACATTATAATCAACATTATCTTGCATTATTTTTATCAGGCTCCATTATACACATGAATAGTATTCTACTATCTGTACAACGTCAAGTATTATTCATGTATCGACAATAATCAATTCTTTATCTACTATTACCCGTATATATATTACACTTTTACACCATTATTGTGTATTCTAAAATCTACGAAAGGAGTCGCACGCAGAATACTCTTTTATAAAAAATCATTTACACAAATATGATTCTTTACATTATAGTAATTTATCGTACACAATTAATTGTGAGGTATTTCATGGGAATCCTTGAACTAAGAAACCTTAGCCTGACACTGGGTGATAAACGAATACTGAATGACCTGTCAATTGATTTCTGGGAAGGACATGTACATGCCATCGTTGGGCCCAACGGGGCGGGAAAGTCAACCCTCGCTTCCACGATAATGGGCCTCCAGGGATACAGGGAGTTTGAAGGAGATATATTCCTTAATGGAGAAAGCATTGCATCTCTCAATGTTGACGCGCGGGCCCGCCTGGGAATCAGTCTCGGATGGCAGGAGCCGGCACGGTTTGAAGGTCTTTCAGTGAAAAGCTTCCTGAAGGCATCTTCAAAAAATGTCTCTGACGACATGATCAATGAAGCAATGGAAAATGTAGGCCTCAATCCTGATGATTATCTTTCCCGTAAAGTTGACAAGACCCTTAGCGGCGGTGAGCGCAAGAGAATTGAACTGGCATCACTCCTTATAATGCAGCCGAAGATTGTACTCCTTGACGAGCCTGATTCGGGCATTGACGTAGAGGCGCTTAACCGTATTTTCGATGCCATACAGCTGCTGAAACAGCGGGGATCAACGGTGATACTTATAACGCACAGCACCGCAGTGCTTGAGCAGGCGGAACATGCCTTTCTCATGTGCCACGGAGCCATCGTGGACAAAGGGGTTGTCGGGAATATTATAAAATATTTTGAAAATAAATGCATTCCCTGCGGACACAAGAACGTACCAATTGTTGAGGAGATCAGTAAATGAAGACAAACAGTGACGTTGCTGATGAACTATACAGGACCCTGCAGCTGACCGACAATGCGCTGCAGGACCCCGATATTGCGCATCTCGTGGTAAACCATAATAATGTTGTCGGCTCACACCTTATTCCGGGCCTTGAAGTCGAAGTTGACGAACTGGACAACGGCATACAGATGCTTTTCAGGATTAAAGAAGGGGTACAGGTAAAAAAGCCGATACACCTCTGTTTCGGCATGATACCGGAAAACGGCCTTCAGCAGATTAATCTCACCGTTGATATTCAATCCGGAGCAAGGGCAGCTGTTCTTGCGCACTGCACGTTTCCGAACGCTGTTGACGTTATTCACACCATGGATGCAGACATAACCATTGCGGAGGGCGCGGAGTACACCTACACTGAACGGCATGTGCACAGCAGCACGGGAGGGGTACAGGTTCTGCCCAAATCCCGGGTCCGTCTTGGAAAGGGAGCGCGGTTCAAAACTGATTTCGAACTCCTGAAAGGCCGTGTCGGCAGTATCAATATCGACTATGAAACAACATGTGAAGCCCACAGCGTACTTGAAATGAATGCCAGAATAAACGGCACCCACGATGACAAAATCAATATACGGGAAGTGGGACACCTGAACGGGGAATACGCACGGGGGGTACTTACATCCCGGATTGCGGTACGCGGTAATTCCATCGCTGAGGTATACAATGAGTTGACCGCTTCAGCGCCTTACGCCATTGGCCATGTGGACTGCAAGGAAATTGTTCAGGACAACGGAATAGCCCAGGCAATTCCTATTGTCCGTGTCAACCATCCGAAGGCCCATGTCACCCACGAAGCCGCGATAGGGAGCGTCGACAACAAGCAGCTTGAGACCCTCATGTCCCGGGGCCTGTCAGAGGATGATGCCGTGGACCTGATTATTCAGGGGCTCCTGAGCTGAGGACAACCAGGGCATCCGCTGCCACGGGTTTTGTCCCGGCAATAATTATTGGATTGATGTCTATTTCCAGTATCTCCGGGTGCAGGAGCGGAAGGAAGCTCAGTGTCTGAATCATTACGGCCAGCGTGTCGATATCGACCCCCGGAAGACCGCGGAATTCCCGGAGCAGCGCATGTGACCGTATATCAAAGAGCATATCTTCCGCCCCGGATCTGCGAAGCGGCGCATGCCGGAACACCATGTCCTTCAGGGCCTCAGTGAAGATTCCGCCAACGCCGAACATAACCGCGGGGCCGAAGCCGGGATGACGGATAACACCTGCCGCGAACTCACGCACCCCCTGTATCATCTCAGACACAAGGACCGGCACTTCTTTTCCCGCGGCATTTCTTATGTTTCGCACCGCGGCGGATGCTGATTCATGGTTTTTTATATCAAGGTAAATCAGGCCCTTCCCCGTCTTGTGCGCGATGTCGGGGCTGCAGGCCTTCAGGGCAACCGGGAATCCGATGGAATTAACAGCTGCGCTGATATCATCCCCGCCGTGTATGAGGCATTCCCGTGTGACCGGAATACCATAGAGGGAAAGCAGTTCCTTTGACCGGCTTTCATCAAGAGAGTACATTCCCCCGGCAAGTGCACCATGTATTAAATCCGAGGCATCACGGTTCACCGCAGGTATGTCTGGCAAGCCGGAATCCTTCCGTTGTGAAACCTGAAAATATTTGAACAGCGACAGCATCGTGCGGGCTGCTTTTTCAGGTGCGTCAAACACCGGTACATTATGGTTCATGTAATATGAAATCATATCATCATCGCTATCCATGAAACTTGATATAATAAGCGGCATACCATACTTCCAGGGCAGTTCCGCCGCGGCGGGATCAAAGGTAAACTGTGTATTCATTTCATCAAAGGACATGCCTCCGATCAGCTCTTTTATATGAGGATACACCGATTCAAGAAAACCCGACTTCATTGCGCCATGGAGAACAATGCCGTCAACCTCACCGCTTTCCATTACCATGTCAGGGAGCCTTTTTGTCAGGAGATCGATATCCATGCTGAATGTAATATCGACAGGATTTGAATGTGCCGCGTGGGGAAGAATTATTGACGCAACTTTATTTTTCAATGATTCTGAAAACTCCGGAATTTCAAGTCCTCCCTGGTTGCAGGTATTCGCCATTGCGGACCCCGGGCCGCCGGAGTTTGTGAGAACCGCGATACGTTTCCCCTTCAGCCGCGGCTGAGTCGCGAGGACCCATCCGTGGTCAAACAGCTCCTCAATGGAATGGAGCCGTATAATACCCGCCTGCCGGAACAGCCCCTCGTAAAGGAAATCGGGGGCACCAAGGGCCCCGGTATGGCTCAACCCGGATCGGGCACCGGCCTCTGATCCGCCGACATACTGTGCGATCACAGGTTTCCTGGCGGTAATCTTCCGCGCCACGTCGAGAAACCTGCCGGTATCACTGATACCTTCAATATACAGCGCTATTGACTCTGTTTCAGGATCATCACCAAGATACTCCAGGGCGTCGGTAATGTCTATTGTTGTGCTGTTGCCCACACTGATCGCTTTACTGAAACGTATACCCCTTTTGTGCAGATATGGAAGGTTCTGGGTTATATACGTGCCGCTCTGTGAGGCGAAGCCGAGCCCCCCGGGTCCCATCGCATACTGCATAACCGTGGTGTTCAGGGAGATACTGCTGTTTATTATCCCCATACAGTTCGGGCCGATAAAAGATATTCCAAACCGTGAGGATATTTCCAGCAATTCCCTTTCAAGTCTGGTACCGTGATTACCTGTTTCCCTGAATCCCGCAGATATTATTATACAGCCCTTTGTGCCCTTTCTGCCGAATGATTCTACAATAGCAGGCACCTCCGGTGCCGGTACGATAATCAGGCCCAGGTCGGGCACTTCAGGCAGGTCTTCTACACTGGGGTATGAGGTATGCCCGAGAACAGTTTCCTCCCTCGGGTGTACCGGCAGGAAATTTCCCTTGAATCCGTCCTTCAGGATACTAAGAGCATGGAGCGTACCCATTTTCAGCGGATTATTCCCCGCACCAACCGTTGCAATTGATTCGGGACTCATTATACACATCAAAGGGCTATCACTCATCATTTCTCCTCACGTATTATACTGAAAATGGAAAATGAAACCCGGCAATACGTTGCGTATATTGATACATAAATAATATTATGTATATAGTATTATTTACTGTTTTACATTATATCATTAATACGTATTTATTTTCAACCACATTTAACGAAATGACTATTAATCAACAATAATTATTATATGCTGTTTTTGTGTTGCAATAATCGGGATTTGTGTATATTATTATCCTGTTAAAGGCAATCTTTCACGCTGTTGAAAATCCATAGTGAAACAATGATATTTTCACTGTGCCTGTACACATGACAATAATGGAATATATATGAGTATTGATTCTGATAATTCAAAATTCTTTTCCCTTCTGTCACAAATTCGTGAAGGATATTTTGAATGCGGCATGGATGGTATTATTACATTCTGCAATGAAAGCTTTTCCAATTTAATGCAATTGCCCACGGGGAACATACATGGGAAGCATTACTCCGGTCTGATGTCCGAAATGGATTCCCGGGAGTTAACGCAGCTATTCTCCCGTGTTATCAGTACGGGAATGCCGCAATTATTAGAAAGCAGAGACTTCACCACTCATAATGGGAAACATCTCCGCCTTGATATCCATGTAAAACCGATCAGTAATAATAAAAAAAACTTTGATGGCTACAGCTGTTTATTCCGCGACCTCACAGGCTACATCCAGGTTCGGGATGCTTTTCTGGAAAGCGAACAGCGATATTTTGAAATAATTGAAACGCTGCCTGAAATTGTATTCGAGATAGATACATCAGGCAATATAATCTATGTAAACCGAAAAGCGACAGAACTCCTCGGGTACAGCAAAGAAGAGCTTTTAAGCCTTAACGCACTTGACATGCTCGAAGAGGATGGAAAGGAAAAGGCCATACGTGGTATTCGTGAGGTTACGAGGGATTATCGCGGAAATGGGGAAACCTTCAACTTCAAAAAGAAACACGGAGATACGCTTCCGGTCAAGGTGTATATAACCGGCATTTACAGCAATGAAAAACTTGTCAGTATTCGGGGCATTGCTGTAGATATCGCAATGCTGCTGAATTCAGAAAAAGCCCTCAGGGAAAAAGAAGAAACCTTCAGGACTATGGTTGAGCACAGCAATGAAATTTTCGGTGTTATTGACACGAAGGGGATATTAAAGTTTGAAAGCCAGTCAGCAAAAAATGTAATTGGATATGAACCTGAAGAACGGCTTGGACACAGCGCATTTGAATACATTCACCCTGATGACCGGGAACGGATCTTCACCACGTTTATGAACAGTGTCAAAGAAGATGAGAAGGTTAAGATAATTCAATACCGTTACCGGCATAAAAATGGCACCTGGCGCTACCTGGAAACAACCGGCAGCAACCTCATCACAAACCCCCTTATCAAAGGAATAATCCTTAATACAAGGGACATAACTGAACAGAAACACGCGGAGAGATCTCTTATCAAACGTGAGGAAAAATTCCGTTCCCTGTACAATAACGCACTGGTTGGGATGATCACCATTGACTGGTTCACAGGAACTATCACCGAATCAAACGATCTTGGTTATAAAATGTTCGGATTTTTTTCAAAAGAAGAATTTATCGGCACCCCCGCCATTGAACGTTTTTCTAACGATGATGAACGACTGAGCCTGAACAGAGAAATCAAGTCCAGCGGCATTTTAATAAACCGTGAAATCAAAATGCTTACGAAAGACGGCTCTGAATTATGGGTGGAGTTTTCAGGAAAAAATGACGATGACGCCGGCGACATTAAGGCAGTTGTCGTTGATATATCGAAACGGAAACGTGCGGAGGAAATGGCCACATACTATACATTTTATGATCAGCTAAGCGGACTTCCCAACCGTCAGATGTTCAGGAACCGCCTTAAAATGGAAATCGTGAAATCCGCGAGGCGAGGCAGGGATCACATTTTCTGCGTCATGTGCATCGGTATCGACCGTTTTAAAAATATCAATGAAATGCACGGACCGGTGCTGGGTGACAATGTACTCCGGAAAGTTGCCAACCGTCTCAGCAAATCCTTCCGCCAGGATGATATTGTTTCCCGATTCAGCGGGGACAAGTTTATGGTGCTGTTTTCTGAAATCGGCAAAACAGAGGGGATTGCCGATATCATTCAGAAATCAGTGGCTGTTTTTTCTGATCCCCTGATTATTGAAAGCACCGTACTTACTGTTACCGCAAGTATCGGCGTGTGCATCTACCCTAATGACGGGAGCACATCTGATGAGCTGTTAAAAAACGCTGAAACCGCGATGTACATGGCAAAGGAACAGGGACGGAATACCTATTTTCTTTTTAACGCGAAACTGAATGAAGAAATACTAAAACGCCTGAAAATTGAACATGAACTGCAGTATGCTATCTTCAACAATGAATTCATAGCCCATTACCAGCCGAAAGTAACCCGGGATGGCGTCATTGCGGGAATGGAATCCCTGATACGCTGGAATTCTCCGCAGCGGGGAATCATCACGCCACAGTACTTCATTCCCATGGCGGAACGGAACGGCATGATTGAAAAAATTGGGAATATTATTCTCCATGAATCCTGCCTGCAGAATAAGAAATGGCAGGACAGCGGATACCCTTCCGTCCGGGTCTCTGTCAACCTGTCGCCGTATCAGTTCAGACAGAAAAACATTATTAGTATTATTGAAAACGTATTGCACAATACCGGGCTGAAGCCGGAATGGCTGGAACTTGAGATTACTGAAAGCGGTATAATGGATGATGAACAGGAAAGCATAAGAAAAATACATGAACTGAACGAAATTGGCATCGCGATATCCATAGATGATTTTGGAACCGGATATTCCTCATTCAGCAAATTAAAAGATTTCCCCATTGACACATTAAAAATTGACAAATCTTTTATAGATTCCATCGCATACAATAACAAGTCCGCAACAATCGCAAAAACAATTATTGATCTTGCCCATAACCTGGGCTGCGTAGTAGTTGCCGAAGGAGTGGAAACAAAGGAGCAGCTGGATTTCCTTGTACAGAACAACTGCGACCTGTTTCAGGGCTTTTATTTCTTCAAGCCTCTCGCGTCCCATCATTTTGAACAAACCCTCATCGATAAAAAGAATTCATAAATTTCAGACT
>DAOSYC010000071.1:0-17039 GCA_035380905.1 Spirochaetota bacterium | reverse complement strand
CCTATGGTGTAGAGGATATTTATCTTCCATTTAAGGAGCGTATCAAAGAGATATTCCATGTCATCCGTTCCTCCCCTCGAGGAACCGAGTATAGTACCTCCTGCCATATGGATGTTCTCTACATCTTCAGGAGTAAGGATTTCCGGATCATAGCCAAGGGCCGGGTTAAGCCCGTTATATCCGTAACGGATTCCGATAATTGAATTTATTCCATAGCGATAATGCGACTCCATAACAATAGAACGGATTACATCATTAAGCCCGGGGCATAATCCCCCGCAGGTCACAATGGCGCACCGTACTTTCAGGGGGTCAAAAAACAGTTTCTCCCTGGGACCTGCAATTTCCAGTGTTTCAGACAAATAGTCTTCCACTGTTTTCTTTTTATTGATATAGACATCATACAGCATTCTCTGTTTATCGCATATAAACGAAAATTCGGTATCTGTATATTTCTGCACAAGGGGGGAGATATATTTTCTTTCTCCAAGATTTTTAATACTGAATTTTGTCGGTGAATCCATAAGCATATTATAATACCCTACCGTTTATTAGACAAGATGTACTTCAATGGAGTCTGCTCCGTGAATGAAACACAAAACCTTACAGCAAAAACGTTTCAGCATATACATAAAAAAATTATCAATCTGATGTATTTTTATAAATAAAGCTACTTTTTTTCCACATTCTACAAATAAAATTTATTAATCCGGTTTTTATATAAAGTGTACTATTCTAGTATATCCATTAGTACTCATATTCTAAAATTGCTGTCAGGAAAAGCACAGTATTAAACATGTTGACATATTTCGAATTTTTATTGTATTTATTGAAATTAATCATGTCAACACATTATCATTCCGAATATCAGGATATATATTTCCCCGATATGAATAAATTCTCTTGACACAAACCGTTAATTATCTGTAGTGTTACCCCCGTTTGATTCATACAGGAATAACAAAACATACTATGAATATGTATTGCAGTATTGAAATATGTTGACAAAATGGTATGTTCTTTAGTATACTTCACATATATAAATACAATAATTCTTTTTGGTTTACATTGAGGGGAAGGTTACATGTCAGAGCAGTGTTTTTACTGGAATGATAAATTGCTATGTGGATGAGGATTCGATGATAGCTGCAAAAACCTCCCAACTCGCCCAGCAGGTTGAGACAGGACAAACCATAGGGCTCACCTTTCACTATCATAATAAAAGCAACATTCAATTCATTGGTTCATTAATCAGGAAAGTCCTATCAAAAAACAACATCATCTTTCTGCAGGACACTCTTTTTACCATATTACGGGAAATCATTGTCAACGCGGTTAAGGCGAACTCCAAACGTTTTTATTTTGAAAACCAGAACCTTGATATACGCAACCCCGATGAGTACCTGGAAGGAATGCAGAATTTCAAAAACTTCATCGTAAAAAATCAGGACCTTGTCGAACAGGAACTGAAAAAAAGCCGGTATCGTGTCGGGTTGTACCTCAAGAAAACCGGTTCCGGGTTGAAAATCTACGTACGTAACAACACCCCTATTTTAGATGATGAATTACACCGTATCCATGAACGTATCGCAAAAGCAAAATCATATAATGATTTTTCAGAAGTGTACGGTGATGTTACCGATGATTCCGAAGGCGAAGGTCTCGGCCTCCTCCTTACCATACTGTTTTTACGGAACTCCGGCATTGGAGAAAATTCCCTCGAAATTAAAACTGACGGTAAAATGACACAATCCTCACTTCTCGTACCATACCAGCTGAAACCAGCAAGCATTGTCAATGAAATTCAGTCACAGATAATTGATGAAGTAAAGGAACTGCCTTCCTTTCCCGAACAGATTCATGAACTGCAGCGACTCTGCAATGACCCTGATGTAACAATCAAGGCCGTCGCCGACCGGATAATCCTTGACCCGGCCCTTACAGCCTCGATCCTGAAGCTTTCGAATTCAGCAGGGTTTATAACACGAAAAAGGATTGAAAGCATTGAAGACGCTATAAAAATAATCGGTTTCAAGAACCTCAAGGCAATTTTGATTGCGTCGAGCGCACGGACAATAATGGACAGAAAGTATTCCATTTATAAGCAGATATGGAACCATTGCAACAGAGTTGCATATTATGCACGGTACATCGCCGTGAAGTTCGGATACAATAAAATTGTGGAACATGTGTACCTCTCCGGTCTTCTTCATGATCTTGGAAAGATTGTACTTCTTTCCACCAGTTCAAGTCTATCGAACTGGATATCAGATATAACAATGAACAGGGAAATCAGGACCTCCACCATCATTGAGGAGCTTTCTATCGGCATCAGTCATTCAACAATCGGTGAATTGATCGCAGGCAAATGGAACCTCCCGGAGTACCTTGTACAGACAATTGCAAATCATCATTCTCCTCTAAACGCAGACAAGAAATATCACCCCGTTGTATATATTGTATATCTTGCCAATGAATTCTGCAATATTGAGCAGAAGAAATATGATTACGGCTATGTGGAGGATGAGGTTCTCGGGCTTTTCGGAGTGGATTCCGAAGAAAAATTTACAGAGCTGCACGAAGAGCTTATGAATAGTTATGCCGAACAGGCACACTATCTTGCCACATCAAACTAGCGCTGCGCAATTACTTCGAACAAATTTCTATAATAATTTTGCTTTACAGCACGGGAAAGCCGTGTGTTTCTGTGTTTTAAATATTTTTGTCACGAATTCCGGTATATACTTGTCTTAATGAGAGTACCCGGTCTTTCCGCGGACAATTGCACAGGAACATAATGGTATCATCAAATAGACAATACAGGGGCATCTTTTTCACCGACTTTGACGGTACACTGTTCCGTTCAGACGGAACTGTTTCAGAGACCGATATAGCGACATTGGAAAAGCTTGGTACGTACGGTATTGCCCGGGTCATCGCAACAGGCCGCTCCCTTCATTCCTATTTCAGGACCGTGACTGAAAAACTCCCCATCGATTACCTGATTTTTTCCACGGGGACCGGCATTATGGATTATTCAGATTATTCTGTTATGAAGTCCTTTCAAATGGAGCCGGATGACGTGAAAAAAACCTCTTCACTATTCATGGAACAGAATCTCGATTTCATGATACACTCGCCGGTACCAGACAACCACCGTTTTACGTATTGGCCTGAACGGAGCAACAACCCTGATTACAACAACAGAATATCCCTTTATAAAGATTACAGCACCCCACTGGAAAGCCCTGTTCCGGAATATACTGAAGCATCACAGCTTCTGGCAATTCTGCCGGGAAATAACGGCACCGGGGTATATGAATTCATTAAAGCATCACTCCCGCAATTGACTGTTATCAGGACAACATCCCCCCTTGACGGATCATCAACATGGATTGAGGTTTTCCCCGGTGACGTATCCAAAGGGCATGCCGCAGACTGGCTTGCCGGGGAACTGAGGGTTCCCCATACACACACGGCAGCAATCGGTAATGACTATAATGATCTTGAAATGCTTCACTGGGCACGTAAAGGCTACACAGTGTATAACGCTCCCACCGATCTGAAAAACTGTTTTTTCACAGTATCATCAAATAATAACAATGGCGTAACAGAAGCCGCCGCACAATGGCTGGAAGAAGTTTTTTTGCTTGAATTAAATTAAAATCCGTTAGATACATATCATACACAATAATATGTCATGCTTTTTAATATTTTTTTCAAACAGAGTACATGAGTTATGATAGTCAGGCTGACAGTACTTTTCCAGTTAATCTCCTTTCTTCTCTGTACAGCCGTGCTACACGCTGCAGCGCCGGTTGATATTACGAATGACCTCACCGAGTACTCACTGGGACAATATATTGAGACTCTGGAAGACCCGGGAGGCACCCTTACCCTTCAGGACATCCTCACAGATAAATACAGAACGCAGTTCCGGAAAAGTAAAAGCGAAATACCCAACTTCGGTTTTACCCGTTCAACATACTGGGTAAGGCTCCTGGTGCACAATGCGTCGTCATCAGATAACCGCTGGCTCCTTGAAACAGGATTTCCGCTGCTCGACAGTATTCAATTATATGTCGCAGAACCCGGAAATGAAGGTATCCCCCGTCTTTCATATACTGAAACTACCGGGAGGATGGTCCCTTTTTCAAAAAGGAAAATTAATCACCGGAATTTTATTTTCGACATACCATTCCCTGTGGGGAAAACTACAGAGGTATATCTTCGTATTAAAACCGATGACGGCATGATTTTCCCCATTTCGCTCTGGGACAGGGATTTATTCAAGATAACCGTTCAGCAGGGACAATTACTCTTCGGGATTTACTACGGTATTGTTCTGGTAATGATTTTTTATAATCTTTTCATATTTTTTTCAGTGCGTGATTTTAGTTATCTTTTCTATGTTCTCTATATAAGCGCCTTCGGTTTTTTCCAGCTTGCCATGAACGGCCTTGCCTACCAGCACCTGTGGCCGGACTCTCCATGGTGGGCAATTCACGCCAACCCGTTTTTTATCGGCCTCAGCATCTTTTTCGCGGTTCTCTTCTCCATTAAGTTTCTTCAGACCCGGGAAGTAGCGCCGAAAGTAGATGTCCTTTTCAAGATACTGATGGTTTGCGCGGCAATCCTGTCTGCGGCGTCTCTTGTTGTTGATTACTCGATTACCATTGTGTTTGGACAGCTGCTGCCCCTTGCATGTATCGCGCTTGCCATTCCCACTGCAATATACTGTCTTATAAAGGGGCACCGTTCCGCACGGTTTTATCTGATTGCATGGTCAATGTTCTTTTTCGGGGTTGTTCTATCAACACTCCGTGTGCTGGGATTGATTTCACATAACCTCATTACCGAACATGGGCTGCAAATTGGTTCAGGATTTGAAATGGTACTGTTGTCCCTTGCCCTTGCGGACCGCATTAACATAATGAAGAAGGAAAAGGAAGATGCCCAGGAAATGCTTATCACGACACAAAAGCGTGATATGGATACACTGCAGAAAGCAAAAGATGAAATTGAGGAGGCAAACCGCCGGATCAGTCTTTCAGAGGAGAAATATCGTCTTCTTGTAGAAGGGTCAAATGATATTATTTTTACACTCGATGAAAACTGGCGTTTTATTAATGCGAACCGTGCCCTGCTTACTCATTTAAAGATAAAACCTGAAAATGCGATATCCGGCAGTTTTCTTGACCTTCTTTTTGATGAATCTACCGCGTCCTCGGTAACAAAACATATTGTTCAGGAAAAACTCGAACAGCTCATTCAGACCAGAAAACCTGTCGATTTCCGGACACAGCTCAAATCACCTATGACCATTGAGCCGAAAGAAATGCAAATACGTTTTGAATATATTAATATCGAAGGGAAAAACGAGATCCTGGGGAAAGCATCGAGTGTCGCGGAGGATGAACTGCTGAAATATTTCGTGTCTGAAAATCAGACTTTTTCCATTGGTAACTTCCTTCTCATCGCGGAAGACATTACTCATCGGCTCACCAGTAACCTGAGAAAATATATGGAACCAAGGGATGTTAACCTCATGAGGCTTGGACTCAGGGAGATTATTATTAATGCTATTGAGCATGGAAATCTGAATATATCATTCATGGAAAAATCTGAAGCAATTAACGAAAACAGGTATTTTCAGTTTGTGTCGTTACGTCAGCGTGATCCGGAATACAGCTCAAAGCGAATACATATTGAATACTCAATAGACCCGGAAAAAGTGACCTACCATGTTCAGGATGAAGGAGAAGGATTTGATCACCATCGATTACTGAATGCACACGCTGAAAACAATGAATTGCTCTCTCACGGGAGAGGTGTTATAATGACAAGAAATATTTTTGATGAAGTGATATACAACGAGAAAGGGAACGGCGTAAGGCTGATAAAATATTTCAGCAGGAATTAAATAATAAAACAAAATGCCAAAACAAACGTTTTGGCATATGTTAGTTAGTTCAGGAACTTCTTCCCCTCACAGTACGAAACTATAAACATCATTTATGCTACAATTATAGAACAACGTAATATTTTTTCAATATAAAAACAACGTCTTCTGTAATTTTTATTCAATTCATATCCGCATCATCATATATTTCCGCCATAACCGCACTATACTCTTCCTCGATTTGCTGATTATCCTGTGAAATAATGCTATTTACAATAATAACAGCACATACATTTGAAAAGAAGCCCGGTACTATTTCATACATATATGCACCAAATCCAAGATATTTCCATACTATAAGAACGAGCGTACCAGTCACCATTCCCGTAAGGGCTGCCTGCCATGTTGTTTTTCTTGAGAAGAGCGAAAAAAGGACCAGGGGGCCAAACGCAGCACCGAACCCGCCCCAGGCATACGCCACCAGACCCAGCACAGTGTTATCGGGATTCAAAGCAAGAATAAGCGCAATGAAAGATATAATAATAACAGATAACCGGCCCACAAAAACCAATTCTCTCTGGGATGCGCCTTTTTTAAGCACTTTTAGATAAAAATCCTCTGTCAGTGTTGATGATGATACAAGGAGCTGTGAATCAATTGTCGACATAATTGCAGACAAAATTGCCGCAAGGAAGATACCTCCGACCCATGGATTAAAGATCATATTAATCATGAAGATAAAGACCTTTTCTTCATCTCCTCCACGAAGCCCCTGGAAAAGCGGAATGCTGATGAAACCTACACACACAGCGCCGGCCAGGGAAACAATAACCCACACAATCGCAATGCGCATCGCCTGGGGAAGATTCTTTTCCGATTTAATTCCCATAAATCGGGCGAGGATATGAGGCTGTCCGAAATATCCCAGGCCCCAGGCCATGGTAGATATAATTGTCAGGGCTGACAGCGGACCTCCGTGAAAAAATCCAGCGGTAATATTTTCAGCAGCCATCGCATCTGAAATACCCTGCAGTCCCCCTGCGGAATGATATGCAGCCGCAGGAACGATAACAATTGCCACTACCATGAGAGCCCCCTGAAGCAGGTCGGACCATGATACAGCCAGAAACCCGCCCAGAAAGGTATATGTTACAATGACAAAAGTCCCAATACACACAGCCATCCTGTAATCCAGTCCAAAAACTGACTCGAACAGTTTTCCTGAGGCCACAAGTCCGGAGGACGCGTAAATTGTGAAGAATATCAGGGTAATTATCGCAGACAGTGTGCGAAGGAGCCCTGTGGGATCACGGAACCTGTTTTCAAAAAACGTTGAAAGTGTAAGGGAGTCATTCTTTTGTGTATAAACCCGCAGACGTACTGCAACAAGTTTCCAGTTTAATACTGTACCGATACACAACCCCACCGCAATCCAGACTGCAGGAAAACCCTTCAGATACACAGCACCGGGAAGTCCCATGAGGAGCCATCCGCTCATGTCACTTGCCTGAGCTGAAAAAGCGGTAACCCATTTCCCGAGTCCTCTGCCCCCCAGCAGATAATCCTCAATATTCGAGGTTTTCCGGTAGAAATAAATTCCTATTCCGGTAAGGATAATAAAATAAATGAAAAAAGTCACAAGTGTAGGAAGCTGCATAATAAAGACCATTCAAAACAGAAATTTGAGTACATAAACCTCATCCGGAAGAGATCCCGAATAATCTATTGGATGCAGCAATTTCCTGTCAAGGGTCTTTATTCAGAAAAGGCACCCCCTTCAGGGGCGCCCTTTCTCAAGATACTGTTTTACATGGGCGAGACCGCATACAATGACCCAGCTTTCTGCAAGCTGCTGCGGAGTTCCGCCGCTGTAAATGTTGGGATCACTGGAACGTATATCATTTTTAACTTCTCCGGGATATACGGAGGCATACTCCAGTATAACCTTTCTGTCCTCTTCTGAGACGTTGCTCCATTCAAAAATATCCGCCATGGTGTACTCCAGAACTGTAATATAACGGCATATATGACCAGGCTATAACAACAAGCCCGCTGTGTCAGTGTTACTTTGTTTCTACAATATACTGATGGCCCTTTACCATCTCCGTTTTTATCATTTTTCTGATCTGCTCCCTGGTTTCAGGGTTTTTTGTCGCGGTAATCATGCTTTTATTCATATCTTTTGCTTTTTTGTCTTTTTGAGGGAAATCATAGTATCCGTGCTTTTCATAAAACTTGTGGTCAGCCTGAAACACGAACCGGAGCCTCCCCCAGATATCATCACGGAACACTTTCATTCCACCAACTCCGAGAAATGATTCCGGTGTAATAAATTCTTTTTCCGCATATGCGATTGTTTTTTCGGCGAACCCTTCGATAATTGCATCAAGTTCAGCCGATGAATTATATTCATCCGTAATAAAATCAACAACATTTGCCTTCTGCCATTCCGTATAGGCGGTAAGGATCTCACGGAGATTGGGAATTTGCCCCAGAGGTCCTGAAATAAGATATCCTATCTGCTTTCCCCGAAGTGTGGGGGTGTGCGTATTAAAGAAGGCCCTGTCAAACACCTGCTTCCATTTCGATGACAGATACCGGTCCTGAATAAAGCCAGCAAACACAAGAATGTCGGCAGTCTTCATGTAATTATTATAAAAATCAATATAGCCATCAGCTCCGGTATACACACAGCGATAATCAAATCCGCACTGGCAGCATCCAAGGCACCCGCCCCTGATATCGATATCGTGGAGATTTATCAGCTCCACCTCATGCACAAAGGAGTTCCTGAATTTTTCTATCATGGCCGCAAGGTTTTTCTGGTTCTTTCCTGCATCCGTTACCACCAGTATTTTTTTATCGCCCTGATTAATCTTTTTCGCTGTTTCATTGCGTGTATATTTCAACTTCACCGGTTTCAGCGGGTGAAACGATCTTGTCACTGCAGACTTTTTCGTTACTGTTGTAAAAACAGACTCCGCAAATATTAAAAGCTTTTCCCGTTCCCCGTCTTTCATAAGGTCAAACATGTCAGGAGAAAAGGCGCCGGCAAATTTCATGCCAAGGTCCTCGGTGACGGCCCTCATATAATTATGGGCGGTATGATCATAGAAGTGTATGGATGTGGTAATAACCGCCGTGTATTTGTCACGGAACACATGGTCCGCGTTCAATTCCCGGATCATTTCAATAAAACGTTTATACTGTGACGGGACAAGACACACATACAGGGGAACCGCCCATATAACGAGGTCTGCTTTTTCAACACCCTTTATTACCGCGTCAAAGGCGCTCCTGTCCCGCTCGATCTTTTTAATGTCCCTGGAAATATTGTAAAACGTCATCGAATGCTTCGGATACTTTTTCTGTATAAATTTTACATACTGCATGGTGACGCTTAATTCACCTTTCGGGCTTCCATTTAACACTGCTATTTTCATTATAATCCTCCTGTTGTATGGTTCGATATTATTGCTGCTGCTCTGTGTTACTTTTTCAGCGTATCAAGAAATCCTGAATACCAGTTGTTCATAAACATGAAATACTCTATTCCCATATCGAGGGTTGTCATCTGAAACGCATCAATATTCTTTTTTTCAAGACGGCTCTTCAGCGCCAGCAGCTCTCCGATGTGCCCCTCAAGCTCTTTAATATATTCTTCAATCCGGTTCTTCCTTTCATCCGGTGAAAGATAATTGAAAAAAAACACCTTCAGTATTGCCTCGTCCCGGATTTTTGCAATACCCGTCTTTAATGAAATCCAATTCAGAAAGACTTTCTTTCCCTCAGGTGTTATTGAGTACTTCTTTTTCAGTCTTCCCGCTTCAATACTCTCCGCCATCTCTACAAGCCCTTCCCGCTCAAGTTTTTTAAAAGCCGGATATATACTGCCAAGGCTTGTGGTAAAAAAAAATTCAGTGCTCTGTTCCATGGTCTTTTTGATTTCATATCCTGTCTTACTGCCATCCATAAGAAACCCGAGCAAAATTTTATCCTGCATACACACTCCATATATCAACTTGATACATATCAATATATACCACAACCTTAAAATGTCAATAAAAAATGTGAAATATAATTAGAATTACGGCTTTTATAATTTTGAATGAGGAAGGATGGTTGAATCATTAAATTTTTTCAGCGGAAAGTTCCCGGGACAGCTCCCGGGAACTGCAAAATCAGTGTGCTTCATTTCTCCGGACCGGCTTCTTCCTGAAGGTTGAAAATAATCTCATAATCACCCGACTCAACCCGTTTCACCGGTTTTATGAATGCCTTGTCAAAGACCTTGAGCATTTTTTCATTCTGCGGCAGTACATCTGCTGTGAGCATTTCTACTCCCCGCTCTTTTGCAATTTTTATAAGATAATTCAGCATAAATGTTGCAACACCGCGTCCCTGAAAATCTTCGTCAACGAGAAACGCCATATCGTATCTTTTCCCGTCGGGATACGCGGCATACCTCGCCTCGGCAATAATCCGTTCATTATGCCCGCTCTGCAGCACGGCCACAATGGCAAGAATTTTAGTGTAGTCGATATTTACATATTTCTGCATATTCTTGTGGGGCATTGTCCTTACAGTGGTAAAATACCGGAGATATTTCGCCTCATCAGAAAACTTATAGAACAGGCGCCGCATCATATCTTCATCGGTGGGCTTGATGGGACGGATTTTTACTTCCAGCCCTCCCTTAAATGTTTTCCGGGTTTCCAGCTCATCGGGATAATTTACCGCATTCTTGATAGTGTATATCTGGTCCGGGAACAGATACCCGTGAGTCTTTGCATCTTCAAGGAGTTTCTCTCTGTGATCAGGATGCGCAATATCGATTATTGACAACGCCCTCTCCCGGAGGGACTTCCCGAAAAGATTGGCCACGCCGAATTCAGTAACGACATACCGTATTGCCCCCAGAGTGGAACGGACCCTGTCATTGTCCCTGTCATGATTGATGACGATATTGCTCTTCCCGTCCTGATCAACGGAACGCAGTGCGAATATCACCTTCCCGCTTCCGGAAAGCGCGGTACCCGCCGCAAAATTAAATTTACTCTCGTAACCGGAAAGCAGGTTGTCACCTGAGTGAAACACAATATTGCCGCCGGTAATATCAATTTTCTCAACATTCATAATACTGATAAGTTTTCGTATGCGCCTGATGTTGTAGGGGTCAGCAAGTTTCGCCACAGAAAAAAAACCGAAAAGCTGATTGTGATCAACATACTCGTACAGCTTTTTTGTGCCGTAACAGTAACTTGTGGAAACCTTTCCACCTTCTTCGAGACTCCGTTCATTTGAAATGGCACCGGACTCGATAAGGTCAATAACCCAGTCGGACACGACATTTGTATACACCCCGAGGTTTTTCTTGTTTCTGCAGTGGTGCGCGACTGCATCGAAAAGTCTACCTACATGAAGCACCACGGTGGAATTGTCTTCAATAAGGTTCGCGATATTCCACCCCATCCGGTCAAGAGTTGGTCCGTATGGAGTCCGTTCTCTTTCAAGAATAGGAAGGTCACTTTCAACAATGTGGTCTATCTGGTCGATATGGACTGAAGTATCGCCATAGGTAACAGGCATATTACTGTTTACCTCCGCAATCACTGTTTTCGCATTTCTCATTGCCAGACGTGCAACATCTATCGATATCCCGAGGCTGACATAACCCCGTTTGTCAGGGGGTGACGTGGTAATCACCGCAACATCGACCTCAACCGCGCCTGTTGAAAAAATATACGGTATTTCAACCAGATTTGCAGGAATAAAATCCACGCGCCCCTGGCACACATCATTGCTTGCGCTTTCTCCCGCCCGGAAATTTTTCAACCGGTAACTGAGATATTCACATGTATCATTAGAAAAGAAATCACCGATAGTGAAGAGCTGAATTATATCAAGATCATAATTCGCGAGCCGGGGAGAACTTAAGAGAGATGCTACAACTTTTGCGGGTATGGCGACGCCGCTGCTCAGAAAAACCCTGTCCCCGGGATTGATCAGCTCAAGGCATTCATCAACGGTAACCGTTTTTTCTTTATAATGTTTCATATCATTCATCTGCACATTCTCCATTTCATATCTATTTCATATAATAACAGTATATATATATTGCAAAAAACACCGGACTACATATAATACATTATTCAACACAATGATACTACAGTAATTCTATATCACATATTGTAACGATATGTATATTTCCAGTCAATTGTAAAGAATAATCCAATCAGGATGTACTATTTTTCAAAAACTTCATTTATTCATCTTCATTTTCTTCCGTGTCCCGTTCTTCTTTTGTAACTGCTTTTTGTTTTTTATTCTCAACCGGGGCAATCTTTTTCAGCTCCAGTTCCCTGAGAAACTGGACGATTCTGCCCCGCCTCCATTTACCGGCAAGCTCAGCAGCGGTATATCCGCTTTTGTTCTTCCGGTTGATATCGGCTCCCTTCTCCACGAGCAGTTTCACCATATCATAATGCCCCCGCATGGCAGCCCACAACAGTGCGCTGTTCCCGTTCGCGGACTGCGCATCAATTTCCGCTGATGCCTTCAGAAGCGCCTTCGCCGTATCAACATGGCCCCGTTCTGCGGCCATCATGAGGGCGGTAACACCGTTTTTCCGTTTCACGTTGACAACAGCGCCTGCCTTTATTAACGCTTCCACAATTTTCGCATTGCCCTTTTCGGAAGCAAGCATCAGGGGTGTTTCTCCGTAACGGTTCCTGGCATGTACCGGAGCGCCGGCTTCCAGAGCAGATATAACCTTCTTCTCATCACCGCTTCGAATCAGGTCCAGAAATGATGCGGCAGTTTCACCCCCGGCACTGGAAAATCCGACAAGCAGGCCGAGCATACATATCACGACAGATAGATTTTTCACTTCATAACTCCGGAAAAAATATTATACTAAAAAAATGATTTCGGGAAACATTGTAGTACATGAACCTGTTTGTGTCTATAGAAACAAATCCTCTGCAGTAATAAAAATTTATTGCATTTCATTTACCGGCAATATATACTCATGTTTTAATTTCTCAGCTGAATGACATTACCTGTCATTCTATCCTTTACCATTATCAGGAGGAACTTGTGGGAATACTTGACAAGATAGTATCTGCAGCACAGACAATAGGCAAAGAGCGGGGACACAACCAGAATGTCGTTGAAAATGTTGTGGGCCTTTTTAAAGAAAATGGTGTAAACGGCCTTGTTGAAAAATTCAGGGAGCGGGGACTCGAAGAAACCGTCAAATCCTGGATCGGCACAGGGGAAAACCAGCCGATTTCACAGGAACAGGTGCGGGATACCCTTGGCGCTGACAAAGTCAGGGATTTTGCAGAAAAATCAGGAATGTCTGAAGATCAGGCAACAAGAGAACTTCAGGACATCCTACCAGATGTTATGGATAAAGCGACACCTGATGGCGTTTATAATCCCGAAGATGATGGTAAAGAATAAACAAATACCATCTTACCGTGACACAAGAAATTGAACGCATATATTACCATAGCAGCTATTCTGTAATCGTGGACCCGATTGTTATGAATGTCACACTGAATTACTGAACGTATGCCGTCTGACATACATAACAACCGGGAACTGCTTCCCCTCTTTACTACACAACTGGATGCATAGTTAAAATACACCACTTTTTGCATCATTTTATCATATCTCAAAATTTATTCTGGACAGCAAAAACGTATTATTATAAAAACCTGTATATGGTAATTTCGGGTCCTGCTGATACCGGTTTCAGAACAATATACATAGAATGACTCCATCATCCTCAGCAGCCCATTTCCCTGATTAATTTCTCATTCGGGACACATCGGCCTCCGGAAAACATTGGAATTTCTTTCTTCCCCTTCTCCTGGGGGAAGAGGAGCGATCCGGTTTTCATGTCAGGCATACATTATTAACAAAAGAAGGTTTCTATGGGAACAATACGTTTTGTGACTGCAACATCTCTCTTCGACGGCCATGATGCTTCGATCAATATAATGCGGCGTATTCTGCAGCAGGAAGGAGCTGAAGTAATTCATCTCGGGCACAACCGCTCCGCAAAGGAGATTGTCTGTACCGCCATTCAGGAAGGGGTCCAGGGTATTGCCGTCAGTTCATACCAGGGGGGGCATATGGAGTTCTTCAAATACATGAAGGACCTCCTTGATGAAAATGGCGTCAGTCATATAAAAATTTTCGGCGGTGGGGGCGGTGTCATCGTTCCTGATGAAATTGCCGAACTGGAAGCCTATGGTATTGAAAAGATATACTCTCCGGAAGACGGCCAGCGCATTGGTCTTGCGGGTATTATCCGTGACATGATGGATAAAGCCCGTTCCATAGAACAACCGCCCCTGCCGGACAACTGGAAGGATGGCATTGCAAACCACAACAGTTTTGTTATTACACAGCTGATTTCAATTGCAGAACGTGATTTTATCGACAAGAAAGACGTGTACAGCACTATAGGGAAAGAGATTGTTTCCATGTCCCGGAACACCCCGGTTATCGGCATCACCGGAACCGGAGGCTCGGGTAAAAGTTCCCTTGAGGACGAATTTATCCGCAGGTTTCTGCACCATTATCCGGATAAAAAAATTGCGCTCCTTGCCATTGATCCCACACGAAAAAAAACAGGGGGTGCCCTCCTTGGAGACCGTATACGGATGAACTTCATTAATCCTGAACGGGTCTTCATGCGGTCCCTCGCGACACGGGACTCTAAAAACGAACTTACCATATCAATACGGGATTCCATCGCCATTCTCCGGGCCTCGGATTATGACCTGATTATTGTGGAAACTCCGGGGATCGGCCAGGGGGATACCACGATAACTGAATTCTGTGATTTTTCCGTGTATGTGATGACCTCGGAATACGGCGCCCCGTCACAGCTCGAAAAAATTGACATGCTCGATTACGCTGACATGGTGGTGCTGAATAAATTCGACCACAAGAATTCCATGGACTCCCTCCGCGATATCCGCAAACAGTACTGCCGCAACCATGGACTATTTGATGTATCAGAGGAAGACATCCCGGTTATCGCGACAGTCGCGAGCAACTTCAATGACCCGGGACTGAATGTTTTTTTTGAGCGCCTCCTCACCATGCTGAAGGGAAAAGGTCTTCTTGACTGGGATGTCCCTTCAATTGAAACCTATTCCATCAGGGACCAGTCCCGTTCCGCCATCATCCCCACTGAACGTGAACATTATCTCTGGGAAATAGCGGGAACTATTGAGAGATATCATAAAAATACGAATGATTCCGCTGATATAGTGAAAAAGATTGAAGCCCTTCGCATTGTCGCGGATGATATAGGCAGCGCGGCAGTAGCGGAAAAAATCGCTGAATATGAAAACACCCTCGATCCCGAAATCGCTGAAACCATGAGAGTATGGGACACGGTAAAGGAGCAGTACAGCGGGAAAGAGATTGTAACAAAGATCAGGGGCCGCGAAATCCACACACAGCTTCACAGTGAATCGCTTTCCGGCCTTAAAATTCCCCGCATTGCATTGCCCGCATTTGAGAGCAAAGCGGATATCCTGAAATGGATGCGTCGGGAAAACCTTCCGGGGTATTTCCCCTACACCGCCGGCGTCTTTCCTTTCCGCCGGGAAGGTGAAGACCCGAAACGGCAGTTTGCCGGAGAGGGCCCACCTGAACGCACGAACAGGCGCTTCCACTATCTCACGCAGAACGATGACGCGAAGCGCCTCTCAACTGCCTTTGACTCAATTACACTCTACGGGGAGGACCCCGCGGAGGAACCGGATATTTTCGGGAAAATCGGTGAAAGCGGCGTAAGCATCTGCACCTTCGAAGACATGAAAAAACTCTACGCCGGATTTGACCTCTGCGCACCGAACACCAGTGTTTCCATGACAGTAAACGGACCCGCCCCGATCATGCTGGCGTTTTTCTTTAACACCGCCATTGATCAGCAGGTTGAAATATTCCGCAATGAACACGGCCGTGAACCGAACGATGAAGAACTGCAGAACATAAAAGAATATGTACTCAAGACCATCCGCGGTACTGTCCAGGCGGACATTCTGAAGGAGGACCAGGGCCAGAACACCTGTATTTTCTCCATTGGATTCGCGCTCCGGATGATGGGAGACATTCAGGAATATTTTATCCGCAACTGCGTGAAGAATTTCTACTCCGTGAGCATCAGCGGCTACCATATCGCGGAGGCCGGTGCGAATCCCATTACCCAGCTTGCACTGACTCTTTCCAACGCCTTCACATACGTGGAATACTACCTGAGCCGCGGTATGAAAATTGATGATTTTGCGCCAAACCTTTCATTTTTCTTTTCAAGCGGCATGGACCCGGAGTACAATGTGCTTATTCGGGTTGCACGGAGGATCTGGTCCGTAGCTATGAAATACAAATACGGCGCGAACGAACAGAGCCAGCGCCTGAAATGCCACATCCAGACTTCAGGGCGGTCACTTCATTCACAGGAGATGCAGTTCAACGACATCCGCACCACACTGCAGGCCCTGATGGCCCTCAATGATAACTGCAACTCACTCCATACCAATTCCTATGACGAGGCAGTGACGACTCCCACGGAAGAGTCGGTCCGCCGCGCCATGGCGATTCAGCTTATCATCAGCAAGGAATACGGTATCTTTAAAAACCAGAACCCCCTTCAGGGCAGTTTCATCATTGACTGGCTTACTGATGAAGTCGAAAAAGCGGTCCTTGAGCAGTTTACCGCGATAAGCCAGCGGGGCGGCGTTCTCGGAGCAATGGAAACCTATTATCAGCGGAGCAGGATACAGGACGAGTCCCTGTATTATGAACATAAAAAGCACACCGGTGAATATCCGATTATCGGCGTAAACACGTATCTGAATCCGGATGCCGCCGGAGAGGGGTATACCGCACCGGCAACGGAACTCACACGGGCGACATATGATGAAAAACTTTCGCAGATCGCAAACCTGAGGGACTTCCAGGAGAGGAACAGCGGTTCATGCGAAAAAGCCCTCAACGCCCTGCGTGACACTGTACTGCAGGGAGGAAATATTTTCGGTGAACTGATGAATACTGTGCGGTATGCCAGTATGGGGCAGATAACAAAACTCCTCTATGAAGTTGGCGG
>DAOSYC010000070.1:0-17054 GCA_035380905.1 Spirochaetota bacterium | reverse complement strand
CCGACTCTCTTGAGGGGCCGTGTCCTTTTCATCTGTTCCGGGTTTACCGCCTGAACATCATCATGAATCAGCCGTTTCACCGCGTTAAAATAATTCTTCGATTTCCCACGGCGTTTCTCGTCGATATTTTCCTTCCCGCAGAGAAACCCCCATGACTCGACCCTGCCGTCACCAAAGACAGCCTTCGTAATTCTGCAGTAATTTGTACATTTGCTGCACACGTCGTATTCAAGGCGTATATCCCCGCGGAATACATCGAGTCCCGCGAACTGCCCCGTGTGGACCCCCGCCTCCTGCTGCGTTGCAATGAGCGCCGCGCCAAAGGCCCCCATGACATGACAGTACGGCGACACCACAATTTCACGGTCCAGCAGGTTCTCAAAGGCCGCCACAAGGCCGCGGTTCCGCGCGGTCGCCCCCATAAAGGAGACCTTTTCACCGGTAACAGGCCGGGAACCCACGACACGGTTGATATAGTTCTTGGCAATTGAGTGAATCACCGCCGCAAGTGCCTCCTCCCTCGTATATCCGTCACGGAGGAGCTTGTTGATATCCTGCTCCATGAACACGGTGCACCTGTCAGAGGCATGGGGCGAAGTAAGCCCATACACGATATCACCTACCTCGCGTACATCAAATCCCAGGCGGTGTGACTGTTCCTCGATGAAGGAACCGGTTCCCGCGGCACAGACAAAGTTCATGTTGCAGTCCACAACCATCCCGTCTCTGCCGCGGATATACTTTGAATCCTGCCCTCCAATTTCAATGATCGTCTCGATATCGGGCTGAAAAAAACCGGCCCCTTTGAAGTGGGCTGTAATTTCATTCACGATAACATCGGCGCCAATTATTTCACCAATGAGACGGCGCCCTGAGCCCGTTGTTCCGCTGGATACAATATCAATCTGTGTACCGCCGAAAATTTCACGCACCTCCTCAAAGAGCGCTCCCGCCGCGGCAACGGGATTACCTGCGGTTTTTCGGTAAATATCCGCGTACACATCTCCCGTGGTATAATCAATGATAACCGACTTGGTACTTGTTGAACCGATATCTATACCAATGGCCGCCTTCATCCCGTCATAGAACTCCCGGTGGACCCGGACTTCATTGCCCCTGGAGCGGTACTCCCTTACACAGGTGAAATCAGTCTCCATGGATTTTTGCACAACCAGCGGCTTCCCTCTGGAAGTTTCTCCGGTGCCGGTAACATTCTTATGCCCGGCGGGTACGCTGAGAACCGCTCCTGTCCCGTACAGGACCGCAGCACCCGTTGCCGCAAGGAAATGCCCATCATCACTGAACCGTGCTCCGGGGACAAGCTTCTGAAGCCAGTAGCGTACCACATCATTGAGGAAAAGCCCTCCGCAGAAATGCACGTCACCATCAGGGATATCGCCCTTAAACACTGTCTGCAGCATGGTGGATACAATCCCCCTGCACAACCCGGACCATAACTCCTCTTTTTTATACCCCTCCTGCTGGCAATGTATCATATCGGATTTCGCGAATACCGCGCACCTGGTCGCGATGTCAGGAGGGTTTTCTACAGGGAGTATTTCCGCGATACTATCATAATCATACCCGAGACGGTACATCTGTTCATCAACAAAGGAACCGGTACCTGCGGCACAGAGTGTATTTTCCGTATATGATTTAAATTCCCCCGATGCATCACGGTGGATGCTTTTTATGGACGCAGCGCCGACATTAACAATATATTGCGATGAATACCCGCGAAAATCCATAGCCGCAAGTATCGACGATATTTCATCTACATAGAGTGAACCTTCGAATGCGGTACAGAGGTGTTCCCCGTAGTGACCCGTAAAGAGGACCCTGCCGGGATTATTGTATGTTTCCAGAATTTCTTCAACAGCTCTGTCCGGATTCCCATAGTGCTCACTGAACACCAGCTCCGGAGTATTATCCGGCTCACGGAGAACACATGCTTTAATAAACTTACTTCCGGCATCAATACCAATCTTCATTCCCGCCTCGCTTATAGTTACTATGTTTTAGTCATCAATTCAGTACACAATACAGATAACACCAAAACCACAAAACACACTGGCTAGATATGTCTGATTTCGTACACGTTTTAATATATTGTTCGATTTCGTACATTTATGCCAAATGTATTTGTTGTGTCAAGTGTTTTACAATATTTTCTCTGTTATGAAAAACGACGAACAGGGGTATGTATACGAGATGGTAATTAAAGATAGAATACTGCTGCAGTGTTAGAATGTACGGAGGAGTACACCTGCGGTGGCTGTAAATGTATAAAAATGAGTCTGGGAACTGTCATCCGATTCAATAAAGTCGGTAATATAATAACTTGCAATTCCGCCGACAAAAATATCAATAAATCTTGTAATGCCGATTTTAAACTGTAATCCCCCGGACGCAGCATATTGACGATATCTGATAAAATGACTGATATCCGCCCGTTCCGGCCCGGAAAGGGATTCTCTCTCAAATTCCGATTTTGCCACATACACAAAATCAAATCCCGTCAGTAATTCAGCCGCGAATCTCCCGTATCTCAGTGATGTAATCAGATACAGCGGCATTGAATAAACCTGCGAGGTTGTATCAATCGGCACACCATCATTATCGAAACGGACTTCCCCTTCAAATCTTCCGTACCATACTCCGGAATGGAGGCCGAAATAATTATTGAACATATATTCAAAAATAACACCGCCGCCGTATACTTTACCGGTGTCCCATGAAAGGTCATCATCACCCGTGGTGCGTACATCATACATCCCGGCCCTGACACCCACACCAAAGGAGGCACGGGGCACCTGTCCTGAAGCCGGCTCAGCACACAAAGAACTACCATAACAAAAAAGCACCGTTCCGCATGCACAGAGCACACAGCATAATGATTGTATTATTTTCTTCATATGTTTTTATACATCAGTACAATTATTTTTCTTCGCTCATTATGCAGGTCCCGTTAAAAAGAGACCCGCCCTCTATTGCAAGGTCCGGAGTAATAAGATCACCATAGGTTTTGCTGTTATGATATAACTCAATCCGCTGCCCTGCTTTGATTTTTCCTTTTACGCTGCCATACACGGAAACTTTTTTTGAAGTAATATCGGCGCTGATATCCGCTTCCTGGCTGAGAATAAGATGTCCGTCCGATTCTATTTTTCCTTCAAACGTTCCTTTTATCTTAAGGGAGTTTTTAAACAACAGTCTCCCCTTCAATTCTATATCGTCAGAAATAACTGTGTCAATTTTATTTTCGTCTTCTACCTGTTCTTTAATATCGGTCATTACGGCCCCCGGGAATTACAATAATATTATGTGCAGCAATCTTTTATACGGCATACCCTTACCTTACGCCGGATCATACCTGTATGTAGACTAAAACAACTTGTAGATATGTCAAACAAAATAGGATATAAAATTCCATTTTATTTATTAATACTGACGACAGGACTCCAGTTAAAAAAATTGTTCTTGCCACTATTTACCGTTACACTGATAACAGACTGGAATGAAAGGCAGCGGACTCCTCTGCACATTTCCATACACGGCCTTGATTTCAACACTATTTTCAGGAGTATCTGATGGAAGAAATTTTAGCAAAAGCAAATGAACTGGGACTCATGATAAAGGGCTCGGAAGTGTATACACGTTTCGCTGATCTGTCGCAGCAGATTGAAAATAATGATGAAGCGCGGGTCCTTCTTGAAGAATTTGTTCAGAAGAGCAATGAGCTTTCAGAAAAAGAAAAAGCAGGACACCCTGTTGAAGTACATGAAAAAGAGGAAATAACTGAATTAAGCGAAAAGGTTGCAGCCAATGACCTTATTAAGGAATTTATCGCGACCCAGACATACTATTACAACCTGGTAATAATGGTCCAGAAAATCATCAATGACCCCCAGGGAGACCCGATCACTGAATCAAAAATAGTTAAGCCGGGTAACCCGGGAAAAATAATTACCGATTTTTAGCCTCCACCGGTGTCAGCATTCCAGTCTCACCATACCATGAGTTAAAAAACAAGATCGCGAAGTGCCCGGCTTTTTTTAAACTCGTTTCCGGTAAGGACCATAGTGATACGGCCTTCCTCCATAACGGCGCAATGTGTCGCGAGTTCAGTTACGAGGAAATCCCTGTGCGTTGAAAAAAGCATAGTGGTATCCTGGTCCCGCAGCAGATTCACAAGGACCTGTGAGTTCTCCCGGTCCAGGTTATTAAGGGGCTCGTCCATCAGGAGAATATCCGGCTCCCCTGACATGATTCCAGCGAGGGCCGCCCGCTTCATCTCTCCGGAAGAAAGGTCAAGGGGATTTCTGCGGGCATATTTTTCAATATCGAACCGCCTGAGCCACTCCATGGCGGCAGCAGATGCATCATCCGCCGGGGGCTGTTTTTTTGAGACACCAAGCATCACGTCATTCAGAACATCGGGCATGATAAACTGATACTCCACCTGGCTGAAGAGGAACCCTATCCTGTTCCGGATGGCGGCAATTGTTTTCGGGCTTCTGCGTAATCCCGCGACTTCTATCACCCCCTCACCGTCAAGAAGCCCCGCGATATGCAGCAGCAGTGTGCTTTTCCCTGCACCATTCTTCCCGGCAAGGGCCATCCGCATGCCCTTTTCAACATTCAGAGTAACTCCCCTGAGCGCGGGATACCCGTCGGGATATTCATATGTTAAGTTCTCTATATGTATCATATTAATAGTACTCATTACAGGCACAGCATCATGGCCCCTGCAGCACAATATCCCGCAACAGATGCGAAGAGAATAAAATCCAGGGGGCGTACGTTACGCTCATATTCATGACACGAAACTGATTCACCAAGGCGCAGTACAAGTGCCCCATGGCTATGCTGCATGGAATACAGTTCCTTAAAAAGCATGTTCTGAAAATAATACCTGGCGATAATAAGTCTGTTTTTACCGGTGAGAGTAATCCTGGAACGGATCTGCCGTACAATTTCCCTGTTATTCCGCATTATACGAAGCATGTTGTTTCCCAGCAGCAGGAAAAATAATCTAACACGTACAGAGGGGATCCTGTTCAGCAGATACATGTATCCCCCCGTACCAATCCACTGCATTCCCCCGAGGAAAATGTTGAAGATCAGAATGATTTTCAGGGCCAGTATAATTGAATCATGAACCCGCACATCCCCGATTATATATCCGGATACCAGCGAAAATGCAGCAAACATAATACTGAAGGGCACTATTATGCTATTCCTTCTTAGGATATAAAGAAATGACGTGCCATGTGACCGGTACATAAGGGCAATAACAGCAGCAGAGGCCGGGAGGAAGGCACATACATAATTACGCTGCAGAGCAACGGAAAAAGCGAATATGATAACAGCTGCTGTCCGTAAAAATATCAGCACTTTTCCGACTCAACAAAATTCAGCCCCGTCCTGTCAATATAATTCTTCATGACAAATCCGGAGAGCTCTATCATCGAAGTAAGCTCCTCCCTGCCGGGCAGCATATCATGGCGTACAGGAGAATTAAGGGAGCTGTGAAATGAGTTGAGGGATGCTGTATCGGAAAGATGAAAGATGTATAACCGCCCCCCCGTTTTTATCATCCTGTTGAAGTTTTGAAGCGCTTTACGCTTGTCTGCAATATGCGGAAACACCGAAAAGCAGAGGACCGCATCATATGTCTCAGGTTCAGAATCCATTTCCTCAACTATAGATGTCACATACTCAATATTGTCATATTCACTGTAAAGCTGTCTGGCCCGATCGATCATTGACTGAGCGGAATCGACGGCCGTGATTACACCACCGGGGCCGATTTTTTCTTCTATTATCGGGATCAGCACCCCGTTCCCGCTTCCAACATCGAGAACACGGTAACCCGGCTTCAGATCAATCATCTCAAATACTTTTCGTATACTTTTCCGCCGTTCACTGTCATTACCGACATGCTCATCCCAGGAGGGGCCAAGATTGTTGAAGTACTCAATTATTTCCCTGTTATTGATTTCCGATTTCATGTCCTTTGATATCCTTATCTTCATATAAACGCAGTGAATATTTTGAGAGAATTGCTACACAACGCGGCACCGCAAAGGGAACGACAGCACAGAGCAGGAAAATTCCCGGTAATCCCCTGAGAATATCATATATCGAGAACAAAGCGGCCTGAACGCCGAAGAGAGGAAGTACCACACTGTACAGCAGAAACAGCAGCCCCCGTTCGAGCAGCAGCCCCGGTATCAGAATGGCAAGTATCCTTACCGGTGAGAGATGTACGTTCATGCTCCAGGGTGAATGTGCAGCAGAAGAAAGATACAGACACAGGAAACCCAGCTGCACCATCATCATAAACGCTATGGGGGGATAAAAAGGCGGCATGCCGGTCAGACCTGCAGAAATAAGCGGAGTACACACACCTGCCATGAGGGCATTTTTCCGCGAAAGCATGAAGGCCCCCGCAGCGAGGGGCAGATACATTGGCAAAAACATTGCCCCCAGCCCGAGCACATGAAAAAGGTTCGGGACTGCGACCCCAAGCACCGTTACAAGTACCGCAACAAGGATGTTGCTTATATCAATTCGATGATGCACGAATAACACCTTCTCGTTCTACACGGCTGTACATCGCACACCCCATCAACAAGTGAAAAGTGTGTTACTTTCTCCGATGCATCTGCCGTAATGTATTCAGATTGCAACAACAACGACAATTAAGATAGCACCATTTTTAAAACAGTAACACTTTTTTGCAACCAGAAAAAACTCATATTTCATGTGACCATGATTCTATGAAGCATGCCAGGGCATCATTCCATTGAGGCGGCTGAATTCCTGTTATACGTGAAAATTTACCGGTTGAGAGTGTGTTGTTACGCGGATAATCGACAGGAGAGGGATAATCGTCATAATCGGCCTCAACAACAATTCCCGGCAGCACTATACCTGTTTTTGCGTGATATAAACCCCGGGCTTCTGCGATAAATGACGCCATATCGACTATTCCGCTGCTCCCAAGATGAAACAGCCCTTCACTGCCTTCATTAATCAATGAAAGCAGATAATTCGCGGCGTCTTCAGCATACAATGGTGAAACAGTGAGCCCCCTGATAATGGTAAGGTTTCCATTGTCCCGCAGTTCGCGAAGCAGCTTGTGAAGAAATGAATACCCGGAACCGATCACATGGGGAACACGGAGCAGAAGGTGCCTGCAGCCGGATTCGAGGATTAATGTTTCTGAAAGGAGTTTCGAATCCCCATACGCCTGAACGGGACGCGGAACATCATCCTCGTTATAAGGGCTGCTGGTTTCTCCATCAAAAACGAATGAGGAGCTGAAGTGAACAAGGAGAATATCCCTTTCGGCACACAGCCGGGACAACTGCCCCACGGAAAAGGCATTCTTCTCATAAGTACTGCTGCGGGAGAATTCACATTTTTCGATGTCACTGAATTCAGAGCAATTCACGAAAATACCAGGGCGAACCTCATCAATAAAATGCTTCAGAAAATCGACATCACCAATATCGCCTTCCGGGCTGTCAAAGGCATACACCTGACATGCCCCCCGGAGAACGGGGAGAATATGCCTGGCCAGAACGCTGTCAGCCCCGGAAAGAGCAATCATACACTATCCATATATTAAATTTTCTTCACATGCCTGTTCAGCAATATTATCCGGAACGTAATATGCGTATCGCGAACCCGCGTCACGCCGGGTATACGATTCAGTTATTGTCGTATTCGTTAAGGCCGCAAATACCCTTTTTCCATCGCCGCGGAATCAAGATACGCAGTCATAATATTTTCAATTACAATATCAAAGGCAGAGGGATCATGCATCTTTGATATCCTCAGTGTTTTAATATAACCGTGACATGTATCGCAATAATCAATCCTGTATGGATCTTCTTTATCGGAGAGATTAAAATATCCAAGGCTTTTCATATCGTCATTACCGCATACTGTACATGACAGGCGCATATACACCCACCGGTGTTCACACAGTGAGCAGTGAAGATACCGTTTCCCTTCAAGCTTGTCCACGATCTCCGCCATATCCGGATATGAACCGCACACAGGGCAGTACTTCTCCTGCCAGCTCTCCTCGTCATAGGAGTCCCCGCAGGCCTCAGCGGCTGCCACGAAAAAGGGTTTCATCCAGTTCACCATGAGAAAGACGAACTCCTCGACACCGAGTTTTTGCTCTCCGGCAACAGTCTCCGCCTTCTCCATATCATGCTGCAGTAATGGTCGAAATAAATCTTCAGGTGAGCATACCCGTTCCATGATGTTGTGCTGTAAAACAGAAAAATCAAGGCCCTCATTATGGGACACAATAAGAGATATAATATCATTCAACGCTTCGAGCACAATACCGCGTACATCATCGGAAAACGTAAAATCCTCAGGGAGAATAAACTGCGGCCCGGAGGACACCGCGTTACACACAGGAAACTCCCTGCACTGTTCATAATATTTGCTGTGATAATCAAAAAGCAAAAGGTAGAAATTATACACCTCCGGGGAGAACAGCTCCTCCTTGTCAATCTCTACCTTTTTCTTTTCCCAGTTTTTTTTATGATCCTGCATTATCACTAACTGTTCTGACTGTTGTTCTGATTGTTATTTCTGTCGTCGTCATTATCGCCTGTTATCGATTTTTTAAATTCCCGGATACCGCCGCCGATGTCACGGGCAATTTTCGGAATCTTATTAGCACCGAAAAGGAAAAGCACTATCAGGAAAATAATAACCAGTTCCGGCAAACCAAGATTACCTATCATACATGTACCCCCTGCATTTATAGTTAAGTAACTCTCATACCCCCATTTCCGCCGATACGCATGCGTTATGGAGATAACATAACGAAAGAGAGTATTCTTTTCAAATAACCGGATCAAATAATACTACAATAATAATCCGTACTCACCTGGATAAATATGACAAATATTCCTCTGCCAATCATCCATCTGTTATTGAAATATGACTATTTCGGGGTCAATAAAGAATTTGTCAAATTAAATTCTAAAAATTTCATCTGATTGCGGAAGATTCAACAGGGTATGAAATAAAAATGCGGGCGGTAAACCGTCAATCCGTTACACTGCGGAGATGAACTTGATGATTTTTTCCTCTGGATCTTCGTAAAACTTCACATTCTGCAGTTTCTGGTCAATAAAGCGGCGCCTGCGCTGAATATTAATTATGGTTCCCGGAAAAACAACATCTGATATTACAATTACAGGATCCCGTTCCAGCTTATTCTTCTCTTCAACTTCTTTATATTTTTCTGTGAGTACTTTTAATTCTTTATTATTATCTGAAAGGTCTTTCAACAGAAGGAGGCAATTTTTTTTCTTAACGTTCGGCAGCCTGGATACAAACTCCTTCGGGTTCTTGAAAAGATCTTCACCAAAACTTGTGCGGATTTTACGGATTGTCTCGTCAACCGTTTCGCGGATTACTTCCATTTCTTTTTTTATTCCCGAGATTTCCCTTTCAATAAAAAGGCTTTTCCCCACAGTGAGGGTAGTTGCATTTTCCTGCGCACTCCCCACAACATTCACTATAATCTCATGACGGGCTGTTACTTCACCCCCGATAATTTTGCCGTGCTTCGCGGTGACGGATATTTTATCATTCGAAAACACACGGCTGTTGATTATGGAATCCTCGACCTCGATTTCTCCCACAGCCTCAACCACGGCGTTTAGCAGGTAATGCGCCTTAATTGTGCCCCCGGAAATGATCTTTACGGAGCCCTTCCCGGTAATACCGGTTTTCACGACAATATTCCCTGTCGCTTCCAGGTACGCATCATCAACAATATTTTCCACAACAATATTACCTTTGGCCTTGACGGAAAAACCGGGCATTACGGAACCAAAGATCTGTACAGAACCGTTGAAATCGATATTACCTGATTCGTAATCAACGTTCCCCTTGATGATAGCATAAGGTAGAATTGACACACGTCTGTTATCAACACTGAGACAGCCGTCAATACCGGATAGAAAGATATTTTCATCATCAAGAGATTGAACAATATTTTCTCCCTTAATATACCCGTCTCTCTTTTCCACAACAGCAGCTATTGCTTCACCGTAAATATCAAAACCGTCAACCGCCTTTTCCGCGGGGATACGCCGGAGAATTTCCTGCCCTTTGACCACTTCAATGATTGAGCCCACTTCACGGAAATCCATCCGGCCGTCATGCATAATTTTTCCCGCTTTCTTATCCAGATTGATAAGAGGCACGAAATATTCATTCCACCCGTTCTCCGCTTCTTTTCCCTTCGCAACAATAATCCTGGAAACTTTCGGCTTGTTTACATCAATGCTTTGCAGGGACTCATCAATCTTGTCCTTGTCAAGTATTGTAATAACTTCCCTTTTCTGCAGAACTTTTTCTATATCACCATAATCCGGGAGTTTCAGGAACTTTGTAGGGAACACCACATAATATGCGGTAACCTTATCGCGGGAAATCTGCAGTGGATGAATAATCCGTATACTCGACTTGGCAGGATCAAAAATTACAAACCCGGGCTCTGTTGCCCGGTAGCAGTTTGAAAACTGATCGAAATACACCCCATCGCCATGTTTTATGGTGGTGTATTTTTCTACATTATAATAACCATAATCTTTGTCTACATGCTGCGGAACATCTTCAGGGGTTTCAGCATTGACCACACGTGCAAGTATTTCGTCTTTTGATACAAAATTATACGGTGATGACAGCGCTACATACTTATCACCCTTTTCATCGGTTTTCTCAATGAAAATCTTTGTTACTTTATGATCAAAATAATGAATAATAAATTTCATTTACACTATCACTTAATAATTTTACTTCACATTTCCTGTACAATTAACCTTGTTCCAAAAACAATATATGATAATATCAGTACCTGAATTATTAAAAGTGTCAAGCTCATTTGACACATTCTCCGCCATTATCCTTAACTGTAAAGGATAAAATATTTATACATTCTATACATAATATCGATGTTTTCAAACAAAAGAAACACAAAAAAATGAACCGATAACAACGAAGCAGTTTTTTTAACACATTGATTTGCAAACCGGAACCACTGGAGATAAAAACATGAACATATACAGAATTCATACATTTTAAAGGATCGGAACGTTCCTGGCAGGAATACTATGGGCACATAGAAAAGGTGTTATTTAAAAAGTGTTCTTTCAACAAAACGGTTATATACCTGAATTTGTGCAGCGCCAAACCATTCATTCCATTTTGAACGGAAGAAATCGTCACGGTCAAATTTGGGGTTTGCGTCAAGGTGAAGCTTTTTAATCATTTCGTGTAATCTGTTATTGTTACTGTCAACCTCAGCATAGTACCGTTTGGTCACCGCTTTCCGCATGTCTTCATACCTGCTGATACTGTCAAATGGAAGGTCAAACATATTTATATTGTTTTCAAACCATTCAAGCACTTTCTCTTTGATAAATTCCTGAGGGAGAAACCGGCTGACACGATTGCCTGAAAGATACTTGAAACAATACCCGGTTTTCAGTAGTAGAAAATCACTATAGAGGACACGAAACACCGTAAATGGGCCGCAATGATAGATAAAAAGGTTACGGTCATCAGAAAAACCGAAAAAATCCGCTATTTCACCCGTTTTGAGGGATATTTGTTTCGCAAGAAAATCACAATACCCCTGTTGGATATTTTGACTGTTATCACGGAGGTATTTCAGCATACCCCTTTTTATTTCACCCTGAATTACATCATCATTGTTCGGCTGGTCGATAAAGAAAAATGACTGCGTAATATCCTGTGTTTCAACCTGAAGCTTTTCATTGTCAAGAGAAACGACATACGGTTCCTTTGTATTCCAGGTCCTGGTGCCTTTCACTGTAAATTTTACAGCAGACACGCTACCCTTCTCATGGGATGCACCCTGACGCGGTGTATAACCGGAATCGCTGCTTTCGGGAATTGTGTTCCCGGTACTAGCTTCCTGTGGAGCTTCGCTATGTTCCCTGTATCTATCTTCCGTGCCGGACTCTTTCGAATAATCCTCATCCTGTCCACCGGCTTGCGATATATCAAGGTAGGGCTCTGTCCGGGGAGATTCATCCTGCTTTTTACCGAACAGTGAACCGTAATCATACATCACCCCTTCACGATACACTGTTTTACTGCCGATCTCCCTTTCCAGAACATCGAAATTATCCGGGGGTATACCCACTACGGAAGCAAGAAAACGTAAAAATTTTCCGGTTTTTTCACAAAAAGCCTGTGCTGAAACAGCGATAGAATAAAGACTCTGATATAAAAGCTTTCCATCTGAAGCAAAATTCAACACACCTACTGTTTTGGATAATTCAAACCATTCTTTATTTGCCAGGCTGTTAAATTCCCGAAGAACCAGAAACATCTCAATTAATAAAATAAAGGCAAGCCTGTTTTCATCCTCAAACCCTTCAAAGAACAGTGAAAAATCCTTTTTCGCTTTCTTCTGTAAGGTATCAGTATTCAGTTTGATTGTGTAGGCATTGATATATTTTTCAATGTTCTCAATAAAACGGACAAAGGTATAGTTATATTTTTTCAGTATCGCATCAACATCAGAGGAAACATCGGTTTCCGAAAGGGCCTTCCTGAAATCAAAGGCAAAACTCTCATGCTCCCTCAGGGCGTTTAACACACCTTTGTCAAAAAAAAGGATATCATTCGAAACAGGCATGCGTTCCACAGGGCCCGCTGCAGCAGCACCGGTTCCGGAATCACTATCCGTATAGTCAACGCTGCTGTCACTTCTGCGGGCATACTTCTGCTTCTCCCTCAGAGATTCCGCCCTGGAGCTGTCATACTCCGTTTTTCCTTCAATATCAGTGAGCAGCCTGTCGAGGTCCTTATCCATTATACGCTCCCCCTGTTCTGCATCCCTTTTTCTGCTGTTTCAGCAACCCTCCGGCAAACATTATATTCAAAAATTACACTGTTTCTGTCGTATCAGAGTGACCGCCATTACCGTTGTTATTCTGAAGCGGCGGCAGGCCGTCACCTTTCATTATAGCATCAATCTCTTTCCCGTCAAGGGACTCCCGCTCAATAAGATTTGTTGCAATGCTCTCGAATTTTTCTCTGTTTTCGAGGATCAACGCACGGGCCTTCTTTTCGCTTTCAAGAATAATATCTTTCACCTCGGCATCAATCAACTCCGCTGTGGCTTCGCTGTAGTCACGGTGCTGGGAAATCTCCCTGCCGAGAAAGATCTGTTCGTTTTTCTTGCCGAATGTCAGGGGGCCGAGTTTATCGCTCATGCCCCATTCACACACCATTCTCCGCGCGATGTCAGTTGCGCGTTCAATATCATTACTGGAGCCGGTTGACGTATCATTAAACATGATGCTTTCCGCAACATATCCTCCGTATAGATGGATAATCTGGTTCAGCCAGTACTGCTTCGGGTGAATATGTTTCTCCTCTTTCGGCAGTGTCATGGTTATACCAAGGGCCCTGCCGCGTGGAATGACAGTCACTTTATGAATAGGGTCGTTCCCTGTGAGGAGGCCGAGGATCGCGTGTCCCGCTTCATGATACGCAATAACCTTCTTCTCATCATCGGATATAAGCATTGAGCGCCTTTCGGGCCCCATGAGGACCTTGTCCTTTGCGTCCTCCATCTCCGACATGCCCACGCGCTTTTTGTTGCGACGCGCGGCGAGGAGCGCCGCTTCGTTCACAAGGTTGGCGAGGTCCGCACCGGTAAACCCCGGGGTCCCCCGTGCAATCACCTTGAGCTCCACTTCGCGGGAGAGGGGCACCTTCTTGGAATGGACAGCAAGGATCTTCTCCCGTCCCTTTATGTCCGGCACGTCCACAACCACCTGCCGGTCAAAACGTCCCGGACGAAGCAGCGCCGGGTCAAGGACATCGGGCCTGTTTGTCGCGGCCACAATGATGACCCCTTCATTCATCTCAAACCCGTCCATTTCCACGAGGAGCTGGTTAAGTGTCTGCTCCCGTTCATCATGTCCACCGCCGAGCCCTGCCCCGCGGAGCCGCCCCACGGCGTCAATTTCATCTATAAAAATAATACAGGGGGCTGTTTTCTTCCCCTGCTCAAAGAGGTCACGCACCCGTGAGGCCCCGACGCCCACAAACATTTCAACAAAATCGGAACCGCTGATTGAGAAGAAAGGAACCCCCGCCTCGCCGGCAATGGCCCGTGCAAGAAGGGTCTTTCCCGTTCCCGGAGGGCCCATAAGAAGGACGCCCTTGGGAATTTTTGCCCCTATATTGATAAACTTCTTCGGGTCTTTCAGAAAATCAATAATCTCCTGTAATTCTTCTTTCGCCTCGTTCACCCCGGCGACATCTGCAAAGGTAATCTGGTTTTTTGTTTCCGGATTAAGCTTGGCCTTGCTTTTCCCGAAAGACATTGCCTTGTTTCCGGCCCCCTGGATCTGCCGGATCATGAAAAACCATATTATCCCGAAAAAGAAGAGCCATGGAAGAAACTGCAGAAACCCCTTCAGAAAAATATTGTCATCAGACACCTTCCCCTTTACCTCTATTCTGTTGGCAAGAAGAGTATGTACGAGTGTCGGATCATCATAGGGTATCAGGGTCTCATAGTTCGTTGCATCCCCCCCCTTCATGTACGTCCCTTCTATTTTCTTTCCATCAACGATGACGGCGGTTTTTATTTTTTTATCATTAACCTTGCTGATAAAGTCACTGTACTGCAGTGTTTCAACCTGTGGTGTGCGGTAATCACTCAATTTGAAAAACGCAATGGCCAGTACCACAATCAGCATCAGCAGGGCAATCTGTTTTCCGGCTTTACTCATCTATAGAACCTCTATTAATTGTTAAGTTGTAATCATTTTACATAATGCGGCGGAACAACGGATCAACGCAAAATGAATGAAAGTTTTTTCTATTTGCCCATTACCTGTATGGCAAGTATTTTTTTTCCCTCCCCGCTGACTTTAAAGCTGTCACCGGTCCGGTTCATGGAATCCATAATAAAACCCGGCATAAAGGCCGCGATTTCAGAGCGTATTACAAGAAGCGGAACCCTCTCCTTGTCCCGGGGGCTTGTCTTGTTGTCAATGAGAAGTTTTTTTACCCTTCTCGGTGTCCCCCCGAGCCTGATTCTATCCCCATGCCGTCTGTTCCTTATAACAATATAGTCAACATTATCACCGGCATCTACAAAAATAAAGCCCTTGTCACGGTAATGCACCTGAAAGACATCATAACCGGCAGAAAAGACCCGTATACGGAGCCCCGGTTCCGGCATATCAAGAAGTATATCATCCCTGTCAAGGGTAATACGGTATTCCCAGTCCCCTGTGACTTCAGGGGGCGTGTTTTTTTCCACAATTATAACCGGCATGGAACCGTGCAGTGTTTTTCGGGTCGATATTTCACTGCTTTCATACAAAATTTCATGTGTTCTCCCGGTACCTGTCCGCTTCCATATTTCCCGCAGGATACCGGTCCCGGAGAATACACCAAGCTCTCCGAAAGCCCTGCTGAGTACATGAAACAGGAGCCTTCTATCGTGACAATACCGCTCTGCTTCGATAATGATCCGCCCCTCCCCCTCTCTGCGCCACAGATCACCGTACTTCGCGATGATAAGCTCATCGATAAGAGACACCGTATCCGCCGCAACAAGGGAGAGTGAGTGCACCGAGTCACGGAGCCGGGGAAAGCGGTCCTCCATCCCGGGAATGACCGCGTTCCGCACATAATTACGCAGATACACATTTTCGCCGTTGGAGGCATCTTCACGCCACGGGAGGCCGCGGAATTGCAGGTATGTATAAATCTCCCGCGATGAAAAATCCAGGAGGGGGCGGATAATATTGTCCCGCAGGGGCCTGATACCGCCGAGTCCGCTGATTCCGGTCCCCTGAAATATACGCATAAGGACAGTCTCCACGGTATCGTCACGGTTATGGGCGGTGGCAATTTTATCCGCCCCGGCTGCTGTGGCATAGTCCCTGAGCTTTTCATACCGCACGCGGCGGGCATAGTCTTCAAAGGAAACACCGCCGGGTGTCCCGGCAGAAAAATCAAACCTGTCGCAGCGGAAAGGGATACCGTATTGTTCCAGGAACTCCTTTACAAATGACTCGTCACGGAGGGACTCATCACCTCGCATCATATGATTCAGGTGAAACCCCCGCAGTTCAAGGGGGCACTCATCCCTGTACCGTATAAACAGGTCCGCCATGGCCATGGAATCTTTTCCCGCGGAAAGGGACATGAGCACCACCTCCCCGCTCTTCAGGAGCCGGTGTTCCCGTATATACTCTTTGAAACGTACATAAATATCTTCCATTATATCTTCTCTTCACATCGGCACGCCGCAGAGGTGTCTGGAATACTGCTGCGGCATATATCGCACGCACCGGATATTCCCGCGTACAACAGTTATGGTGTAGTACCCTGCAACAGCGCTGTCAAACCATTTCCTGCGGGGTATTCACGCGTTGTAAAAAAGGGTTTACAAAATCATACTGCGGGATTATTCATTTATGCAGGGAGCGCTGCGTGTCCCCCCGAAATGACCGCGGAGAGTATTCAATTGATACCATTTCAGAGTATGTATGCAGCATGGTCACGATGGACAGCTTCATCTTCCGGCGGGGGAAGACGTTGCAGAACCGCTGCATTGCTTTTCACCATAGGCATGTGTCTTTCATGTCAGGCCGGCATAGTATATCACCCCGTAAAAAAACTCCGTGCTACTCCCGCTGCCATAAAACTTCCCTATGAAGACCTGTATCTCACCACCTCGGACGACATCACGATACACGGATGGTGGGTCCCCGCGAAACACGAAAAAGGAACGGTACTGTTCTGTCACGGCAATGCAGGCAATATATCGCACCGCCTTGGCACCGTGAAAATACTGAATGCGATGGACCTGAACGTCCTCATCTTTGATTACAGGGGCTTCGGGAAGAGTGAAGGCTCCCCTTCCGAAAAAGGGACCTATCGCGACGCAGAGGCAGCATGGCGCTATGTCACCGCGGTTCGGAAAATAAAACCGG
>DAOSYC010000069.1:3872-17209 GCA_035380905.1 Spirochaetota bacterium | reverse complement strand
AGTTTCCTCACGGAAGATGAACTTCTCCGTATCGGCAACTCACTGAAAAAGGAAGGGGTCATGCGCCGTTACGCGGCGGTCCTCCGGCACCGCACCACGGGGTTCGGAATAAACGCCATGACCGCGTGGAAGCCGGACCGGCACCTGTCCGACGCGACACTTATGAACGTATTCGGTTCAGTGCGGAACATTTCTCATTTATACCTGCGGGACACCTATCCCGGGAGATGGGAGTACCCTCTTTTCGCGATGATCCATGCCCGCTCTGAAGAGGAGCTGGATGATATTATAACCGGACTGAAGGAAAAGTCCGGCATATCCGACTACCTGGTCCTTCGCTCAGTGAAGGAGTTCAAGAAGGAACGGGTAAAATATTTCTCACACAGATTTAAAGAATGGAAGGAACAGCATGATTGATATAGGAAAACTCTACTGCGGCGGAACATCCACGGGGGACGGCCTCAGGTACGGCACCGAGGCGAAGCCCGACTGCCACGGCAACACTCCCCACATGCGGCAGCTGGACGCGGGGGAACGGAAGCCCATCGTGGTATGGAGCACCACCCGAACCTGCAATCTCAGGTGCGTCCACTGCTACACCGACTCCGAAAACACCCGCTACACCGGGGAACTCACCACGGACGAGGGGCTTGCCCTGGTTGACGACCTTGCCTCCTTCGGCATTCCGTCACTCCTGTTTTCAGGGGGCGAGCCGTTAATGCGGAAAGACCTTTTCACCCTCATCGAACGGGCGTCAAATAAAAGCATACGCCCCGTTATCTCCACAAACGGCACCCTGATAGACCGTGACACCGCGCGGCGCATCAAGGACACCGGCATCACCTACGTGGGGATCAGCCTTGACGGCATGGAGGAGGTGAACGACAAATTCCGCGGTGTAAAAGGCGCCTACAGTAAAGCCATGAAGGGCTTTGAAAACTGCGTTGCCGTCGGTCAGCGCGTGGGGCTGCGGCTCACCCTGACCGAACACAACTACCGTGACCTCCACCGCATCTTCGACTTCATTGAGAAGGAGGGGATCAGCCGCGCGTGTTTTTACCACCTGGTATACTCCGGCAGGGGAAAGGAGATGTTCAAGGACGACCTCACTCACCGGGAATCACGGGATGCCCTTGACATCATCATGGCACGCACCGCGGACTACTTCGCCAGGGGACTGGACATCAACATCCTCACCGTGGACAACCACGTCGACGGCGTGTACATGTACCGGAAGCTTCTCGACGAAAATCCGGCACAGGCACAGGAGGTGTACAACCTCCTGAAGTGGAACGGCGGCGGTGCGCATTCCACGGGAGTGGGGATCGGCAATATCGATTTTTTCGGCAACGTCCACCCGGACCAGTTCTGGCAGGACTACAGCTTCGGCAACGTCCGTGAACGGAGCTTCGGCGATATATGGACCGACGAGTCGGACCCCCTCATGAAGGGACTGAAACACAAGGCGGACTACATCAGGGGGCGGTGCCGCCTCTGTAAATACCGCGAGCTCTGCACCGGGGCCATGCGCGTCCGTGCCTTCCGGACATTCAACGACCCCTGGGCCCCGGACCCCCAGTGCTATCTCTCGGATGAGGAGATCGGCCTGGACAGCGGAAAACTGGCGGAACTGGCGCGGCACGGCGAGGACTATCCCATGCCGGAGGAGCTGAAGCAATAATGAACTACTACCCGATCTACATCGATATCCGGAACAAGCTGGTCACAGTAATCGGCGGCGGCGGGGTGGCGCTGCGGAAAGTGCAGGACCTCCTTGCGGCGGGGGCCCTGATCAGGGTCATCTCACCTGAATTTCACGACGGTTTTTCCGGGTTGATATCATCCCACGGAGAGAGGGTCGAGGCGCTCCATCGTCCCTACATGCAGGGCGACCTGAAGGGCTCACGCCTGGTATTTTCCGCGACAAACGACAGCGCCGTGAACAGGGAGGTCTTCCGGGAGGCCGATGAGGCGGGCATTTTCATCAACGCCGTGGACGACCCTCCGAACTGCAGTTTTATCATCCCCTCGTCTTTTTCCAGGGGGGACCTTTCCGTGTGCGTATCCACAGGGGGCGCCTCCCCCGCCATGTCCGCAAAGATCCGGCGCCTCCTTGAAGAAAATGTCCCCGATGACATTGCAACAATCCTGGAAGCCATGAAGGCCGCCCGGACACTCCTGAAGGAGGACAGCGCCTTCCGCGCCATGAGTTCCCCTGAGCGGGGTGCCCTTCTGAAACGCATTACGGGGAGCGATGAATTATTATCAGCCCTGAAACAACACTACACGGACCATACCCTGAAGGAGTTCCTGTCAGGCCTCGCCGCCCAATAAGATAATTGACAGGGCTTCCCCGTATCAGTATATTTGCCGGGATGAGATCCATTACATGAGGAGAAATACCCCGAGATGCTGAATGTGCTGATGTATTCCGACGAACTCGCGAGCTTTGAGTACGGCCAGAACCATCCCTTTAAACCTGCCAGGGCAAAGCAGTTTTTTGACCTCATTGACCGCTACACACTCATTCACGAGGACAATCAGGAAATAATTAAACCGCAACCCATCGATGAAGAGCTTCTGTACCTCTTTCATGACCGCCAGTACATTGACCTCCTGAAGCGCTGCGACCGCGGTGAATACAACCTTGAAATGCTGGCAGCGGGGCTCGGCACCGATGACAATCCCATAGCCCGGGGCATGTACCAGTTCGCCCTGAAGGCCGCCGGCGCGACCCACCAGGGGGCCATGATGCTCCTTGAGGACAAAGCGCGGCTGGTGTTCAATCCCGTGGGGGGGTTCCACCACGCCGGGCGAAACCACGCGGAAGGCTTCTGCTACATCAATGACCTCGCCCTTACCATCGAGGACTGTGTCCGGAAAGGGGCACGGGTCGCCTATATCGACACCGACGTTCATCACGGCAACGGCATCCAGAACGCCTTTTATGACAGCAGCAGCGTCATGACGATATCGCTCCACGAATCGGGAAAAACACTCTATCCATGGTCGGGATATGAAGACGGCATAGGGGTCCGTGATGGCCGGGGCTACAACATCAACATCCCCCTCCTCGAAGGCACCGACGACGAGATATATTTATACGCCTTCAGAGAAATTATACCTCCCCTTATCGGGGCATACAAACCGGACCTTGTGGTTGCGGAAATCGGCGGCGATGTGCACCGGGACGATCCCCTGGCGCACCTGAACCTCACCAGCAACGGATACAGGGGCATCATTCAGACTATCAATGAAATATCTCCCCGGATTCTCGCGACGGGAGGGGGCGGATACAATGTCTTCAAGACAGCCGCTCTCTGGACACTTGCCTGGGCGGACTTCTGCGGCCTGAAGCCTCACGATCATTACGCCGGCGTTGTAGGAGGGATGATGTACGGACCCGAGGCGCAGTCCGGACAGCTTGAAGACGATCCCTTCTTCCTCGAAGGAGAGAAGAAGGAGCAGTGTATGGACCATGCACGATATGTTGTTCGTTTTATACAAGAACTCCTTTTCCCGATGCACGGCATACAGGTGGCCTGACCGGAACACCGCGGCACAGACATAAATCAGAATACTACACTATTACGAGGACATTTCCCCATGAGAAGAACAGCCCTGATCACCGCCATAACAGCAGCACTCATAACAATTGGTACTATGACATCTCCCGCGGCACGGAACGACGGCCCCCGTATACACGGTCTGGATTTCGCACTGCCGGAAGTAACTACATTCCGGACACAGAACAAACTTACTGTATATTACATCAAGGACGAACTCCCGATGGTTACGGTAACCGCAGCCGTGGGGTTCGGCAAACTCTACGAGAAGAAACACAACGCGGGTATTTCCTCGCTCCTGGCGAAAACACTGTCCCTGGGCGGTTCAAAAAAATATCCCGGCGGAAAGCTCCATGAAAAAATTGAGTTTATTGGCGGAAGGATCGGCATTGCCTCCTCCTGGGAACAGACATATATCTCCCTCACCGTCCTTGAACGCCACGCGGAAACGGCAATGGACATCCTGGAAAGCATCCTCACGGAACCCAACCTTGATGAACGGTATGTTGAAAATGCAAAGGCCCTGATCATTGAAGGGATCAAAAGGAAGAAAGACCAGCCGCAGCTCATAGCCTTCGACAAACTCAGGGAAATTATCTTTCATGGCGACGGCTACGGTGCAACCGAGACCATTGATACGGTACAATCCATTTCTTCACGCGATCTCGAAAATGTGGTCTCAGGGTATTTCACCGCGGCCAACACGGCCCTTGGTATTTCCGCGCCCTTCAGTACCGCCTCTGTCAGGTCCCTTGTGGCCAGCCATTTCGGATCAATGAAGAAGGGCTCACTGCGGGAATATTCAATGAACAGGGGCCTTCTTGAAAAACGCATTGCGGAACGGCAGAACAATATCTACCTCATCCCGAAAGACATTCCCCAGGCCACCATCGCCATGGGAACATTAGCGCCTTCTCTCCATGATGAAGGGCTCTTCCCTCTCATGGTAATGAACTACATCCTCGGCGAGGGCTCCTTCAACTCCCGTCTTATGCAGGAAATCAGGGTTAAGCGGGGGCTTTCATATTCTACCGGCTCCGTCATGCGGTCCAGAAAAAACACCGGGCTTTTCCTTGCCTATGCCCAGACAAAAACGAACATGGCGGACACCACGTTCTCCATCATGGTTGAAAATATTCTGAAAATGAAACATGAAAAAGTGACCCCGAAGGAGCTGTCCTGGACCGGGGAGTCGATACGAAACAGCTATGTGTTTGAGTTCAACTCAACCGGTGATACTCTCGGGAAATTCATGTACCTCCACTACAATGGACTGGGAAAAAATTTTTTGAATGATTACCTTGGAAATATCAACCGCGTCACTCCGGAAAGCATTATTAATTACAGCAATGTACTGCTGAAGGAGGGGCTTATAAAAGTGGTCGTGGGGAAAAGGGAAATGCAGGAGAAGCTGAAGCGGTTCGGGAACGTGGTAATTCTTGAATAGTTAAAAATTTCCTTCATTATACACAAAGTTTTCAAGTTTTTTACAGCCGGTAAGGATCATATTAATCTCGGAGATGGTATTACTTATTGATGTTTTCCCATCCTGCAGGATTTTTTCCTCATTGTATGATATTTTCGCGGCGTGCTTCTCCTCATACTCCCCGATAAAATCCTTCAGTTCATTGAGGATAGTCTTCAGGGAACGATAGAGGTTCCGGATTGAGAAGTACATTTCTGAAAGATAAATGAACCTCATTTTCCTGGAATCAGTATCCAGTGTATCGACAATATTCTTGCTCCTCGTATCAAGCTTCGCGACATAGTAGACAATTGAACGGGGATAGCTGACCAGTTCCTTATGGGAGTTCTGAAGAGTATCAATTTTCTGCACACCGTCAAGATCAATATTCCGGAAGACATCAATAAGAAACGTGGAGCCCATTTTATCATTTGCGGGAACAATATTCGAGTTCTTCACATTCATAACTATCCCGTTAAGGCGGCTCTTATGACTTTCCATAAGAGTAATTGTTTTTGAAATGAAATAGTCCGGGTTCCATTCATCTTCAGCCGCAGCTTCCGGGGCAGCAGCCATTTCTCCGGACATATCCGCCGGAGACTCACTTTCATTTCCGCCAGGTTCCGGGGCAGCAGTCTCCGGAGAATCGATTTCACCGTCCATAACCTCTTCCATCTCTTCATCAGAGTCCGCCGGGGTACCGTTCTCCCTTCTCTTCATAATCTGCTGACTGTAATACCCGGAGCCCCGGGCCAGGGTCCGTATTATCTTGATTATCTCAATTTTCTTTTCATTTCTGTTGTACTTCAGGCCGTACATATTCCCTTTCGCGTCAATATATCTGTTGCGAAGGTCGTACACTGATACTTTGGAAAGATCAATCTGTGAGATATCATCAACTTTGATGAATCTGGTTTTCATAGGTGCCTATATATCGCCGGCGCTAAGACCGTCAATGAGGGTGTTGAATTCTACCGCGATATAGGAGTCACCTTTTGCACTGGTATTTGCAAAACGCATCGCGATTTCTGAAGGATTGTTTTTCAGCAGGCCTGTCCTGATCACCATTCCGCGGATATTATACGACTGGCTTTTTGTTGAAAATTTAAGGTTAATCGGAACATTGATACCCACGCGGGAATTGGTCACAAAAAAAAGCCCCCCGATACTGAGATCAAGAATTACCCCTTTACCCTTGATTGGTATTGTTGTTTCAGTATCAATCTCATCAGGGTCGCCTTCATAGAACTCAAAATCAACTTTAATAGTGCAGGAAAACCTCTGATACCGTCTTTTTTCATCCATGCCGTTATCCGCCTTTGCCTGTTTATCTCACAACATACGTAATAAACAATTACACCATTGTCAAGTACTGTTTTTTCCTATTATAACAATTCTAACCTGTTCAGTTATTGTTTTTTATATTAAGGGCATGTTAAATAACATACAAATTCCGTAATATTATATGATTCCTGTTTGACGTCTGCTACGTTGTCATATATGAACATTTCAAGACACTTCATTCCCGGAACATTCAATCCACCGGCGGGGCAGATATGAACGAAACAACAAAATTTATTTTCATCACCGGAGGGGTATGTTCATCCCTTGGGAAAGGTATTTCAACGGCATCTCTCGGCATGCTTCTTGAGGGTCACGGATACACTGTTTCCGTAATCAAAATGGACCCCTATATCAACATTGATCCGGGTACTATGAGCCCCTTTCAGCACGGCGAAGTCTATGTTACAGAGGATGGAGCAGAAACCGACCTGGACCTGGGGTATTACGAACGTTTCACGAACGCGAAACTGACAAAAAAAAATTCTGTCAGTACAGGGCAGATTTATCACGAAGTAATTACCAGGGAGCGACGGGGAGACTATCTTGGCAAAACAGTACAGGTGATTCCACATATCACCAACGAAATAAAAAAACGACTCTTCGATGTGGCCAACAACGAAGACATTGACTTCCTCCTCGTCGAAATCGGCGGCACCGTGGGGGATATTGAATCGGTACCGTTTATTGAAGCTATCCGGCAGATACGCCATGAGTTCGGCCGGTCACGGGTCATGAATATTCACCTTACCCTTGTACCCTCAATTTCCGTTGCAGGAGAGCAAAAATCGAAGCCCACACAGCACTCCGTGAAAGAGCTGATGGAACTGGGAATAATCCCGGATATTCTCCTCTGCCGGTCCGACAGGGCACTCCCGGACGACATCCGGAGCAAGATATCCCTCTTCTGCAACCTCCCTGAAGAGAATGTAATATCAGCTGTTGACATTACCGGATCAATTTACCAGATCCCCGAAATGCTCCACGATAACGGATATGACACCGTTGTGCTGAAACATTTCGGCCTGAAACCGGGAACACTGAAAATTCCGGAATGGAAAAAATTTATAACCGCACTGAAGAATCCCAAAAGGAAGGTCCGGATCGCCGTTGTGGGGAAATATATATCCCTTCAGGACGCCTATCGGTCCATTTACGAGGCCCTTATCCACGGCGCTATCGCGAATGACGCGGAACTTGAGATCATACGGATTGATTCAGAAGAGGATATCGAGAAAAAATACAAGGGAAACGCGAAGGCACTATTTACGAAGGAAAAAATTAACGGCATTCTCATACCCGGGGGCTTCGGCAACAGAGGCATCGAAGGCAAAATCGCAGCTATCCATTTTGCCAGGACAGAGGGTATGCCCCTTTTCGGTATCTGTCTCGGACTACAGACCACTGTTATCGAATATGCGCGGAATGTGTGCGGCCTGAAAGACGCGAATTCAAAGGAATTTAATCCCACAACCAAATATCCTGTAATTTCTCTCCTCGAAGATCAGGAAATTATAGAATACAAGGGGGGTACTATGCGTCTCGGGGCCTATCAGTGCAACTTCCTTGAAGGTTCAAAGGTGCATTCAATATATAAAAACGCCTCAGCGATGGAACGGCACCGTCATCGGTATGAAGTAACACTGAAATTTCGCAGCACACTCGAGGAACACGGGCTTACCTGCAGCGGTATCAACCCCCAGACAGGACTCGTGGAAGTTGTTGAACTGGGAAACCATCCATGGTTTATCTGCACACAGTACCACCCGGAATTTAAATCGAAACCCACAAAACCGCACCCTCTTTTCACAGACTTCATACGGGCAGCAATTACCGGTAAAAAATAAACATACTGTTCCCCCGCTCCGCAGAGAAATTATTGATTTTTTTTGGGGGGAATAGTATATTTATTAATAATTGCTTTACGTTCCCGATATAAGATTTTAAGGATAAAGGAGGTACATTACCATACAGCTAAAAGCAATGTGAACCAGTGAGAATTTGAAACAATCTGATTCGAACACCTGCAGGGTAAAAAAAAGCGGTTTAATCAGAGAACAGGGTGGAAAATGGCGGTTTCGATAAAATTAGGGTTAAAACAGTCACAGCGGTTAGCACTAACACAGTCACTACGTCAATCAATTGAGTTATTGCAGCTATCTACATTAGAATTATCCCAGCGAATATCCAGTGAATTACTTGAAAATCCTGTCCTTGAAGAGGAAAATGTGTCCCTGCAGCCCTCCATCAGCCTTGATGAAGGGAATCTTATCGGCCAGATAAGCCGTGAACTGAGCGGTGAAAAAGAATCCTATTCCAATGAAGAAAACGAGAAACTCACCTACAGCGACCCTCCTGACAGCGGATATTCATCATCACGGGCAGAAGACAGAAAGCGTGATTTTATTGAAAATACTGTAGCATATCAGGAATCATTGAAAGAACACCTCATGTGGCAGGCACGGCTCAGTGCGGGCAACAGCAATGAATTGACAATCCTTGAAAATATTATAACCTCCATTGATGATAACGGCTTTCTCGTGCAAAGTCTCGAAGAATTAGCACAGGAAAACAATACTGCACCTCATGAAATAGAGAAACTGCTGAACCAGATACAGGAATTTGACCCCATAGGCTGTGGTGTTCACTCATTGCAGGAATCCCTCATTGTCCAGGCAATGTATTTCTTTCCTGATGACGATATACTGCGCTCGCTCCTTGAAGATCATTTCCTGGATATGGAAAAGCTGAATTATGAAAAAATCGCGAAAACCCTGAACATTTCAGTTGCGGACGTAATTGAGACCGGCAAAAAAATACAGAATCTTGACCCCTTTCCCGGAAGGCAGTATTCACAAAAGAACGCACGATATATTACACCGGACGTGGAAGTAAGATACCTTGACGGTGAGATAATTATTAATATGAATGATGAATGGATTCCATCCATTACTATTAATTCGTATTATTTGGATCTTTTACGGAAAAAAAGCATTGAAAAAAATATACGGGAATATATTCAGGACAAAGTACAATCTGCCAGATATCTTATAAAAAGCATATCCGGCAGACGGGACACGATTATTAAGGTCGTCAATGCCATAATGGAGCACCAGATCGACTTCCTGGCCAGGGGCCCCGGTCACCTGAAACCCCTTGTCCATACTGATATCGCACAGCAGGTGGGCATGCACGAATCAACCATAAGCAGGGTTACAAGCAATAAGTTTGTTCAGACAAGCTGGGGAGTCTTTGAGCTCAAGTATTTCTTTGTCTCCAGAATTAAATCCACCGACACGGAAGACCGTTCATCTGATGAGGTAATGAACCTGATCAAGGATATTATTGCCGGTGAAAAACCTGAAAATCCATTCAGTGATGAGGAAATACTCGCGCGTCTCAACGATGCAGGAATTGACATTGCCCGGAGGACTATTGCAAAATACAGAGGTATTCTCAACATACCTTCATCTAATAAGCGAAAAAAATTAAATATGATTAAAACTAAGGGGAGCCTATGAACATCAACATTACCGGAAGACACATGGAAATGTCTTCAAACCTTCAGGACCATGCAAGAAAAAAAATAAAAAAGCTGGAAAGGTTTTTCGACCAGCTTATTGACGCCCATTTAATATTGTACATTGACAAACTTGATCATGGCGCGGAAATTATAATAAACGGTGACGGTGTTCAATTCTACGGCACTGAGAAGTCCGGCGACATGTACTCATCCATTGATCTTCTTATGGATAAAATGGAAAAACAGATTGTCAAGTACAAGGAAAAACACAGCGAACATAAAGCAACACCGCTTGGAGAATTAAGCACAGTACAGATTGAAGAGCAAAGCGGAAAAGAGCTTAAACTGAACCAGGTCAGCAACAAACCAATTGACGGTGTGGAAGCTTTTCTGGAAATGAAAATTGAGAAAAGGGATTTTATCCTTTTCAAAAAAGGCGTCAACGAGGTAAAGAAAGACACGCCAAACTACTTCAACAAAAACTATTCTCTTATATACAAGGAATCTGAAGGATATAAAATGCTTGAGATCCCGTTTGAGATGATCAGGGAAAGCAACTTCGACACCAAAGGGTTTATTGTATATGATCTGCTTGTCCATGATGATTCGCTTTCAAATCCGAAAATCGAATTCAAAAAGAACAGCGGCTCAGATATACAGAAATTGTCCCTGAACGAAGCGGTTAAAGAAATGGAATCACATTCAGGTCAGTTTTTACCTTTTTTTAATACTGACACGAACTATATAAATGTTATTTATAAAAACGGTAAGAATTTTGAAGTAATGGTCCCGACTTTTTAGGGACCATTGCCCGGTTACCATCCTGCGGTAATGTTTTTCTTTTTTTCCATGGAAGAAAGGGTACATAATACTACATTGCCAGCAGGATGGTTTCATATCCTGTTGCGTCAACAATAGTTTCACATTCGTTATTCGTACAGTATTTCATAATCACAGGGACCATAGACATCCACATGAGAAAGAAAAAAATACTCATTCGCGACCTCCTTGCAACCATGAGTAAAATTGATCTTCGCCTGAGGCTTGTTTCCGGCGAAGAGGGGCTCGGCAAAGAGGTTGTCGGCGTTGAAATGAACAGACCCGGTCTTGCTCTTGCGGGTTTTTTTGATTTTTTCGCCTATGACAGGATGCAGATATTCGGTCTTGGTGAGACCGCGTTTATGGCACATCTCTCTGACGACCGTAAACGGGAGATATACAACCGATTTTTTTCCCATGACGTACTGTGTTGTATTTTCACCCATGACGAGCTGCCTGACGATGTGTTTATTGAGTACACCAACAAAATGAATGTTCCCACCCTTGTGACCGACCACAAAACGACACGCTTTATCAGCCTTCTGACACACATAATTGAAGAGTTCTATTCCCCCACAGTAACCATTCACGGCACCCTGGTGGAGGTATTCGGTATCGGTGTACTGATACTTGGAAAAAGCGGTGTCGGGAAAAGCGAATGCGCCCTTGAACTTATAGAAAGGAATCACCGTCTTGTTGCGGACGATATTGTTGAGATACGCAAGATAGACGAATCTCTCCTCATGGGAAGCGGTTCAGAAATCATTAAGCACCACCTTGAAATCCGGGGCCTGGGTATTGTGAATGTCAGGGATATTTTCGGCATTGGCGCGGTCCGCAACCGCAAACGGATTGAACTGGTAGTGATGCTTGAGGAATGGGACCCGGAAAAAACATATGACCGTCTGGGTATTGATGAAAACAAATATACTATTCTTGACATAGATGTGCCCTATATTACGATACCCGTACGTCCGGGAAGGAACATCCCTATTATCATTGAAACAGCAGCATTAAATCAAAGACTGAAAAAGATGGGTACTCATTCAGCCCGGGAACTGGACACGAAAATACAGAATTGGATAAAGGCACAGGAGTAGTTACATGACAGAAAAAGTTGTAGAAATCAGAAGTGATGCAGGTATACACGCCCGCCCGGCAATGATGCTCGTCAAGGAAGCAATGAAATATCCCTGCGAAATATTTCTGGTTAAAGATGATGTAGAGGCAAATGGTAAATCAATAATGTCTGTACTGTCGCTTGCCATAACAAAAGGATCAAATCTTGTCATACGCGCCGAAGGCAAGAATGAGAATGAAGCGGTATTAAGTATTGCAACACTTATAGAAAGCGATTTCAGCGTCAGTTGATAGTCTTCCCCTGCCGGACATACCGGCACTGATAAGATACGTGGCGCCGCAATCCACACTACACTGTACTACTATAATGAAAAAAAACCTGATACATTGTGCATTCACCGCTGTACTTATTGCAGTGTTACTATTTCAGGCGCAACCGGTTTTTTCCGCTATACCGTCAGCGAATCTGCAGTCTGCAACTGAACAATCAACCCTTGAGGACCTGGAATACAATCCCTATTTTTTCGAACGGAGAAGGGACCCGATTTTTGCCGGATTTCTTTCCTGGTATGTGCCGGGACTGGGACAGTATTACTCCGGAAAAATATGGAAGGGAACCGCGTTTCTGGTCACAGAGTATACCCTTCTCTTCTGCGCAATTTTCTATTTTCTTGATTTTGATTTTTCCGCGGGGAACGGTTCAGGGTTTCAGATACATGCTGACGCGAAACGTACAGATCTCGGTGTTGTTGAAACGTCCCGGAGAAACGTATTCATAGGAATGCTCTCAGTGGTGTTCCTGATTCATCTTTATAATGTCTCGGATGCGGTACAATCCGCGAAAGATTTCAACCGGGAACTGGAAATAAAACGAAGAGAACTTCAGAGACGTTACCCTTTTATGTCTTCATACAACAACGATACAAGGAGTATCTATATTGGATTTCAACATCCGCTGTAAAAGGATTCTGTCATTTCTGCTGATGCTGACTATAACAGGCGCCTGTGCGCTCCCTGCTTCAGCTTCCGGTGCCGCATTGCAGGAAACTGCGGGAACAGCAGCAGTAACAGATACCGTAATATCTGACGACTTCTATCTGGATGAACCCGAGAGAAAAGACCCTTTTATTGCCGGCCTCCTCTCCTGGTCCTGGAGCGGCCTGGGACAATTTTACACACAGAGCTACACAAGGGGCTCCCTGTTTCTTGCGGCAGACATAGCCCAGAAAGGCCTTCTCATATACGGTATCTTCTATTATTCCGACAAATACAGCGGAGAGGACGGCAATATCGTCAAATGGAAAAATATAAGCAACCGCGACAAGGGGATAATAATCGGATACCTGTTTTCCATGCTGATTATGAAAATTGTATGTGTTGTGGACGCAGTAAATTCAGCGGAAGAGTATAACCGGGACATCTATTTCCCCTACTGGAAGCGGCACAATAGATTTCGATTCTCAATTGAAAATGAGGATGACCGGATCAATATTTCAATGTCCCGGTCATTCACCCTCTTGTAACCGGCTGCCATGAAAACTGC
>DAOSYC010000069.1:0-3772 GCA_035380905.1 Spirochaetota bacterium | reverse complement strand
ATAGAAGTACATGTTAAGTACAGGATTGAAATTGTAAAGAAATCAAGGATCGGCTTCCTGTTTCGTGATGTTGCACTGCACAATACCCTGCGGCGCAGTGTGAAGTATGACTTCTGGAACAAATCATTCATCGTCAATAACGGCAGCAAACTGGTGTCCTGTTACAACGAGGACACAATGCTTTCAAATCTTTTTGTCGTTGAAAATTCAGAACTGAGAAATGCTGAACGATTCAAAAACGATAATTATTACATCCGGATACGGGCGGTATTAAAATCGATTGAACTTTATTTTCCCATGAATTATATTTTTAAATATTTTGTTGGATTCTGGGACTTTGACACCGGCTGGACACGGAGTTCGACCCTTGACAGGGCACAGTGAGACATAGGATGACAGGAGGACTGGTTGCTTAAAGATTTCTTTACACGAAGGGTCTTCAGCAGATCACGCCTGCAGGATATTATCTTCCTGATCGGCATATTTATTTTTTCAGCGGTACTGATTGTGGGCCTGTTTCCCAAAGATGATGTTGAAGACAATGTAAGCAGGATTTATTTTCTGTACCTGATAATGACAGTACCGGTTATCGCGGCTGTGTACTTCATCATCGTATCCTTCAGGAGAGAACTCTACGCGGGCGCTTCAGATATAGGTTCCAGCATCAGATTCAAAATAGCCCTTGCCTTCGTCTTTGTCGCGATAATCCCCTCACTTCCGATCATTCTTCTTTCTAATAAAATTATAACCCAGACTATTTCCGAGCTTTTCACAGAAAAAAATACCCGATCCATGGAGGAATCACTCAAAATGGCCCACGAGTGGGTATTACGGGATTTCAGCGAATTAAAACTTGAGCTCACATTTATATCGGGAAAAGGCGGCAGCAGTCAATATGGATCTACACGAAACCTGAAAGAAATATATTCAGCCCGCGGGTATAAGGTTTTACGGTACAGAATACAAAAAATGGAAGATGAAGGCAACATCCTGAGCCCGGAAAATGCCGGCAGCGATGTTAATGCTGTATACACAGGAGGGATTGAAAAACTTCTCCGCACCGTTCCCCTGAAAAAAGAACCCAGAGTATACAGTATTTCCGTGCACAACACATCACTTCTCGCGGGAAGTGTCATTACAGGAAATACTGTTACTGTGCTGTACAAGAAAATACCGAAAAAAGTCTCCCACCGTATAGCATTATACGAAGAGACATTGCGGCGCTATAAACAGCAGGAATTTCTTAAAACATATTTCGAGACTGGCCTTGGAATATTCCTCCTCCTGCTTTCTATAATAATAATTGTACTCTCAATTGCATTGAGTTATTTTCTGTCTCAGGGAATTACCAGGCCGGTTTTTGAGCTCGTTGACGCCGCGAAGCAGGTGGCTGCGGGAAACTTCGCGATTCACCTTGAACGCAGTTCACAGGACGAAATTACACTGCTCTTCAATTCTTTCAACCGCATGGCGGAACAGCTTGAGGAAAGCCGCGAAGTGGTGTTCCAGACCCAGAAACTCCAGGCCTGGCGGGAAATGGCACGGAAACTTGTCCATGAAATAAAAAACCCTCTCACCCCGATCCGGCTTTCCGCTGAGCGTATACAGCGCCGTTATAAGGAGGGACATCCCGATATTGACAACATCATCCAGACCGGCACTGAAACCATTATTGATGAAGTACATGTGCTGAAGCAGATTGTCAGTGAGTTTTCCCGCTATGCACGGCTTCCGGAAATGAAACCGGAACTGCTCAACATTAACCAGAAAATTACAAATTGCGTAAATTTTTTCATGGGGAATGAAAAAATTACCTTCTATCTCAACCTTGATGATTCAATACCGGACGTTATGATTGACAAAATACTGATCCGCCAGGCCCTTACAAACCTTATTCACAACGCAATTGACTCAATTCAGGATAAAGGGAACATCTTCGTGAAATCAGAGTTGACATCGTATGAAGGTGAGGAGATTATACGGATAACAATTAAAGACGACGGTACCGGAATACGCGAGGAAGATCTTCCTCATATTTTCGACCCCACCTTTTCCACCAAGGAAAGCGGAACAGGACTGGGACTCACCATTGTGGAAAAAATCATCCTGGAACACAAAGGGAGAATTTTCTGTCATTCGCGGTACAACACCGGCACCGAATTCATTATTGAACTGCCGGTAATTGAGAACGAGGAATCAGATGGCAAAAATCCTGATCGTTGATGACGAAAAAAATATTATAAAAACCCTGAGCGCGATACTCCAGGACGAGAACCATATTGTCTATTCCAGTGAAAATGGCGAAGAGGCCCTGCAGTTCCTCCGGAAAAATGATGTTGACCTGATATTTCTCGATGTCTGGCTTCCTGACATTGACGGCATCGAAATTCTCGAGCGGATAAAGAAAACCACTCCCGACATCGCGGTAATAATGATATCAGGCCACGGCTCCATTGACATCGCGGTAAAATCGACAAAGATGGGGGCATTCGATTTCCTGGAAAAACCCCCCTCCATGGAGCGGATCATCACCACGGTAAACAATGCCCTGGAGCAGATCAGGCTCCGGCGTGAAAACATAAAGCTCCTCAGGGACTCAATGCTCGAAGATGAGATGATCGGCACCTCTCCCGCAATCATGGAAGTAAAAACCATTATCGACAAAGCCGCGGCCACCAACGCCAGGGTATTTATCACCGGGGACAACGGCACGGGAAAGGAGCTTGTGGCAAAAGCAATATACCGGAAATCCTCCCGTTCCGACAAACCGTTCATTAAGGTAAACTGCGCCGCCATCCCTGACGAACTGATCGAAAGCGAACTGTTCGGCCATGAGAAAGGGGCCTTCACCGGCGCCATAAACCGGCGCCTCGGAAAATTTGAGCTGGCCAACAAGGGGACCCTCTTCCTTGACGAAATATGCGACATGAGTCAGAGCGCCCAGGCCAAGGTGCTCCGCGTCCTCCAGGAACAGCAGTTTGAGCGGGTCGGAGGTGTCGAGACAATTACAGTTGACGTACGTGTCATCTCCGCCACCAACATTGATGTAAAATCCGCCATTGATGAAGGGAAATTCAGGGAGGACCTGTATTACCGCCTGAATGTGATTCCCATCAATGTGCCCCAGCTTTCCGACCGGCAGGATGACATTACGGCGCTCACAGAATATTTTCTGGAGAAATTCTGCAAGGAACACGGCCTCGGCACAAAGGAAATATCCGACTCCGGCATGCAGTTTCTCTCCCAGTATTCATGGCCGGGAAATGTCCGTGAGCTGAAAAACATTATTGAACGCCTGAGCATCATGGTGCAGAAGGACATCATCGACAGGGACGACATCCAGAAATATATCGAGTCCCACGACTATGACGACATCCTGTCAAAGGACATATCATCATTTAAGAAAGCAAAGGAACAGTTTGAAAAAGACTACATAATACGGTCTCTGAAAAATAATGAAAAAAATATATCCACCACCGCAAAGCAGCTTGGAATTGAGCGTACAAACCTGCACCGGAAAATAAAACAGTACAACATTAATGTCGATAAAATCTGACACTGCCGCTGCAGGCCAACATTACAATTAATATCGACCTGACGCATAACTGCATGCAGCATGAAATAACATGGAAAAAGAAATTCAAATGCACACTGCCCTGATTGAGCACCTCCGTAACGGCCATGACCGCCGTTCACTGGTATTCTACCGGAGTGAGAAAGAAATGAAAGCCCTCCATGACTGGCTTGTCCATCCGGGGTCGGCACCCGCGGC
>DAOSYC010000068.1:0-17537 GCA_035380905.1 Spirochaetota bacterium | reverse complement strand
GGTATTTGATAAGGATATATTTCATGTATAACAGGATGCTGTTTTTTGTAAATAAAAATAAATCAGCAACATGTAAAAGTTACAGTATTGGGCCCTGTGGATCCGGTAAAGGTTCATCTCCCTGCTTACGTGATATTTAATGTTCTTTTAAAAGGCATTGATATTTTATACTGGAAAAAAAAGTAGTTGTGGTGAACAATGATTTGATTGCGGCATCATATGCTGGTGATGTTACAGGAATTCTTTATACTGCGATAATAAAATATTATGAGATATATTACCATAAGCCTCTTCATTATACTGTTCTGCTGGATTACTCCTGCTGACCCGGCGATGCTTTTTGACCCGGACCTCACATGGTCGTCGATCAGGACAAAGCACTTCTGGATCCATTACCACCAGGGGCTGGAGCCGGTTGCGCAGAAGATTGCCGGAATCGCGGAAAAAGTACATACCCGCCTTTCACGGGAATTTAGATGGGAGCCTTTTTTGCGGACCGATGTTGTGCTTGTTGACAACATGGATCTTGCGAACGGTTTTTCCGGGCCTTTCCCGTATAACAGGATACAGTTATATATCAGCAGAGCAGAGCTTGACAGTGTTCTGAGTAATTATGATGACTGGCTTGAGCTTGTATTTATTCATGAATATACCCATACGTTGAATATGGATACCATACACGGTATCCCTTCTTTGAGCCGGTATACATGCGGAAGGGTATGTTTTCCCAACGCATGCCTTCCTGTCTGGATGCTCGAAGGCAGCGCAGTCTATCGGGAATCATCAGGGTGGCGGTATGGAAGAAATAACAGCACCTATGTCGACATGATGATGCGGGCCGATGTAATTTCAGGTACCTTTAAATCAATTGCAGAAGCCTCCCATTATCCAAGAAGGTGGCCCCTGGGTAATGTGCCGTATATTTACGGGGGAAGGTTTGTTGAATATCTTGAAAGGAAGTATGGCTACAACAGGATCAGTTCAGTGTTTGAAGAAAATGCTGATAATGTGCTCCCGTATCTTGTAAATTACAATGCGGAATGTGTATACGGCCGTTCATTTCTTTCATTGTGGCGTGAATGGGAACAATACGTCAAAAACAAACACCTCAGATTCGGTGAGAAAATCAGGGAGTCAGGTATTACGGAATATACACGGTTGACCGTGAGCGGACAGAACACCACAATCCCGCGGTTTAGTCATGACGGAAAGAACATCTTTTTTATACGGTACACAAATTACAATGAACCGGTCCTTGCAGCCTGTAATCTTGAAACAAAATCAATACGGGAAATTTGCGGGATCAATTACCCCGGAGATGTTTCTGTGACAGGGGACGGTACTGTGTATATATCTGATATTGAATTCTACAGGTCCTTTTCGTTGTATGGTGACATGTTTATTGTGAAAAACGGCAGACGTTCACAACTTACCAGCGGGCTCAGGTGCCGGAATGCTGATGTGTCATCGGTTCATAATAAAGCCGTATTTGTGAAATCGGAACGGGACAGATATTCCCTGGTCCTCGGGGACAGCGGATTTTCCTCGTTCAATACAATCATCAGCGGAACAGATATCCTTCTCGCATTCCCGAAACTTTCCCCTGACGGGAAGAAAGCAGTGTTTGTGATGCGGGACAGGAAAGGGCGTACCGATATCGCGCTGCACGATTTTATTACTGGAAAGAATGTCCGGATTACTTCCGATGATTTCAACGACATCCATCCGGTGTGGCATCCCGGCGGAGAAAAAATTATCTTTTCGTCAGACAGGAACGGCGTCTACAACCTTCACGAGCTTGATTTGAAAGCAAACACTGTAACACGGATTACAAATCTCATTGGGGGCGCGTTTTTTCCTGATATCTCCCCGGATTCGGCACAGATCGCATTTGCTGATTACAGCAGCACGGGATTTGATATCGCAGTTACAGGATATCCTCTTCGCCGATATGAATCTTCAGTGGTTGTTCCTTCAGAACTGGGAGAGGATTATTTTATGCCGGGGCCTTCTGATACCCGGCCCGGTGAGAGCAGGCTGCCGCATAGCGGATATACGGTATGGAATTCAGTGCTTCCTCCGGCATGGATACCATTTACAGGTTCTGAGGAGATGTACGAGGATGAGTATGATACCTACCTCGGTTTTTATACAATGGGTGCTGATACCCTTTTTCAGCATCTGTACATGATTGGCGCCTATATGCATCTGAAGCAGAAACGGGCTACGGTGCAGTGCATATATATGCTGGCACGGTTCTATCCTGACATAATACTGAACTATTCTGACAATACTCTTTTCTGGGGGGATGATGAATTCCCCTGGGAGGATGAAAACAGGTACAGTATCAAGCGAACCCTTACCCGGAAGGGAAGTGTCGCGGTCAATGTTCCGTTTATTTATTTCAGGTCACAGCATCTGTTGTTTTTTTCATATAACTATGAAAAAAAGGATATTGATATTTATTATCCCGGTTATGAAATCATCGAGTATTCAAATATATTTGCATGGATGCGGGGCGTGTATTATTACAGCAACGCGCAGGTGTATCCCTATTCTGTCAGCAGCGAGGACGGCAGGTCATTGTATATTATCGGGGACTATTACAGCGACCGGATCGGTTCTGACCTCTCGTACTATAAATTCCGGGGCGAGTTCGCTGAATATCTACCGGGGATCTGGAGAAATAATGTCATTATGGCCCGTGTGCGGGGCGGTGTGTCTTTCGACAATCCGGATTATCTGGCGCCCTTTACACTTGGCAGATTCGAAAAAGGCACCTCGGGGGGGGCTGCGGATGATGAAGATGAGTTCGGGCTTCGGGGTTATCCTTCCGGTTTGATGTACGGTAACCGGCTTGCGGCAGGTGCGGTTGAATACAGGCTGCCGGTGCTGCAGGCAGATATCGGATATGGCACAATACCGGTAATGATACGCGATATATGGATAACCGGTTTTTATGAATATGGCAATGTCTGGATGGATGAAACACAATTCAGCGATTTTAAGTCAAGTGCCGGAGTTGAGCTTCATGTGAGAATAACGCTGGGGTATTTTGTTGACCTCCAGGGATATATCGGATATGCTCACGGATTTGATGAATACGGGGAAAATCAGGTGTATTTTGCCGTGGGTACTTTTTATGAAGGTGCTTTTAAAAACAGAAATAAATGGTTTGATTTTTTATAGTATGTTTGATTATACTGCTATTGTTAGATTGCAGTTTTTACTTCCCCGCATTATTGTCTAAATATTCGCACTCATGATTGATATGCGGCTGGAAGGAATATAATTGGCGTGATGAGGTGCAACAATTGGATGAAAGAAAGGAAGATTTCATCATAAAGCCACCGGATTATAAGGAAGCAGTTAAAACAGCAAAAGAAATTTATATTCAGTTTTATTATCTCTCTCCGGAAGTAGAAGCCAGTCTGGTAAAAATTCTGCACAGGTTTCTTGAGCGGTATGATCTCTTATATATGAAGGATGTATTATACTCTGTTCTCAAAGAACTTATCAATAACGCGGTGAAAGCAAATATTAAGCGGATATATTTTCAGAACAAGGGGCTTAATATTGAAGATACGGATGATTATCGTTCGGGAATGGAGAAATTCAAGGACGATACATACGGGAGTGACAGCACATACGAATTCTCGGATCTTAAAAAAGAGAAAATGCTTGTCCGTGTGTCTTTTATTGCCCATTCCGATAAAATGATCCTCCATGTAATTAATAACACACCCATACTTGATGAAGAGATATCCAAGATTGAAGCCCGTGTGAAAAAAGCCTATAAATATGATGATATATCAGAAGCTTTTGATGATGTTCTTGATGATTCAGAAGGAGCGGGACTCGGCCTGATTATGGCGCTCATGCTGTTTAAAAATATCGGCCTCCCTGCGGAAACATTTCATGTTGCCCGGAAAAATAATCTCACAGTCGCCGCAATCAAAATTCCTCAGATGATTGACCGGACGGAAATCCATACAAAGATTACCGATGAAATAATGAAGGAAATTGAAAACATTCCTTCATTTCCCTCGAGCATAAAGGAAATCCAGCGCCTCCTTTCTAATCCGGAGTCATCGATAAAAGAAATCTCAGACAACATAAAGAGGGATCCCGCACTGACGGCAAATATCATGAAGATCGCGAATTCCGCAGGATATATAACCATAAAGCGGGTGGACACTATCGAAGAAGCTGTGAAGAAAATCGGTACAAAAGGTATTAATACACTCCTTGTTGCGAGCGGTGTTCAGGATATTCTGGAAATCAGATATAAAAAATATGAGAAGATCTGGAAAAATTCGTACAAAACAGCGTTTTACTCACAAAGGCTTGCGGTAAAACTCGAAAAACCAAAACTTGTGGAGTATGTCTATCTTTCAGCCCTCCTGACAGATGTGGGAAGGATTGTCCTGCTGTCACTGAAGCCTGATCTGGCACAGAGAATAAAAGACATTGTGGGCAGCAAGGGCAGTGACGAACTTGGAATTTTTGAAGAAATCGGTCTTGGAATGAGCCATAGTACACTGGGAAGTGTAATTCTGAAAAAATGGAATTTCAATGAAGCAATAACCAAAGTGGTAGAGCTTCATCATCGTCCGCATCTTGCCCCGGAAAAATACAGGGATTTGGTGTATATCGTGTATCTTGCCAGTACGATGGTGGATATTGAAGAGCGTAAGGGACGTTATGAAATGATGGATGAGGATGTTCTTGAATTGTTCAAGCTGAACACGCATGAGGACTTTACCGCGCTTCATAATGAGATTAAAGCTGCATACGAGGAGCATTCTGCTGAATAACGTTCCCGCTTTGTAAAAGAAAAAATTTTTCTTGATTAATTGTGATATCATCATGTATAGATGGGCTTTGTATTTGAATACTAATTTTTAGCGGAGTTATAATGTATTTTCAGGATATAATTACTAAACTGAACGAGTACTGGGGCAATAAGGGGTGCATTGTTATTCAGGGATATGACCTTGAGGTTGGAGCAGGGACATTTAATCCTGCGACCTTTCTCCGTGCCCTTGGACCTGAGCCCTGGAATGTTGCGTATGTTGAACCCTCCAGAAGGCCCACGGACGGCCGTTATGGTGACAACCCGAACCGGCTTCAGCATTATTATCAGTACCAGGTTATCATGAAACCGTCTCCTGTTGATGTTCAGGAGCAGTACCTTGATTCACTTCGTTTCCTTGGTATCAGGCTGGAAGAGCATGATGTGAGATTTGTTGAAGATGACTGGGAGTCGCCAACCCTTGGTGCGGCGGGGCTTGGATGGGAAGTGTGGCTTGACGGTATGGAGATAACCCAGTTTACATATTTCCAGCAGTGCGGAAGTTTTGACCTTGATCCCATACCTGTTGAGCTTACCTACGGCCTTGAGCGTATATGCATGTTCATTCAGGGTGTCGATAATGTATTTGATATTCAGTGGAATGCCGGTGTGACATACCGGGATGTTCATCACAGAAGTGAGTTCGAGTTTTCGCATTACAACTTTAATATTGCTGATGTTGACATGCATTTTAAACTGTTCGATATGTATGAGCAGGAGTGTTATCGGGTGCTGGATTATGACGCGGAACATATTATCCTTCCAGCCTATGATTTTGTATTGAAATGCTCACATGTGTTTAATATGCTTGATGCGCGTGGGGCGATATCTGTAACCGAAAGAGTGGGGTATATCACGAGGGTGCGGAACATGGCCCGGAAATGCGCGGAACGATACCTTCAAATCCGTGAAGAAATGGGATTCCCGATGCTGAAAAATACCGAAGCAGGGAAAGTATAATAATGCATGATGGACTGAAAAATCTCGATGCATTCCTCTCCAGGCATGAAAAATTTATAATTTCTACTCACGAAAGTCCTGACGCAGACGGCCTGGGGGCGGAAATCGCATTATTTGAACTTCTGATACATCTCGGGAAAACAGCGATAATATTGAATTCTGATGTTACGCCGGATAAATTTCAGTTCATTGATATCGAAAATGAAGTACGGGTTATTAACGTTAATTTCGAAGTGCCGAATGATATTGCGGAATACGCGCTTATTGTAATTGATACGAATGATATAAATAATATAGGGAAAGCGTATATTTTCCTCAAAGACAAAATCAAGGAAATCTTTGTTGTTGATCATCATGAGGGTGATAAAACAGAGTACTCCTCAAGTTATATACGGGTTGATGCTTCCTCTTCCTGTGAAATAATGTACAGTATAGTTCGTCATTATTCAAAGGAAATCAGTTTTAAGGCAGCCCAGGCGCTCTTTGCTGGTGCGTTGTTTGATACAGGCTCTTTCCGCTATCCTAAAACATCCGCTGCTACTTTTAAAATGGCTGCTGACCTTGTGGAACGAGGGGCAGATCCATTCACGATTTATAATTATATTTATGAAAGTAATTCTCTCGCAAGCTTTGAGCTTCGCACGCAGATATTAAGTACATTGAAGGTTTTCTTTAACGGAAGTCTTGTCATGATGAAAATGACCGGGGCAATGCTGCTGAAAACAGGTGCACCCTACGAGGAAGGTGAATTGAATATCAATGTGCCCCTCACGGTGAAGGGTGTTGTGGTGAGTGTACTTGTGAAAGAGGACACCGACGGCATGGTAAAGGTAAGTATGCGTTCCAAGGGTGATTATGATGTTGCTGCTATTGCGATTGCCAACGGAGGCGGCGGCCATAAAAACGCCGCAGGATACAAGTCTAAGCTGAAGTTCGATAAGGCATATAAAAAAGCATTCGAGGATGTCAGCAGACTGTTTCAGTGATAGTGATATAATAACACGCTACAGCATATGCAGTAATTCACTGATTTTCCCGTATTTAATTCCCTTAACCTGCTCCTGTAGCTTCTGGATTCCGTCCCTTCGTGAAACAGTAAACAACAGTGATATTGTGTCACCTTCAAAATATTCCGGCATTGAAACGGAGATGCCGGTTTTACTAATTTCGTCGATGATATGTGATGCTTTGTTTTTAAGTTTTGAATATTCCGGATAACGGATTTCCCGCAATGTCTCAACAAGATGCAGTTCCTTCATTCTCCTGTCCTGGATGGAGTCAATATCTATAGCGTAAAGATGCCCTATGTGATGGTCCCTTTTAATAATATCCGACGTCATATCAACAATACTCTTAAAAATGTTGACACGCATGGGTATTTGACCGATCCATTGTGCCAGAATCTGCAGTTGTTCCTGCTCCCCCTGAGCAAGTTCAATAATAGTCCTGTAATTAATATCTTTTCCGTCGATGTAATTCAACAGCATGTCTGGGAAATTCAAAATATTATTTCTTAAGTCCTGGTCATCTAATATTTCCGGGGGCAGGTTCAGTTTCTTTGTTCCGAGCTCTCTTGTCGCGGAACTGTTGTTGATGCAGCCCGCCGTCAGGGTGAACAGTTTAAGCTTTCCGATGGGGCCAAGTTCATTATGGTAGTTTTTCATGAGCCCATGCTCGAGAAAGATATCCTCCCTGAATGAGTCAAACACACGGGCGTGTACAGATATAACATTCGCATCGTTAAGCAGTGATGCCCTGTTGTGACCTGCCATTATTGTATAATATCCATCACAATAAATCAGCAATAGCGGATCAAGTATTCCGTGTATTGAAATCGATTTTTTAAGGGTTTCAGCAGGTTCAGGTTTACTGATCTTATACCGGATATCGTGAAGTATGATTGAGGATAGAGGAATTTCTTCAATTGGAAATGCATATCGTTTCATGAATTAGATTATTCCCTGCAGCATTTGTCCGACTTCTTCCGGGTTAATCACGCTAACTTTGGAAAGATTTTTTAAACTGGTTTCCGCTCCGATAGTCAATTCGGCTGTGGTTACGAAAAGCCCTCTTTTTGCTTTAATATCATTAATTGCCTGAGCAAAATTTCTTAAGGGTATTTCACCAACTTTCGTTTTACTCCAGCGCCGAACCCAGACTAACACTTTGTCTTTTTCAGGTGAAATTGTGAGGAAATCAACACCATCCGATTCCCGGTATGTCTGAAGTATCTGATCAACTTTATAACCGAGTTTTCCTAAAAGCCTGTTGGATATAATTCTAAAATTCTCATTGTCCAGTTTGATGAACGTTTCAAGGTTCATGGAATAATCATGAGGAATTGATGAACCATAACTATCATCCTTTGTTGATGATACTCTGGTTGTTACCGCAACATCTCTAATATTAATGTCAATGTCACTTTTAAGACCGCATATATTCCAGAGAAAGTCCTTCGGGAATGCTTTTTCAATCCACTCGTCAACATATTCAACAACAGATATGTCGAAGTTTTCTTTCAGGAGCTTGAAGTCCATCTCCATCTCTTTCCTGAGAAGCGTCACAAGACTCTGTACGTTTTTGTATGACTTATCCATTGCATAGAGCTCGTTCCAGTAATCATAGGCATAGTTTGACCGTTCTGCCTTAACACATGCGAATCCGATGTCATACAATGTCATCATCGTTTCATCCTGCATGTTGTTGTTTTTCACAATAGTCAGCAGTTCTTCAAAATATTTGATTGCGTCATCATATTTCTTGGCCTGAATATTGAGAAAAGCAAGGAACCGTTTTGAAATAAAAATAATATTCGGATCATTGTTGCTGTCAGATATTTTTGAGACGTATTCTATTGCCTGTTTAAAATCGTTTTTACGCTGAAGCGAAAAGGCAAGTGCGAGGTTTGTTATATCAGAATTCGGTCTTTGAGAGGACGCTGCCTTGAAAAATGTTATGGCGTCAGACGTATTCTGGGTCTGATAGCTGCACATTCCTGCACCGAATTGAACTTCAAAGTCATTGGGTTTGATTTTCGCGAGTTTACTGAAATATTTTTGTGCAATCTCAAATTCCTCCTGACCAAGAGCAATAAAGGAAACATGATACAGTGCTTCAGGCTCTACAGGAAATACTTTAAGAATATCAATATAAAGCTGAAAAGCTTTTTCATATTCTTCACGTATGGTATATGCCTGTGCCAGTTTTTTTTCAATATCAAGCTTTTCAACTTCATAATTATATTTATCGATGAGAAGTACTTTCTCAAGATGAATGACCGCCTGGTCTATTTCATTGAGTTTCAGAAAGAGATTCGCAAGTTTAAAATGAATAATAAAATCATCGGGTCTTTTCTCGAGAGCCTTTTTATATTCCATTACAGCTTCATCAAGATTATCGTGGGAAATGAATTCTTCAGCTTTTTTCAGGGGATCAAGTTTTGGCGCAACATGAAATATATAGTAGTAAACGATCCCGAGGATAGCGATTGATATAAAGAGAATGTTTATTAACATAAGAGTATACTCGCATTAACGTCGGGAAAATCGTATAATTGAAGGCCAGCCATTAATTATAAAGGTATTCCCGTAACGTTTTTTTATCACAAAATCATCTTCCTCTTTCAGTGAAACCTTGACGGGAAGATTGATCATAATATCCGGGGGAACAAATTTGGGAAGTACGGGGAAGTGGAAATGAATTTCGTTTTGTGTATTGACAATTCTTATATGTAATACACCAAAACGGCTCGGCGCATCGTTGATAGTGAGCTCCACACCGGGCTTGAACCAATCTTCGTGTGGAATTGGAAATAATTCAAGCCGGTTGCTGTGGTCAATGAAGAGAAGGTTCCGCATGAATTGAAAAAGCATTGCATTAAAATGCGGCGGGTCTCCCTGGCCGTTAACACCGTAACCAGTCGCAGGATTGACAAACTCCGGTACGGAATATGTATTTCCTCCCATCTTAAGAATTGTTTTGAAAATATCAATACATGCAGGGTCTTTCTGCAGTAATAAATTTTGAGCATATATTAAAGAGAGCAGTATATCATAACCGCCGGCTGAAGGAACATACAGCATATTACTTTTATAATAATCAGAAATATTTTTTAATAATGTTGTGAAATGTTTTTTATCAAGTGCTTCTATGGTAAAGGGAAAGCCGGAAAAGAGATAATAACCTATGAACTCATTGCATTGGGACGGATCATACGATATATCGTCAAGAAACAACGCTGATCCTTCATCTTCAGCATTTTCCTCAGGTTCTGTGTCATCTCCATGGTGTTTGCCGGAAGATATTGTACTGATTCCCGAGCATGCTTTTGTGATGTTCCTGTTGATTATTGCGTCCAACGCATCCGCTGATTTCCCATATTTTATTTCTTCACCAAATAGTCCGATACACCGTGCAAGATAGGAATATTCTCTGAATGTATAGGAAATGAGGATGATATCATAGACATGCATCGTGTTGCTGAAATTAAATAGTAATGAATTGTTTTTCAGTTTATCGACATTGATTTTTTTGCCCAGAATACGTTGTACAAGATCAAGAAGTCTTCCGGATTGGGTTTTCAACTTTTCAAAATATGACTGGAGAAATTCAAGGTCCCTTGAAATAGTAAAATAATCCGCAACTGTGAGGATTGCATAGGATAGATCAATTGCGTCTTCAAACGTAATCTTTTCAGAATCGGGAAGCTCTTTGAACATCTGCGAGATTAAAGAAAGTGATTCATTATAATATCCCATCCTGTTGTAACCGGTCACTACAAAATACCGTGAACGTGATGGGGCAGTATTGCAGCTGCCCGCTTTCCTCGCGATGCGGCGTTCCGTTGAGCTGTTTAAAGAAAGTAATTTTGAAGCATAAAACCATTTTTGGAAAACGGGATCAGGAACAGATATGGTTATCCCGTTCTGTGTCCTGTGGTTGATATAGTTGCAGAAATCTTTCTTTACCGCTGTATAATTCATTGACTGAGGTGATATACCTTTTTGGCCGTCAAGGCTAATACGGAGATGCAGTGACTGGGAATTATTTTTAATTTTATAACCAAGGGCAATTGTTGCCATCCCGTCTTTACATGACACTTTACTGGCGGCATTTCCAGTGGAGGTAAAAAATACATCTCCCTCAGATCCATTCCCGCATGAAACAAGGTCCGGCGCACTCGATATAATAATCCTATCTGTGCCATTAATACGGATTGAACCTGTTTCCTCCTGGTATGCAGCATTAAATATCCCGCTCAGTTTTGTGGCGTTGTAGGGGCGTATTACAACAAGAAGATATGCACTGCTTTTTTTTGAACTGCTATAGGATATTTCTGCTACCGCTTCGTCAATAGTAGTGCGGGCACCGTAAAGTTCAGTTTTCACCTCAAAGGGCTTTTCTTTCCATGATGTTGTAACAACGGAAGAGGAGGTATCCCTATCCTGTGTCGTATTGTTCAGAAAAGGCGTTGTTTCCTGAGGACGGAAGATCTTACCATCGGATAATAACCAGAATTCAATTGACCAGTCGTCATAGGTCGGAGAAATCATCCCGCTTTGATCAACAATAAGTTTATCAATAGATAAAAGGTTTGAGAAAACAGCCCAATTCCGGCAGCAGTTGTTACCCATTCTGAGATTAGTGACAGAATTAAACACCGGTGAGTCAGGAGTAAGAGTCTGATGAACCCATAGGGGCCAACGGAAGGAGTTAAACCTCTGATATACAACATAATTCGTTATGGATATTTTCATATCGTCGACATAACGAACTACTTTGTCCCTGTTAATGCAGGAACCAAGATCACTGAGATTTATCAGTGATCGATCCCCGAAAGTTTTTTTTTTATCTGAAATTTCAATATTATTTCTTATTAGATGGAAATCAGAATGACTTAAGAGCTTCTTCTTCATTTTCATGTATATCAAACATGTCCATTAGCTCAACAACTTCGAATATTTTTTTTACTGCAGTATTCATGTTGCATAACGCAAGTTTTCTCTTTGATTCCTTGAGAATCCGCATAGTGGAAACAAAAATTCGAAGACCAGAACTGCTCATGTACTCAACATCATGGAGATTGAGAAGCAGGTGACTGGATGGATCATCACTGATAATTTTATTGATTTCTTTTTCCACATCAGCTGAAAGGTGCACATCAAGCCTTCCTTCAAGATAGATAACAACTATATTGTTAATCTTCTTCGTTTTAAGCTCCATATTGTATCCTCGTTAATCTACTGTTTGATTTACTGTTTATTCACTTGTTTCAGTGGAAGTTAATGAATTCCCGATCATACTAATAATTATATTATAATTAATCAATAAAAAAAATATTTCAAAACGATTTGTTACGCAACATATTTTTGTAATATTTCTTCATAATATCCGTAAATTATTCAATTCCGGATTGTGCGCTTTTTCTGGTAATAAGCATTGCTGTTAACGTCAGTGCAAAAATTGTAAAATATGTGAATCCAAGAATTATTATTGGAACTGACATGTTTTTAATGCTGGCAAAGAGAAATATAACAGAAGCCAGGAAGGGGAACAATACCCCTGAATAGTATACAAGACCACGGTACCGTAAAGGGTCAAATAACGGCAATACCATTGAAATACCGATGGAAAACAGGAGAGCGGCAAATGCCCGTGATATCGTGAAAACGAGAAAGAAAAATTCATTTGTCGGGATCACATTCAGCCATTCTTCACTGATGTCAAGATTGAATACCCAGCAGAAAGATAAGGGAGAAAAATAGTATAATGCGCCATTAAGGATGTATATAATTGCGGCAAGAAGGATGACTCCCTGTAAAAAATTTGTTTGTTTTGACCTCATACGGATAAACCCTCCAAAAAGGATAGCAATGGGTGTATTACAGAATATTCAGGTCTTTCATACGTATTAATGCCTGACGTTCTGCTGTTTGAATTATTTTATTATGGTCGTGTTCATTTTCGTCAATCGCAATTTCTATGTGATTGACGAAATTATTTGCGAAAACATCAACAGGTTGCTGCTGATATATCTGTTCAAGATATTTATCATAAAAATTAACTGTTTTACCTTTTCTGATGTGACGGTTATGACCGGTAGTATATGAAAAAATGATGTTTCTTGTGTCAGTCCTGAATAGATCAGACGGTGCGGGCTGATAAAGAGGATAGCCGTTCGTATAAAGGGAACCATGACTTTTTATCGGTTCGAAAATTGTTGGCATTACAAAAGATATCGCCAGGAGGTTCCGCAGATATCCGGTGCTGAAAATTCTTTTGTTATTGCCGGTATTTGCGCCAAGCATTAAAGGGGTGGTGTTAAAATGCTCAATTCTGCTGTTACCGGCTATATCACCGCAAAACTTTATTATGCGGTTGTTCCGGAACATGTTCTCTTCAGGAAAAGTTATGTCAAGGATGGTTGTTGAAATATCTCCGGAATAAAACCTCTGTATTTCTTTCAGGAAACTTTTTTCATCCTGATTGAGCAGGTAACATGCAATGATGAAGTAGGAAAATGCTGATGAATAGAGTGTTGTGCATTCCATATTTGACTGCATCATAGCGTTACATAGACCGGCATATGCTATAGAGTCAAACAGTGTTCCCTGCAGGACAATCCCTCTTTTCGGTGTCAGGGGAAGTTTCATATATTCCATGCCGGATTTATCGTTTTCGGTTATCCGTGAAAAAGAATCGAGGACAGGGAGGTCCCTGCTGACAGGAACTGATTCCCAGGAAAATCCTCCTTCAAGTGATTTTGATTCACCTGCGAAGTGCCTGTTTACAACATAATAGACTCTGGGGAATTGGGTGACAGTGCTGTCCATAAGTTGAAAGAGAGAAGCGCTGTCTTTGGGCTTTTTTAGTAATGCATATATTGTATCAGATAGATTTAATGCCCTGTCACGCAACTCAGTGTCGGTATTGGAAAGGTCTATTATTATGTATTTATACTTTTTTGATAAAAGAAAGAGAAGGGGGGGCAGAATGCCGGGATCAACTTTAACCTGTGAGCCGAATACGACATTGAGTAACGACAATGATTCTGATACATTCTCTATTCTTTCATATATAAATTCTTCATTGGAGCTGTTTTCAAGCTGTTTTTGAGACAAAGCGGGGGTGATTTTTTTTTCAAAGACATTGAATAGTGAATTCCCGCTGTATGACATATCAAGAATTATGGTTTTCTCATCCTTTGATAAGGCGTAACCAAGGAGGCTCGAAAAAAGAGTTTTCCCGGAATTGCCGTGTTCGCTAAACACAGTAATAACGGAGCTGTTATTGGTATGGAGGTCTTTCCCGGCGCTGGATATTTCAATGCCCAGCATAGAGATTGACTGCAGGTATCCGCGAAGTGTTTTGTAATATGAAAGAAAAAATTTATAGAGGTCTTCAAGGGCAAAAACAAACAATTCAGCATCTGTTTTTGCCTTGATTTTCCCGAAGTTGCGTATGGTTGAAAACGGTAATGATCCGAAAAAAGAACCCGGGGTAAGATATATGCAGTCTGTTTTTCCGTGTATTTCAATTTCGAAAATGCCGCGAATAATAATATTCAGGGAGTTTAGTTTTTTAAGATCAAATTCCTGCCCCCTTGTAATACGGGAGGTCCTGCAGATCTTGCGGAGGGAATCGAGTTCCTCCCGGGTACAATGCCTGAATAGAGGCATGTTCAGTAATATTTTTGAAAAAAGATCCATTAGAGGTGTGCTTTATCAGCCACCGACTGTCCGCAGCAGTTTCACGAGTTCACTTTTGCCATACAGTTCAATGGGACGTGTGTTGGAAAAGTCAACTGCTGACTGCGAAAAATCACCGGTGGATATTATTAAAGCCCTGATCGCGTTTTTGGGTTTCATGGCTTCATGTATCCGGCGCAGGAGTTTATCTGTAACGGTATCGGTGGTCCGTATTATACGTATTATCCTGTTGGAGCGCCGGGTATTTCTCCATTTCCCCTCTGTTTCTGTGGCTACGATTTCAATTTCTGTATCGCTTATAATATCAATATCGAGGATCATAAGTCCCATTGATTCGACTATTTTTCTCGTAAGATGCTCGAACTGAGCAAGGCCGGCAATCATGAAATCCTTTATCCGGTCATCCTGACGGAATTCAGAATAGGACTTCAATTTCTCCTGAACGTTTCTGAAGTTTTTATTGACCTCTGCGATTTTTTCCCAGTTCGTGATTGCAGCATGGAGGTCCCTCATTTTTTCATGGGCTTCGGCAAGAAAATACCGTAAATTCAGCTCCGTATCAGATCCCCGTTTTGAAAATTTAAGTCCCCGTTCAAATTCAACAACTGCCTTGGGATAATGTTCCCGCTCAAGATAACAGGTTCCCTTTGCGAGGAAACATTTTATTTTAATATCTTCATCCCGCTGCGCAATTTCAAATTCCTTAATGGCCCACTCGTAGTCACCAAGCTGCCGCAGGACAAGTCCCAGAAAATAGTGGGAACGGTAGTTGCTCTGGTCAATTTTTATCGATTCAAGGAACATCTGTTTTGCATCAGGGAAGTTTCCCACCCTGTAATAAATCTGCCCGAGGTAGTAGTAGGGCTGACTGATCTTGTTGTTGCTTGAAATCGATTTTTTAAAGTAGGGTATTGATTTCTCATGCATTTCAGCGTTGAAATATATTACTCCCAGCTGATAGTAGTTCTCGTAATTACCCGGGTCAAGCTTGGTAAGGATTAAAAATTCCTTTTTTGCATCATCGACGGCATTTCGCTGGATGTATATTTTTGCAAGGCGGGAACGGATATTTACTTCATTTACTTTGTCGGAGAATTTGCCAAGTTTCAGGACCTGACGATACTCAAGGATTGCATATTGGATATTATTCTCTTTAAAATACGCTTCTGCCAGAAGATAATGAGCATAGGCATCCCGGTCATCTTTTTCAACAATTTCATTGAGTTTTTTGATAGCCAGTTTTGTCTGTCCGGCCTCAATCATTTTTGCAATTTCTTCAATTTTCCGCGGGAATACGTATGTGGAAAAAATATAGAGAACGAATATTGTTAAGATTACAAAAAGAATAAAAAGAAATACATAAGTTAATATCATTTATCGCTCTGTTAATTGTAATATATGTATGTAATGATTATTTTACCTGGTATTATGAATCAGTTTATTAATATATCGTATAAACGTAAATATTAACAAAGTATTTTACATAGATATTATACAGGTGATTCGAAAATATTGCAACCACCTTTTTGTATTCAGCAGTGCAGCATCTTTTCTTTGAGTTTCCTGTTTTCATCTTCCAGTTCCCGGATTTTTTCAAGGGCTATTATCAATTCCTCTCTCCCAAGCTGGGAGGTGTTTTCCCGGGCTTTTACTGTTTCCGTGGCAAGCATCAGCTCGTTTCTGGAATATTCGACAATGTTTTCATACATCTTGATTATCTCTTCGTTATTTTCCCTTTCAAGATCATTGAGCTTGAGAACGTTTTCGTATCCGGAAATTATTTTTTTACATTGTGTAAGTTCTTTCTTGAGGTTTTCATTTTCTTTCGTTAAGGTTTCTATATCGCGTTCCATTCGTACCTCTCATCTGAAAAATACACTGCGGGACATGTATATAACAAAACTGATATTGTTTCAATTAAAAATATAATTACATGGAAATATTACGTCAAACAATTCCCGTGTATCATACCGGGTAAAGCAAATATGATTCAGTACTTACAAAGGAAGTGATGCTTCATACCGGGTTAGGCAGAGTGACATCACTTCCTGTTGTTATGATATATCCGGTATGTGAAATAAATTAATTATTGACAGAAATGGTGATTATTAAATATGGTAACCGAAGTTTTCGGGGGCGTAGCTCAGTTGGGAGAGCGCTTGAATGGCATTCAAGAGGTCAGGGGTTCGATTCCCCTCGTCTCCACATTACCCGAAAAAAACCAACCCCGGAACCTCTTTATATAACCGTTTATATCCTGTGTATAATAAGACCGCTTCTCAGTTTCGGCTCAAACCATGTCGATTTCGGGGGCATAATACCGCCTGAATCCGATACATTCATAAGGTCCTCAACAGATGTGGGATACATGGAAAAGGCGACAGCAAAATCTCCGTTATCCACAATGCGCGCTAATTCTTCAGCACCTTTTATCCCCCCTATAAAATCGATCCTTTTGTCAGTACGCGGGTTCTTTATCCCGAGAACAGGGTCCAGAATTTTATTTTGAAGCATTCTTACATCAAGGCTTTCTATGGGATCATCGGGAATTTCAAACTTCGGTGTAAGCAGATACCACTGCCGGTCGATATACATGCATACAGTATTCTTTTTTGCGGGAGTGGAAATATCTGATTTTTCCATGGAGTAGTGTGCTTCGACTTCGCTGATGAACCCGGAGGAAGAAAGGCCGTTCAGGTCACGCACGGCCCGGTTATATGCCATGATCCTGAGCTGGTCATGAGGGAAAATAACACCGAGAAAAAAATTATATTCAGCGTCAGCAGGTGCATCGGGGTTTTGTTCCCTGCGTTTGAGACCCGCTTTAACCGCGGAAGCAGCCCTGTGGTGACCGTCAGCTATATACAGGTCGATACTGCTGAAGGATGATATAAAATCATTCACCATTCCGGGATCATCAATGACACGGATAATGTGCCGTATTCCATCGCGAGCAGTATAGTCATATACCGGTTCAATGGAAAGTGCCTGCTGAAAGTGACGTGTCACTGTAC
>DAOSYC010000067.1:13807-17931 GCA_035380905.1 Spirochaetota bacterium | reverse complement strand
GATGTACTGTAGCAGCCCCTGTAATCCCGAAGAAAATCCTCCCGGCAACGTTTAAATATTTCCGTAAGATTTGTATCCTTCAGGGAACCGCGCACATTGCTGCCGTCAACATCCTGCTTGCAGAATGCCACACGTCCGTCGGCAAGGATATACAGGTCCCGCTGAAGATGCCAGCAGGGGGTACGCTCTATTGGAGAAAGGTCGGAATATCTGCGGTCCTGAATTCTGCCATGATATACATTCTGCTTCTGAAGAATTATTGGTATCCCCGTTTTCTCCCAGAAATCATAATAGCGGTCAAGAAAAGGGTCAGTTTCATTGATTTTCATAATCTGCACATAGAGGGACCCCGGTTCCGCAACTTCTTTGAGTTTAATAATATTCTGATACACCTTATCAAAACAATCTTTTCCGTGAAGAGCACTGTACGTTTCCCGGTCATAACCGTTCATGTTAACAATAATTTTTATCTTCCCCTTCACAGCTGTATCCAGGAAACTGCTGAAATTATCATCCGCATACATACCATGTGTTTCAATAACAAGAGTGTTCAGCAACTCCTCTTTCAATGCTGCTTCGGTAAAGCTGTAAAACCGGTCATGCATCAGCGGTTCACCTGAACCTCCGAAACATAGAGAATACGGCAGACGGAACTCATTCATACCTTCAAGAATTTTCTGAAATACAGCCAACTCCATATCACCATGTTCATGGGCAAGTGTTTTCCGGTAACAAAACAGACAGTCAAGTTCACATCGTCCTGAAAGTTCAACTTCAACAAAGGATGGGCCGGTTACGAGGACCTCTGGATTATTCATAATTGATGTACGTATTTCCGAATACGGAGGAACAGATCCGTTTTTTTCCAGAATCTGCTCCATGATTTTTTTCTCCCGGGGATTTCCGGAACGGAATGAAAGACGCGTATCACGAACATCAGGGTCTGAATAATATATTTCCACATCAAAATGGTGGATATTTGAACGGATCACGCTGCTTATTGGAAGATGTTCCCCGGTGCTTTCCGGGAGAGATTCTACGAGCTCCTTTGAAAAAATTTCGCAGGAATAACCGGAAGGTACATTTTCAGAATACGTAAATTCAGGATGACAGGAAATATGGACATTGAGCATGTTGCGGACAATAACAGGATCAAGGAAAGGGGAATCAGCATACACTTTAATCACATGATCAGAACCTGTTTCACCGCAATACCGTTTAAGAAAATCAGATTCATTTTCATCACCAATACGAAAGGCCCCGGGATCTGTATCAAGTTTCCCGGTATACCCTGCCGGCAGCATATAATTCACACTGTCAACTTCCTCAATATCCTGCAAACGTTCCCCGATAACTTCCGGAATATACCACCCGCCGAAAAAGAGATGCTCATCAGTTATATGAGAATCAAGATACATCAGCACTGAAACTTTCAAAATTGAAACCTACCGTTTCGTATAGTCTTTCATGAATATCTTTATATCAGACACCTTTTTTTTCTGTTCAGCCCATCTCCCCACCTGCTTCGCAAGGCGTTTATTATAGAGAATATTAAATATAAGCCCCCGAATAGATTCATAGGTAACCGGGCGTTTTCCGAAAAACTTCACGATATGATACCCTTCCCCGGACTTGATTACAGGAGATATTTGTCCGACCCTCATATTGAACACCTGCATTGCCAAATACCGGTCAATATCAGCAAGTTTGACCCATCCAAAACTGCCGCCCCTCCCCTTTGTTGCAGTATCTTCAGAATACTGCGCAGCAAGAGATTCAAACGCAGAACCACGGGATAACCTGTTACGGATTGCCCTCATCTCACTGTTGACCCGCTTTTCTTCAGCCATGGAACGATTCCTGGGTCGCATAAAAATATGCTTTATATAGACCTCATACCCGACTTTGTGGGCATTTCTCCTGTACCATGCTTTGGCAGCCTTATTCGTTGGAGGTGAAACACCGACAGTAATCGACATCACAAGCTCACGGGTCATCGATCGTTTTATATTGTCCCTGTATTCCTCAAAAGACATATTATCATCTTCTTCAATCTTCTTTTTGAATTCATCAATATTGTTCATGTTCAGACGCTTCATGACTTTTTCAATAAAATGATCAACCTTCTTGTCACTTACGATAATTGCCTCCTCTTCAGCAGTCTGCTGAAAGAGGGCGTCTTCAATAAAAGAATCCAGGAGCCTGCTTTTTTCATAGGCAACTTTGCTCTGAGGTATCCTCTTCAATTCCCGATAATGATTAAACCGCTTCATAAGCTGGCTTTCAACAATTGGCTGGTCATTTACCACAGCAAGGACACGGTCATAGACTTCCCAAGCTTTCAGCGGTGCCCCCATTAACCCTATAAGTGCTATTGCCACGACTATTATGTGTACTGTTTTTTTCATTATATCCTGCTGTCAATAATCAATTTACTGATCGTTGTGCCGTTATTGCCAAAAAAGAGCTCCTTCATCCGCTCCATAGAATCAGTTATATCAGATGTGTACAACTCAATTCCACCATCGCCGTCAGAATTTTCAAGGTTTTTTTCCTTTAAAATTTTCTGCGCCTCCCAGGCCACTTCAACTCCTGAATCAACAAGTTCAATATCCGGATACACTTCCTGTATCGCTTTTTTTAAAAGAGGAAAATGTGTACATCCCAGGATCAGCACCCGGACACCTTCATCATATATTTCCTGAATATATTTCTTCGCTGCAAGCCGGGTAATTTCATCATCTATCCAGCCCTCCTCTGTAAGAGACACAAAGATTGTCGCGTGTCTCTGAAGGACGTTCATACGGGGTGATATCGCCTGTACCGCTTTCACATAGGATTCACTTTTCACTGTTGCCCTGGTCGCGATGACCCCTATCATGTCTCTATATGAACTTTTTCCCGCTTTTTTACAGGCAGCCCTGGCGCCAGCGTCAATCACACCGAGCACCGGAATATCACTTTCCCTTCTCAACACATCAAGTGCTGCCGCTGAAGAAGTGTTGCATGCGATGACGATCATTTTTACATCCCGTGATTTCAGATAATCAGTAATCTCACGGGAATACCTTATTATAGTCTCAATTGACCGTGTTCCATAGGGGAATCTCCCGGTATCCCCGAAATAGATAATATGTTCTCCGGGCATAATATCTTTCATTGCCTTGCAGACAGTAAGCCCGCCAACACCGGAGTCGAATACACCAATTGGTTTTGTGTTCATCCGGCAGTTATTCCCCGTCCTGAAACTTTTTTTTATACAGCATAAACTCTATACCGTCAACAAGAGCCTGCCAGGAGGCTTCAATAATATTTTCCGAAACACCCACAGTCCCCCAGTGAACCGGGCCTGTCTTCTGGTCAATAAGTACCCGTACTATTGAACCGGTACCTTCCTTTTCATTCAGTACACGTACTTTATAGTCAGTAAGATGAATATCACTGATCTCAGGATAAAATTTCACCAGGGCCTTTCTGAGGGCATTATCAAGGGCTTCAACGGGACCATTCCCGTTTGCCGCGGCATGTTCAACCACTCCCCCCACTTCAACCTTTATCGTCGCTTCACACACGAATTCCCGCTGATCATTTATTTCCGTAATAACCCTGAATCCATGGAGAATAAAAAACGGCACAAACTCACCGGTTGACTTTCTGATGAGAAGCTCGAAGGAACCCTCCGCCGCTTCAAACTGATACCCCTTATCCTCGAGACACTTAATTTTATCAAGAATCTCACGTGAAAGTTTTGCGTCCTTCGGAAGTTCAATGCCCATTTCTTTTGCTTTAAATTCTATGTTGCTTTTACCGCTCAATTCAGAAATAAGGACTTTTCTTCTGTTGCCCACAAGTTCCGGTTCAATATGTTCATAGGTCCGGGTGTCCTTGCTCAATGCCGACACATGAATACCCCCCTTATGGGCAAACGCGTTGTCCCCGACATATGGCGCGCGATCATTGTGCGCCAGGTTGGCAATTTCGCTTATCGTCCTGCTCACTTCAGTCAGGTGCTCCAGCGCACCACTGCAGGCACAGTCATATTGGAGCTTCAGCACAAGACTCGGTATAAGGGTAACCAGGTTACAGTTCCCGCACCGTTCACCATATCCATTTATTGTACCCTG
>DAOSYC010000067.1:1965-13707 GCA_035380905.1 Spirochaetota bacterium | reverse complement strand
AAGGACACCGTCTCATAAATCATCGTAAGATTTTCTTTCAGGTCGATATTGAGGGCTTTCGTGACATGAAAATCCCAGGTCTTTGCCACAACAGTGACCGTTTTAGCGCCTGAATCCGCGAGAATATTCAGCAGCGCATCGTCCTTACAGGATATTTTCGGACGTTTCGTCGAACCAAATGCAGCGACCTTTGCATGCTGAAGATTACAATTTCCCACTTCCTTAAAAAAAAGATCATCTTTCGGATTAGATCCGGGCCACCCTCCTTCGATGTAATCTACTTTAAGCCTGTCAAGTTCTGCTGCAATCCGGAGCTTGTCCTGTAGTGAAAAAGATATCCCCACTGTCTGGGCGCCATCACGCATTGTAGTGTCATATAATAAAATTTTATTCATAGAATTATTTTTTCCGGGAACATTAGTGAATTACCAGCACGAAATTTTTTCCACTCCCCGGCTGGAAACGGAAGGGAAATACGTATTATACTTCTATTGCCGTTGTACAACCACCATGAGAAAAAAAGGAAGTGTATGTAATACTCCCAAAGCATGTACGAAAAGCCCTGAACGTTATTATTCATTATTGTGTAAGAAATACACAAACAGAACTTGTTACACCCGGGAATGCAATACTCCATAAAATCTAATGAAGTAATAGGGGGTATGCATCGCAGGAATGTAAATAATTGGATATCTTTCTATATTTTCAACAAATTTTTTTATTTACTTCATGACTATATTGAAAACGCCCCTTCAACTCAATCGTTAAAGGGGCGCATGATATCTCCGGCAATAACAATTCACTGAATACTATTCTGTTTCACCCGTATGAACATTCAGTTTTTTTGCCCGTCCTTCTGAATACACATACAGCATATTACCCCGTAATTCAATTTTCCCGTCATTTTTAATTTTTTTCCGCCATTTTACCGGCCCATCCACAGAAGCGCTGAAGACAAAATCCCTCGAAGCAATAAATAATGTACCTTCTTTAATAACAGGGGCATTAAGGACTTTTCTCTCAAGTTCTACACGGCCATTCTTTATAAAATAAATCTCATTTCTTGTAACAAGAAGACTGCCGTCCGGCTGCGGGGCTTCACGCTCACGCCGCACCACGCGCTGAATCCGTTTGATCACTTCTTTCGGCCTTTCCTTTACACTGATAATCTCTTCACGTTCCTGTCTGAAGTCCTCAACTTTAAATTTTTTAACATCCTGTTTCGCTATTGCAATTTCAGTTTTAGCCTGGTTCAACACCGTTTCTACAGAAGCTTCTGTTCCACTCGTTCCCTGCTCCTGCAGTATTTTGTCTACATTTTTTTCCGCCTGCCTGACTTCTTTTTCTGTAATTACAACTTTCTGGCTTTCCTCCAGCTGTGTCGCCTGCTCAATGACCCGCTCAACGCCGACACGCTGTTCAAGTTTGTCAATACGTTTCGCGACCCTGACTTTTCCGTCATACACCTTTATCCTGGTGGTTTTCTTCGCATCTGCTTCCACGGTAAATCTCGTTCCCCGAACACCGGCAACTGCAGTGGGGGTCTTCACATAAAAACTTTCATTTTTAAGAAGTTTTTTGGGCTTACACAGCATCTTCCCAATATCAAGCCCCAGTGTTACACTTTCAAGCTGGCCTTCCCTTAAAATTTTCGAAATCAGCATTGTTGATTTTTCTTTAACCCTTATTATGGAATCACCAATACGGATATCACAGGTAGAACCTGCTCCTGTAATAATTTTATCGTTTACCTTTAATATTTCACCTATCTTTGCTTCCTGAGCATTTTTCTTTACGTCACCAATATAAAAGGTTATCGTCGCGAAATCATCCTCCTGCCTGAATTGTGAACAGGATAATCCAATTATCACCGCACAACACATAACCAGTAAAGCCTTGTTCTTCATATCTTCCCCCACAGAATAATCAGGTTTTCGTGGAAACAGCTCGTATGAATAAAATACCCATAAATCCGGGAAATGATGCAATAATTTTTAAATTTTTATCACATACTTCAATTTATTTTTTCAACAATATTACATGTAAGCCATTAATAAAGAACAACACCTCCGATTTTAGCGGAGGTGTTTCTCAGGTAATCCTGTAATGTATTATTAGTATTATTTCAATAGCCGGTACGGATTTTTATGTGAACCGTTTTTCATCAATTCAAAATGAAGATGGGGCCCGGTTGAATGTCCCGTGTTACCGCTTCTTGCAACCACCTGACCCTGTTTAACATACTGACCACGCCTGACTGATATCCTGGACAGATGCGCATAAAGCGATTTCCAGCCGCCCGGATGAGATATAATGACAGCTCTTCCATATCCGCCAAGCCACCCGGTATAGGTAATTTTTCCATACTTCGTCGCTCTCACCCACACATAACGGCAACCGACATCAATACCTTTATGAAAATGCCTGCCGCCAAAAATCGGATGCCGCCGCCATCCGTAACCGCTTGTAATCCTTCTTACGGATGTGGGCCATATAAATCCCCTGATAAGGTTCACAGGCTTTGCGTCAGGAATAAATATCATCTGGTTCGGCTGTATAAAGTCCGGGTTTCTAATATTATTAACCGCGAGAAGTTTATCAAGAGATGCCTTATATTTCCGGACAACCGGAATAAGCCCCTCTCCCCGTTTCAGCTTATAAATGATACCCTCTTTATTCGGTATGGAAAGGCGCATTCCAACATTGATGAGCTCGTATGACTGAAGATTATTGCTCCCGCAAATAGTCTCCATTGAAACCCCGTATTTTTTTGCAATCCTGCTGAGTGATTCACCCTGACGTACCACATGAGTAATAATTTCAACATGATGGGGTTCTTCCCCGGGATCAGTATAATCAGTTTCGCTTGACTGAAGAATCTGTTCCTTTTTTTGTTCATCGGTAAGGACAACAACTTCATTCTCTGAATTATTACTATTCGTCATAAATGCTGAATACATGATAACAAGGAGGATAACAGTGGCAAGAGCGAGAAGAGGCTTTTTAATGCCAGACATCCAGCCAGTGGCAAATTTTTTCAGGTATACCTTGTTGTTTGTGCGATACAAAAGAATAACTTCATCAACAAGAACCGAAAGGCTTAACCGACCAATTTTGTACGTTTTTGAATAGAATTTTCTCATCTGCACAATCCACTAATTATTTGTCTCATATATTTATCTTCGGAACAGCATATGAATTTACTTTACTATTATCTTTCAATTACTCCCTTTGATCCGGAATCACCGTAGGATTCCTCAATTAATTTTTTAACATCTTTTTTCTGCCCGCCGGTAATTGTTATCGCCCCTTTCGCAATAACACCCCGCTGTATCGTAAGGGTCGGAGTTGTAATGTCACCCAGTACCCGGCCTGTTTCAAGAAGTTTCACTTCATCATCCGCAGAAATATTACCTATCACTGTTCCTGCTACTACAACAGATTTCGCGACAATATTTGTTTTTACTTTTCCGGTTTCTCCAACTACAAGCTCCTCATCAGTCTTTATTTCGCCCTCGAATTTCCCGTCAATCCGGAGAGATCCGCTTATATAAAATTTGCCCTCAAATATTGACCCTTCACCAATCGTACTGTTAACGGCATCACCCTTACCTGCCATATTGTTCTCCTCAACCTTATTTATAAGAGTATATTATAGTGTCACAATATATTTCAATGTTGAAATTCTTCCGGGACTCCGGTAAATAATCAAGAACAAAAATATATTTTTGGTATTTTTAACACTGATAGTAAAAAAAATTATTTCCGTACATACAACTCGGTTTCTTTTCTGTACTTTTTACCCAGTTTACCAATTGATACCATAGAAAAGCGTTTATTTTCAAGAATTAGGTCTGCAACCCGTGTAAAATCTTCAATAGTAACACTGTTTATCTTTTCAACAAGCTCATCAAATGAAATATATCTCCCGAAAGACATTTCATTCCTTGCGAGCTGCCCCATCCGCACTTCAGTACTTTCAAGACTGAGTGCAATATTCCCCTTCATGTATGCTTTTGTGTCCTCAAGCTCTTCAATCGTAACTCCATTACGGAGCAGGTCCTCACATTCCTTAATAATTAAATCACTGGCCCGCTTATAATTATCAGGTGAAGTCCCGCAGTATATTCCGAACACTCCACGGTCAACATATGAAGAATGGAAAGAATACACCGAATAACAAAGCCCCTCTTTTTCACGTATTTTCTGAAAAAGTCGCGATGACATACTGCCGCCGAGAATAGAACTTAAGATATACAGTGCCCAGCGATTATCATCCTGCTTTTTTACACCTTCAACACCGAGGCAGAAATGCACCTGTTCAAGGTTCCTTTCATAATGACGCCTGAAAGACCTTTCTACGGGAACGTGTGAAACGGAATTCAGCTTTTTGTGAACAACCGACTTTCTCCCAAAACTCTTTTCTATCAACCTTTGAGCTTCCGCCACATTAAAACTTCCAGCTATCGCGAAAATACAGTTATTATCCGTATAACATTCATCAAAAAAATCAACCAATTTTTCTCTATTTGCTGATTTAATTGTATCCATACTGCCGATAATCGGATGTCCCAGGGGATGCCCTTCGAGCATTGTTTCCACAAAATAGTCATGTACAAGCTCATCCGGGGTATCTTCATACATCCGGATTTCCTCTATTATAACTTTTTTTTCTTTCTCAATTTCCGATTCATCAAAAAGCGAGTGGTGATACATATCAGAAAGAAGCTCGATCGTCAGCTCCAGATAATCGGAGATAACATTTATGTAATAACAGGTATATTCCCGGTTCGTAGCCGCATTATGCTGACCCCCAACACGGTCAACAAGGCGGGCAATATCCATGGAAGTATAATTTTCGGTACCCCGGAAAAGCATGTGCTCAATAAAATGAGCATACCCTTCCTGGTTCTTCTGTTCATTTCTTGAACCGGCCTTAACCCAGAGCCCTGCCGAGATGGATACAACGCCATCAATCGGTTCAAGGAGTATTGTCAATCCGCTGTCTAACACATATTTTGTAATCATTTCTGGTTCATTATATGGCACACCATGATGGAACAATGGATGCATGAAGGGATTTTGCTGCGTGAGTTATTTTTTTTATAATAATATCTGCCCCCGTACACACGGTACAGGGAAAACAGATATTACATACTGCCATGTGGAAAGAGCCGGTACTAACCTCTGTTCCGGTCATCAAGGGCATCTTTTCTGCTTAAATCGATCCTTCCTACCTTGTCGATACCCACAACTTTTACCGGGATTCTATCACCCTCTTTCACAATATCGCTTACCTTATTCACTTTCCTGTGATCAAGCTTGGAAATATGTACAAGGCCTTCCTTACCGCGAAGTATTTCAACAAAGGCTCCATATTCCATAACTTTTTTCACGATTCCATTGTATATTTTTCCAATTTCAACTTCTTCGATAATAGACTTAACAATATCAACCGCTTTATCAATGGACTCTTTGTTATACGCAGATATTGTAACAACACCGTCATTATTGATGTTAATTTCCGCAGAAGATTCTTCAATAATTCCTTTGATAATTCTTCCGCCCGGGCCTATAATATCTCCGATTTTATCAACGGGAACATTGACGATACAAATACGGGGAGCATGGGGCGACATATCTTTTTCAGGTTGCGCCGCAACTTCATTCATCTTCTGAAGAATGTGCAGACGTCCTTCCCTTGCCTGTTCAAGAGCTTCCCGCATAATTGCCGGTGTAATCCCTTCAATTTTTATGTCCATCTGGAACGCGGTAATACCTTCAGTGGTTCCTGCTACTTTAAAATCCATATCCCCAAGGTGGTCTTCCAGACCGAGGATATCACTGAGAACCGCATATTTATCACCTTCCATAATAAGTCCCATCGCAATACCCGCAACTGCCGCCTTCAGAGGCACACCTGCATTAAACATTGCAAGAGACCCGGAACATACTGTAGCCATTGATGACGAACCGTTCGATTCGAGAATCTCAGAAACTACACGAATTGTATAGGGGAAATCCTGCTCATCAGGAATAACATACTCCAATGCGCGTTCAGCAAGAACCCCATGACCAATCTCGCGGCGTCCCACGCCACCTGTACGGCCGACTTCACCAACACAAAAAGGAGGAAAATTATAATGAAGCATAAACCTTCTAAAACTCTCCCCTTCCATGGCATCAACTCTCTGCGAGTCTCCCCCTGTTCCGAGGGTTACAATACCGAGGCTCTGGGTCTGCCCCCTTGTAAATACAGCTGACCCGTGAGGACGCGGCAGTATTCCAACCATAATATCAATAGGACGGATGTCTCTGAGACCCCGTTTATCAGCACGGACCTTTTCATCAAGGACCATTTTCCTGACAATTTCCTTATCAAAATCTTCAATTATTGCGCTGCACTGACCGACAAAATCAGGAAACATTTCAGCCATTTCTTCTTTTGCCTTTTTCTTAATGGCATCAACAGCATCTTCCCGTTCCTTCTTGTCGGTAATTGCACGGAGATTTTCCATTTCACCATAGTAACGGCTGCGCATTTCCGCTTCAAGTTCAGCATTATTTGCATAAGGCTGATAATCCATCTCGGGTTTGGAAACTTTGCTCTTAAATTCTTCCTGTGCTTCACAGATAAGCTTTATATTTTCATGCGCAAGTTCAACAGCTTTGATCATGTCATCTTCTGTTACATTGCTGGATGACCCTTCGATCATCGTAACGGCTTTTTTTGTCCCGGCAACGATGAGATCAATGTCACTGTTCGCGATGTCCTCGTATGAAGGATTAACTACATATTCTCCATTAATTCTTCCGATTCGAACAGCACCAACAGGACCCTTGAAGGGTATGCCGGAAACTGACAGCGCCGCGGAGGCGGCATTAATCGCAAGTACATCCACCTGCTCCTTCTGATCAGAAGAAAGGACATAAATTATGACCTGCACTTCATTTACGAAATCCTTCGGGAAAAGTGGCCGCAACGGCCTGTCGCAGAGACGGCTGGTGAGAGTTTCCCTTGTACTTGGACGACCTTCTCTCTTGATAAATCCACCGGGAAACTTTCCTGCAGCATAAAACTTTTCACGGAAATCAATGGTAAGGGGGAAAAAATCCTGCCCCTCCGTTACCTTTTTTGAAGCGACAGCACTTGCAAAAAGTATTGTTTCTCCCGACGATATTGCAACCGCTCCATCTGCCTGTTTTGCGAGATAGCCGGTATTAAAGCCGATAGTACTATCAGCTATTTTTACACTTACATCAATACTCATAACTTCCACCTTTCTGTACTAAAGCCCGCGTTCTCTCATATCGACAGTGATGACTTTGGTACTTCAACTTTTTAAAATAATAAACTTATCGTCTCAATCCAAGAGATTGAATAAGTTCACGGTATCTGTTAAGATCCGTTTTTTTCAGATAAGTCAACAACCTTCGACGCTGTCCAACGAGCTTGAGCAGACCGGTTCTTGAATGAAAATCCTTTTTATGAACCTTAAAATGCTCTGTCAGGTGATTAATTCTCCTGGTAAGCAGGGCAACCTGGACTTCAGGAGATCCTGTATCACTTTCATGTCTTTTATACTTGTTGATCATCTCATTTTTTGCTTCCATTGAGATTTTTCCTCCTCAAAATTCATATATTATCACAAGTTTTTTTCATTTATATACTACATTAAAAACATTAATATACGTAATACGCCAATTTTCAATATCTGCATCAACTATTGCAATAAGATTTTTTTTTTCATTCAAAATCAGATATGGTTTATTATCAACAGAAACACGCTGCAGCACATTATCCCTCTTGAAAGGTGCACCATTCATTATACGCTCAGCTGCTGTTGCATCAACCACCATCGAACCAAACTCAGAAAACGCATCAACCGGATCCCTGATAAAATCCCGCTCCACACACCTTCCTGCAGCATACCCCTGTATTTCATCTAAGGTCGCTGCATCATCGACAGAGAACCGTCCTGAACCAACACGCCGAAGCTCTTCAAGATGGCCCCCGAAACCAAGAGTTTCACCAATATCACGGGCAAGTGACCTGATATACGTCCCTTTTGAGCAATGGACGTGTACATTAAGAACTTCAGCATCCTCCTCTGCTCTTTCAAGAACCAGATTGTAAACCGATACTTCCCTTTCGGCTATTTCAACTTTTTCACCGGATCTTACACGGTCTGACGCACGCTTACCCTGGATTTTCAGCGCTGAATACCGTGGAGGCTTTTGCGTTATAACCCCGGAAAACATGCCGGTTAGATATTCAATATCCTCAGGACGGACAGGAACTACTGTATTCTGTGAAAGAACCGTCCCTTCCCTGTCATCAGTATCAGTTGATATGCCAAGCCGGATACTGCCGTCATACCGTTTATCACTGTCCAGAAAAAATCGTGTCAGTTTCGTACACCATCCGGTACACACAACAAGAAGTCCGGAGGCAAACTTGTCAAGCGTCCCGGAATGCCCGACTTTTCTAAGCTTTAGTATACGCTTTACAGTTGATATAGTTTCAAATGAAGTCAGACCAGAAGGCTTATCAACAAGCAGAATGGCGTTCTGTAAATCCCTTTCGCCCACAATTTCAATTTCAATTAGTTATAGAATAGAAGTCTCCGGGTCAGATATAAGACTATTCCGTATCATCTTCCGGAGTTTCATTTTTTTCAAGTCTTTCAAGCTTCGCCACCATGTTTACGCCGTCTTCAATTGAGGTGTCAAGATGGAACTTAATCTTTGGTGTATTTCTGAGCCTCATGCTTTTGCCGACAATGAATTGAACGTAATTCTCTGCTGATATCAGCCCCTTCATCGATTTCTTCTTGTCGTTTTCATCACCAATTATCGATATCCCCACATCGGCCACAGTATAATCACGGTTCAATGAAACTGTTGATACTGTAACAAACCCGATACGGGGGTCCTTAATTTCTTTAAGGAGGGCATCACCGATAACGTGTTTGATCTCCTCTTCAATTTTCTGTTTTCTATATCCTGCCATAGTCCCTTTTTACAATCAAACATTTTCGCAGTACAACTATGATTCTGCAATTTTATCCGTCAAGAGTCTTGGCAATTTCAAGTATACGGTATGCCTCAAAAGAATCGCCTTCTTTAATATCATTATACCCCTGCAGCATAATACCGCATTCCTGCCCCGGTTCAACCTCGGACACGTCATCCTTATACCGTTTCAGCGATTTCATTTCACCATCAAACACAACCACACCATCACGGATGAGGCGTATTTTATTTTTTCTCTGAATTTTGCCTGAAAGCACAACGGAACCGGCAACCGTACCAACTTTTGAAATTTTAAACGGCTGTTTCACTTCACCGGTTCCGACAACCTCCTCCCGTATTTCCGGAGAAAGCATCCCTTCCATGGCTGCTTTTACGTCACTCGTCGCTTCAAATATTACATTATAATACTTAATTGAGACTTTTTCTTTATCTGCAAGGTCAATTACCCGTGCCGTTGGCCGGACATGATACCCCAAAATAATCGCATTTGATGCAGAAGCAAGCATAACATCAGACTCGTTAATTCCGCCTGTTCCGGCCCGTATAACATTAACCCTGATTTCTTCATTACTGATTTTTTCAAGAGCTTCCTTCAGGGCCTGGACTGAACCATCAACATCTGCTTTAATAATGATGCACAGCTCCTTCACTTCACCATCACGTATCATATCGTTCAGATCTTCAAGGGTTACCTTCCTGATCTTTTTCGCCGTTTCCTGCCTCATCAACTCATGGCGTTTCTGTGATATCTGTTTGGAGTATTTCTCTGATTGAACAACCTCAAAAGGATCGCCCGCATTTGGGACACCCGATATACCAAGAACCTCAACAGGCATTGAAGGACCGGCTTCATCAACCTGTTCTCCCAGGTCATTAAACATTGCCCGAACCTTCCCTGACTGCACGCCGACAACAAAAGGGTCGCCAGTTCGCAAAGTTCCATTCTGCACCAGAATTGTAGCAACAGCACCCCTGCCCGGATCAAGTTTGGACTCAATTACCCGCCCTTTAGCCATAAGAGTAGGATTTGCATTCAGCTCAAGAACTTCAGACTGCAGCACAATCAATTCAAGCAGTTTATCGATATTGAGCATCTGTTTCGCGCTCACCTCTGCAAACAGCGTTGATCCTCCCCATTCTTCGGGAATTAACTCATATTTGGTAAGCTCGGTTTTCACCTTTTCAACATTTGCATTCTGGAGATCAATTTTATTAATTGCCACAATAATAGGAACATTCGCGGCTTTTGCGTGATCTATCGCCTCAACAGTCTGGGGCATTACACCGTCATCAGCAGCAATAATCAATATTACTATGTCAGTTATCGCAGCACCCCTTGCCCGCATTGTTGTAAATGCTTCGTGACCAGGAGTATCAAGGAATGTTATTTTCTGCCCTTCAACATTCACTGAATATGCACCAATATGCTGGGTAATCCCGCCATGTTCACCGTCAACAACATTGGTTTTTCGTATCGCATCTAAAAGTTTTGTCTTTCCATGGTCAACATGGCCCATGACAGTTACTATCGGAGGACGAACAGACTGATCCTCCGGACGGTTAATCTCTTCCTGCTTAATGACAGTCTCGTCGTAAAGTGAAACCACTTTTACAACGGTACCGTACTCGGAGGCAAGAATCTCCGCAGTTTCCGCATCAATAACCTGATTGATTGTCGCCATCATCCCAAGCTTCATCAGCTTCGCAATAACTTCATTAACCTTCACATTAAGCTTTTTCGCGAGATCTCCCACGAGAATGCTTTCGGTAATCTCTATATCTTTTGGCGGTACCGCCTCAGCTTTTTCGCGTCTCTGTCCCGGTTTCTTTTTTCTGTGAACAATATCTTTTTCTACCTGGGACTTTTCCTTTTCCTTCTCTTTCCTGTAACGCTTCTCTTTATCCTTAACAACATTCTTTTTTCTTTTTCCCGGTGTTTCTTTTCCTGAAAAGGAGACATCACCTTTAGGGGCATCTGATGCACCTGATGTTTTTGCTTCTCCGGCAGCACCGGCTGCACCTGCATCACGCCTTCCATGCTCTCCCCTTGCTCCGGGGCCTCTTCCATCACGTGCACCTCTGGCGGCAGATCCCTCTTTACCTTTCGGCCGTTCTGACTCAGGTCTCCTGTCTGTTCCGCGCTGGGGACCTTCTTTTTTCTCGCCGGAAGGTTTTGCGGGCGCTTTCTGCTCACCTGTTACTGCCGGCGGCCGGGTATCCTGTACTGCCGGAGCTGCAGATGCTTCTTTTTTCGGTTTTTCAGACTCCTCCGTCTCTCCCGGTACTTCTTCCAGTCCTTTTTCTTTTATAATTTCCTTTGATACATGGACTTTTCGTTTAAGCTTTATTTTTTTACTGCGATTATTGCTCTTCTCTGTGCGCTTTTCAATCTTCTTGAGGGCCTCTTTGGCTTTCTGATTCTTTATTGTCTCAATACGCTTCTCAACAAGGAAGATATCATTTCCGACAATATCCGTATCTCCGTTCTCACAGGCGATGCCGAGTTCTTTACAAATAATAAGAACATCATCAGCCGATACATGATTTTGATTTGCAATGTCTATTGCTTTCATTTAATTCCTTAAACTTATATTAAAAATATATTTTGGCCCTATTTCGTACCGCACAGAGGAAATTCCTGCAACCTCTCCCGCTGTAGTAACAGAAAATGCTCATTCCTGCGGCAAGTCATCAGCATCTTCTTCC
>DAOSYC010000067.1:0-1865 GCA_035380905.1 Spirochaetota bacterium | reverse complement strand
GTTTCTTCAACATCAGGCTTGGAAAAAAGCTGCTCAACCATCGCCCTTGATTCACTTGAGCTGAGAAACTCATGGTATTGATCATCTGTTTTAATGTCAATATCAAAGCCGCATAATTTTGATGCCAGCTTAGCATTGTGCCCGCCCCGCCCGATTGCAAGGTTATACTGGTCCTTGTCCACAACTGCAATAACACCGCCTGACCCGGTCTCAACAACATCTTTTGCCCTGGCAGGAGTCAGGGCATTCCCGGCCATGTTCTTCTTATCGGGAGAATACTCCACCACGTCAACCTTTTCTCCCTCCAGTTCCCGCACAATCGACTGGATTCGGACACCCTTCATCCCGACACATGCCCCTACGCTGTCAACGTCCTCCCTGTCGCTTGTTACCGCTACCTTCGTTCTTACGCCGGCGAATCTAACAATATTGAAAACATTTACAATTCCATCATAAACTTCCGGAATTTCCATTTCAAACAGTTTTTTCACAAAACTGGGGTGTGCCCTTGAAAGGACAACAACCGGCCCTTTTGAGTTTCTCTGGACGCTCAGCACGATAGCCTTTACCCTGTCACCAATTTTATAATGCTCAAGGGGGGACTGTTCCTTTACCGGAAGAATACCTTCAGTTCTTCCGAGATCAATAAACATGGCATCCCTGGCTTTTCTCTGCAGATACCCGTTGATCAGCTCACCTTCCTTATCTTTAAACTCATTATAAATAATATTTTTCTCTGCTTCTTTTATCTTCTGGATCACGACCTGTTTTGCAGTTTGTGCTGCAATTCTGCCGAAAGACTCAAAAGGATTTTCTTCTACATCAATATCATCACCAAGTTTGATGTCAGGGTGAGTTTTTACGGCTTCATCATATGCTATTTCTTCAGCCTTGTTCCGCGGCGTCCGGACAACCATTTTTCTTGATACTATTTTAACAGTGTTTTTATCCCTGTCAAAGAGAACCTCGACATTACTGGTAATGCCGTATTGCTTCTTGTACGCAGAGAGCATCGCAGATTCCACTATCTCTTCAATAGATTCCCGTGGTATCCCTTTTTCCGTTGCAATCTGATGTAATGCCTCAAAAAAGTTCACGCTCATGACCTAAACCCTTACATCTATTATAATTATGCCGCAAGGCAATTCAGCCCGTTACTGCAGCATGTCAGTTTTTACAACTATATCAACATCAAACACTGTATCAGTAATCCAGTGTTGCCCTATCCACTTTATCAAAACCTATTACCACTTCACCGGATTCCGAAGAAACAGTTATATTGTTCCCGGAAACATCTTTTATAATACCTTTTACTACATCCTTTTTTTCGTCTTTAAAGTAAACAATTTTTACAGGGCTTCCAATAAAACGTGTAAATTCCGGAATGTTACGTACCTTCCTGGTTAATCCCGGCGATGACACCTCAAGTGTATAGAGAGGCAGCACATCACTCTCATCCAGCCGTTCAGACAGTTCACGACTGTAGGTTTCACAATCTCCGAGCGAAATTCCCTCTACCCGGTCAATCCGCACCGAAATATACGAATTCCCACCCTTCATGAGCATGGAGAACTCATATATCAAATACCCCAGGTCGTCAGCAACTTTATTAATAATCGCTGATATTTCTCCGGTTTTATCATCAACTGACATTGGATTTCCACAACTCGCAGATATTAGGAATGTTTCAGCAACACACCACATTTGTGAGTGCTGTTCGCGTATCCTTCACAAGTCTTTAAAAAAAGAGAGAGTGGGCTTCTCCACTCTCCTCGTTTGCAGGATCAATACTACTAAACAAATCACATCACATAAACAATATCAATAATTACACAAATAATTTCAAGTTTTTTTTTAGTTAATCG
>DAOSYC010000066.1:0-18065 GCA_035380905.1 Spirochaetota bacterium | reverse complement strand
GACTGGAAGGTGCAGTCTTCATTTATGTTCACGTTTTAATTTCAGCGATATTCACTGAATAGCATTACAGCAGACAGACCGGTTCCCCGCAGCGAAATACACGCTGCGGGGAATTTTATATTGATGATATACATTATTTATCTGGCAGGCCGGGGATTCGTTCATCATCTGATTCCTGAAATCAGGTATTGTAACGAATTATGGGCAACTCCGGAAACCATTGATGCAAATGCTGATTGCATCAAAAGATCGCCAATTACCACGATTTCAGGCCCACAAGTGCACTAAAGATCATTTTTTAGAAGTGCCAATTTAATGAATCGCAATGATCATCTGCCCCGCGAAATACCCCCCTACTCTTTACGAACGTTTGATACTATATCAACCTCCGCAGAGGACTGTGCGGGGGACGGGAAACCGGTACCGGCGTTACCGGCACACAACATACTTTCCAACCGGGCCCGCGCCCATGCCATGCCCCGGACACAAAAAAGCCGAAGCGCACACGCTTCGGCTTTGTATTTACATAATATCAGGTATGAAAATAAACGTCAGTAACCTCTGTTTTTAAGGTCGTTCACAATGCCGACCATCCATTCAGATGCGTCAAATCCTGGAGTCACACCAAAGAAGTGACCAATTGCATTGATGTGTGATACTCCCCCGCACCACCAGGCACCGGATTCAACACCGCGGAAATTTCCCCACTTGGCGGAGTTTACAGAAACCAGACCGTCGTTATCTCCTTCAAAGAAGTTTATCAATAACCATGTCGGCTCAAGTACCATATCAGCAGTTATCGTTTTTATCTTCGTCGCGAAACTCTGATAGTAAATTCCTGATTTATTCGGCGTATTCGGATTAAACACATTATTCATAAAAGGCCGTGTAACCGCAATAGCGTTGTCATAGCTGTCAGGGTCACTGTCACCCATAAGTAACGAGTAAATGACATCAGTCGTTACACCAACCAGCCATCCGCCGACATCACCGCATACACCCACAATAACATCAGCTGCGGAACTTCCGCGATGCGGCCCGCAGAGACTTGTATGACTCGCAACACGGGTCGAAAGACCGAGGTTCGTTATCGCGTCACGGGTATAGATGGTGCCATGGGAGTGCCCGATTACATTTATTTTTGCCGCGCCGGTTATGGCAAGTATCTGGAGCACCTGTGCCCGGAACTGCTGGGCTTTGTCCCTGGTTCCGTCCATACAGTTTACAGCCGTTACATACACATCTGCGCCTTCATCTTCAAGGGCGCTTTCAATGCCCCACCAGTAATTGATGAAACCGAACATATCATCAGTCGCACCCATACCATGTGCAAGAACTACCGGATAACGCGTCGCACACGCGGAATGATCACCGCTCGCGTACACCGCAGGTATCGCGATAAGCGCCATCAAAAAGACCATTGCTGCTGTACATATTCTCTTTTTCATATATATCCCCCGCTGAACTATTATTTTTATTTTATCACTTAAGATCAACAGGTAAGACATTACGGTTACGCCCTTAAATCGTCAAGAAATTTATGACCGCCCGGACGGTTTTTTTGAAAAAATATTACAAAAAACATTCCATAAAATAACATTTATTAATTATCGATGATTTTTTATGAAACATAATTGGTATTACGCGGTTCATATCCTGAATTAATTCAGAATATACACATTATTATCCGGATATACCGACTTACGGGTAAGGGGGGAAATAATTTATACGACGAAGACCTCTTTCAGAACCTGGTATGATCTGTTCAGCTCCTTCATGAGATCTTCATTTCCATGTTGTGTATCGGGGTGATATTTCCTTGCGAGCTCATGATACCGTTTCTGTATCCTGAGGCCGGTAGGTTTAATTATATCGAAAAACGCCAGGGACCTTTCAATTTCACCTCGCCGGAAGGCATAGATTATAACGCCGTTCATCAGCTTCTGCAGCAGGGAACTTGTACCGAACACAATATTTTCAGGGTTCATGTAAAAATCATAGAGCGGATCATATGACAGCCGGGTGACGGTATCTTCATATATATTTTCGTGCAAAGGACAGTAATTCCCCTCCATCGCAGCATTTCCGCAGTATACTCCCTCTTCAGGGAAATAATGACAGCACCCGCCCGTTTCAGGAACAGGAAGCATCCGTATCCTCATGGGGTCGATATGGAGATAATATCCCCGGGAATCGGGATCAAATTTTATCGCATACAATTCGTGGAACAGGGAAAAGTGCACCCTGAACAGTTCCTCGGTGGTGTCGGGGAGTGAGGATATATCGGCCGCGAATTTCAGGAGTTCCGCCTCAAATACCGGTGCATCCTTTTCCAGCAGATAGGCCCTGAGCTCTGCACGGTCAATGGATATAAGGTCATTACGGCTATTTTCGTCTACAGTAGTATTCATTGCATTATATTGTTCCGGAATTGTATCCGGACGCCTTCAGTGATCAGGGCGATATCAACCCGCGATATAAGAATAATCCCCTCCTGTTCCTTAATGGTATGGCATTTTTACTTCAATGATATTTCATTATACTCATACATGTACTATACAGCAATATATTTTTTCCTGAAAGATATTTATATGACTGCCGGTAATAATAATGAAAAATAACTTGACGTTCTGCCGCACATGCTTCAATTAGTAATGAAAATCATTTTCATATAGTGACGTAAAGGAAAGGCGTGAACAGTAATGATTGAAGAAACAGAACATACCAGAATAGCTGCCTGGGTCCGGGATGTTTTCAGGCTTCCTGAAACGACGACAGTGCTCGTAACCGGGGATAACGTCTCCTGTGATGATGCCGCCGTTGAACCTGCAACGTTACTTTCAATAAAAATCGATGCTGCGCGTTCGTATGAATATTCTATTATGAAATCCGCAGCTTCGGTCTGTTATGATGACATACTGCTTCTCAAAAAATCAGCGCAGAAATTCGCGATTGAAAATCATCCATTTCTTTCAAAACTGCTCCGTTATTTCGGATGGTGGTTTATCTTTGCCGGAGCGCTGACCACATTCAGCATTTGCCCTGTATGCGGGCAGGTGGGATGTCCCGTGGGAATAGGAACAACCGGAATAATTGCAGGTTTTTTCACTGTATTAAAACAAAACGGGAAAGAATGGGCCCGCAGCGTGAAGCAAAGAATAATGACTGCTATCACCGGCATGAGAAACTCTTACAAAGCCGGGAACTAACCCGGTGTGTAATTTCGCTTTCCTCTGTTCCGCGCTTCCGCGTCGCTTACCGTGTCCTGCCACCCGTTTCGGGTCTTGTGAATACAATCAAAACGGGCGGTATAGGGCTTGATATCAAGGAGCGGTGTTCCGTCAATAATATCCACCCCGTTGAGGTGCAGCACCGTTCCTTCAACACTGACAAGTTCCACGATACTTAATCCTATCGGGTTTGGACGAACCGGTGCACGGGTTGCAAACAGTCCCCGCTCCGTTGTATCCAGAAAAGGTGTCACGCGGAGTTTCACTGGCCCGGCCTTATGGAGGTGAAATATTAGATATATATGCGAGAATCCCTCAAGGTCACTGAGCCCATCGGCAAATTCCGGATATATTTCCACCCGCCCCCGGCAGCCCTGAGCAAACACCGGCTGAATGGGTACTTCTTCCGGCTTTGTATGTTCGCTTCTGATTATACCTATTGGCCGGTATATTATTTTTTCCATGTCACACCTGCACCGTCTCCGCCCTGTTTGTTCCAGCTGCACCGTATAATTATCACTATTTATTCATATATGATACTATTTTCCTTTTCCTCTGCCGGAACCTCTGCCCATTCCCCTTCCCTGACCACGCCCCATTCCTCTGCCGGAACCGCCACGACCAGCGCCGCGTCCTGAACCGCCTCCCATCCCCCTGCCGGAACCGGTTGCGGTCATATTGTTCCCGAAAGACAGCGCGTTACGAATGAAACCACCGGTATTCTCCGAAGAAATTGTATCCGGTTGACTCTGAACAGCATATTCCAATGCGAGAGCGCCCTTTCTGCATTCGTCAACACATATACCGCATTCAGTACATAGTGACGGGTTTACAACAGCTTTGTCAACTGATTCATCAACTGTTATTGCACCTGCAGGACAGGCACGCTCACATCTTCCGCATCCATTACATAATAATTCATTTATCAGTATTGCCATTTTAATTATCCCCTGCTGCGTAGTTACATACCTGCTCCAGATACAGCATTAATTATATCTGTCTCATGGAACAGGCTGAACCGGCCCATCTGCACAATGTATGGGCCGATTCGGATTCTTTCAGGTATACTCCATCCCCGATGAAGCTTCAATTCTGCGGGTATTGTCCGTATTACTCTTTCCGGCCTGATCCCATCCCTTCAAGCTCCTGTATTCTGTTGTGTATCGCGGAAATTTCCTTCTGCATATACTCTGCCTGATCTTTCAGCATTTTCATTTCGTCTTCCGCTGTGAACTCCCGCTGTACTCCGGGATATCCATATCCCGGCATTACCGGATATGGCTGATAGCCTCGTGCCCAGAAGGGCATACCCGTCGCATAGAAATTGTGTCTCCAGCCTCTTCCTCCGCCTCCGCGGCCCCGGCCGAATCCGCCGTATCCTCCACCCCGAACCGGATTTGCGTATCCCGGTGCGGAATATCCGGCACAGAATCCTGCGCCCCTGCCTGTCATTGGACCAAAACCATTTGGTCCCGTTCTATCACCTGCCGGCATGACATACCTCCTTTAAATATGATAATGAAAATCATTTTCAATAGAAGTGTAAAAAAAATTACCCCTGGGATTTCACTTTACACTGTTCACAGAGACCGTAAAAACTGATTACATGATCCATGATATGAAACCGGTATTTTTCCGAAAGCTTGTCCTGGGTTTTTTGTATAAACTCAAGCTCTTCATCAACAAAATCATAATAATCAATTATTGTTTTACACCTCACGCACACAAGGTGGTGATGGTGCTCCTTGCTCTGGGAGTTATTGATCAGCTCGTACCGTGATTTACCCTCTCCGAAATCAAACTTCTGAACAATCCCCATCTGCAGAAGGATATCAAGGGTCCTGTACACTGTTGTTAAACCAATCGCCGGATTCAGCTCATGGGCTCGGACATACACATCCGCCGCGGTGAGATGTTCAGCAGTTCCAAGAAGCACCTCCATCACGACTTCACGGGGTTCTGTGACCCGTACTCCGAAATCCTCAAACCTGTTATGCCACCATGGACCGCGCCCTCTTCTTCGCACAAGCTGTATCCTCCGTAACAGTTGAGTAACCACATTAGATTCTACATGAAAATGATTTTCATTATCAATATAGCAGTTATATGGGAAATCGTCAACTTAAAACTGCAATTTTTCCGAACCAAATAAAAAAAACAGTACCGCGTCTGACAAAGGAAAATTTTATATCATAATAACGGCATGAATCCCGAAGGACCATTGTTAATGGGGAGCCGGAATATCCCCCTGTCCCTGTACCGTTTTCAGACGTTCCAGGGTCAGAGCCTCAATATCACCGGCCGCCGCTGCCATTTCTTCAACTGATGGATGGTGATCAAATATGAATGTCACATAGGAACGGGCTATTTCTCCAAGCATCAGCCCGAATTCAGCAAAATACAGGACCTTCCCCTCCCGTGACAACTGCCCGACACGTATCGCATCTGTTTCCTCATTCAGAATATCCGGCTGCGCTTCAAAGACCCCGGGAACTTTCGGGTCCTGAATTATACTGAAATCGATACCGAATTTATACAATGATTCCGTCAGGGGGCTTATTCCGGTAAATTCATATCCAATATACGGCTTTGTTTCACTCATAGAACTATCCTTTCAATATCTTCATGGTCATGTATTCTGTCCATATTACAGGATGTGAAAAAATAGTGTTTGCCGTCAAATCTTTTTCCTGATATACTTATTTACAATTAAATGCAATTTTCCGGAATATACCATCATGAACCCATTACAACTCTATCCTGCGGTAACATCCATTGATGTCCGTTGGAGCGACATGGACGCCTTCGGTCATGTGAACAACAATATATATTACCGTTATTTTGAAGCAGCCCGGTTTACCTATTACGGGAAGCTGGGTATTCTTGATCTGAAGCATGAGGAGAACATCGGCCCTATTATGGCGGAATCATCATGCAGATACCTGAATCCGTTGTCCTTTCCCGACAGGCTCACTGTGGGGTCACGGATAAGTGCTGTGGGGAAAACCAGCTTCACCATGGAATTTATCATAATCAGCGAAAAAGCCGGAACCGCCGCTACTGGAAAAGCGGTACTTGTAATGTTCGATTACACACAGGGGAAAAAAATCCCCCTTCCCGCTTCGTTGAAAGAGTCGATTCAGAACATCGAAAAAGGGAACACGAAGAAAGACATTTCCTGACTCTCTCCGCATTATATAGTCCCTTTTCTCAACGGGAACAGGTATTATACAATACACTGTTCCCGGCATCTGCCGCGCACAGAAAGATTATATCCACCCCAGTATTCCGGCAAACACTATCAGCATCAGGGCGTTCACCGCGAACATGGAGCCGATTACCACCTTCTGTGTTTTCGGCGCCCAGTCATAGGAATACATGGACACAACCCAGAAGGGAATATAGACAGTAATAAACACTGTAAGGGCACCCCACCACGGATACACCCATACAAAGGCTTTCGTTTTCACAAGGAAGATTTCAAAGACAGAGAAGAACGCCGCGTTTCCAATGGCGATAAAAAGCCTGTTGTTGATGCCAAGGATCTTTGCTTTCGGATCTTCAGGCAGTATCTTGCTGAAAAGAAGCCCCGCAATGGAGAACATCAGGCTCAACTCCACTCCAACTCCCACAAGGATAAGAAACGCCGTCCCTTCAGGTACGGTCCAGAGCGCATGGCCGGAAAAATGCTGGATGAGGCCGTTTACAATCTCCACAAACCAGTGCACCATATACAGCGAGAGTCCCGCGGCGATTCCCTTCCAGTTTTTTTTGGCAATCTCATTAAAATACACATACATCACAAGAGCCAGAAGCGTGATGACATACCACTGAAACGCATTGCCGCTTCTGAGGAGGCTCATTGCCTGCTGTGTGACTTCGGGATGATTAAGGTTCATGCTGATCTCCTTTATCTTTTATTTTTTAACGCCTTCATTGTGTGCATGTTAGAATATGAAATATGTCATGACATTATTTTAATGATACCCTGTATTTTTTCAGCATACCTGTGGGATGATATGAAGACTTTGCTCTTCGCAATGATTCGATTCCCAGGTCCTGTTCAAAATTAAAACAGCAGAACTGTTCCGGCATAACTTTCGCGAAACTGTTATACATGAACTGGTACAGCCCCTTGAATTTACGCTTTCCCTTGGCAAAATGAAACGCGAAGATATTGTCGCTGAGGTCCTCCCCGAGGATGAATCCCGCGGGCTCCCCCTCGGCATAATATATCCCCCCGCAGAGTTCCAGTTCCGCATAAAAATCCAGCGCCTCGCTGCATGGCCTGTAGTCAGTTTCATGTGCCGCGGTCCCTGACTCCTCCTGCCATGCTTCAAGAACAGTGCGGGCATCTTCGATCCTTTCCTGTGTCAGGGGCAAAGCCTCATGGAGATACAGCCGCTGGAACTGGTACAGGAGGTTCCTTTTATTATGGAGCTTCTTCCCGGCATATTCACGCATCGTATCAAGGGTATATATGTAATCGGTATCGCCGTCATTGTAGGTCATTGTATATATATCAGGATCAAAGGCAGAGAGCCACTCCTCGGGGACCGGAAATATCGACCCGAATTCTTCAACAAGTTCCTGAATCAGCCCGGCATCTGCATCTCTGACATCAGAGGTAGGCATAATATACCGCATACCGTCATAGGTAACACCGGATATGAAGATATCATCCATGCGCAGTACTTCATAGTTATGAGATTCCCGGAAGAGATACAGGTTCGCAAAACTGTATTCAGAGAGGTGTATCGGAATTTCTCTCAATTTATTATCAAGCAGTTCCCGATGATGGAAACCAAGTTTTTCACTATTGTAGCTCAAGCCATTTCCTCCTGAAATAACGTCTGGATAAAAATACAGCATGTGTGAATATTGAGGCGTTCATTGCCCACCACATTGCCGGGGCCCCGAAAAAGAGCACCACGCCGAACAGAAACGCCGCGGGAATACGCACAATCCAGAAACTGAGAATTATAATTACCATAACCCCCCTGGTGTCCCCCGCGCCGTTCAGCGCGCCTCCGAGTATTACAGCCCACGCCATGAAAGGCTCGCTGATCATGCTTATGTAAATATACCGTACACATTCCTGTATGACAATTTGATCATTGGATAAAAACGACGCAAGAAGCCGCGCGTTCAGCACGACAACAGCCGTAAGCACAGTAATCAGCAGTACCCCGAGACCAGCTGTCACCATTCCCGCCCGGAATGCCTCCTCCTTCCGTCCCTCCCCCAGGAGATTTCCCGTAACCACTGCATTCGCCATGTTCAACGCGAACGCCGGCAGAAATATTGCAGATTCAATCCGCAGGCCGTTTGTAAATGCCGCAATAATCTCAACCCTGTGCAATGGAAGGGCGCTCAGGATAAGAAACATTACCGTGGACCCCACCTGCCATGAAACCTGCTGCACACCTGAAGGCCATCCTATCGCGGCAACCTTTTTCAGAAACTCCCGTCTGAAAACCCGTGAAACCCCCGCCATGGGGCGCAGATGAAACCAGTTTATAATGGCGCCTATCGCAAGGCCCGCTACCGTTGAAAGCGCGATCCCCCGAAACCCCAGAGGTGTATGAAACACAAAGAGAAAATTCAGTCCCACATTTGATACACATACCACCGCCATGGTGATCAGGGACCGCCGGATACCTCCCGTCGCCCGTAAAATACCATTGCTGTTAATCAGGAAATAGTGAAAAACCACCCCCGCGGCGTATATCTCAATAAGAGGAATCGCGTTGCGTTTCACCGCATCGGGAATATTGAGCAGCGACACTATCGGAGAGGACATTACAACGCCAAAAGTCCCCAGTATAAAACCTGATACAGCAACTGACGTAAGTATGGTAAAAACAGAGTTCGAAAGTTCCTCTTTTGTGCTCCCGGAAAAAATCCTTGCCACTGTCGCGACGGTACCGACGGTAAGGGCATTCGCGACAACAATAAAAATAAAATACATCTGTGTTGAAAATCCCACAGCCCCCTGATACTCCTTCCCCAGGAGCCCCGCGATATACACATCCGTAAGGCTGATAAGAAATTCAAACGCCATAATCAGCACCATGGGCCAGCTTATTGACCAGCTTCGCTGTATAAGCTCCCTGTATCCCGGACCCGGATTTTGCGCGGTATAGCTGCTCACATCTCCCTGCCATTCATCATTATGCGTATCCTGTTACCGCAGTTCTCATCGCTTCCACAGAAGGTCACGAAGTCCTGATTTCCGTTTCGTCGGGGCCGCGATTATTTCACGGACAATATCCGGTGACCCCCAGATTTCGACGGTGCTCCGGGCACGGGTGACCGCGGTATAGAGCAGTTCCCGCGAAAGGACCGGCGACGACCGGTCAGGCAGTACCAGCACGACATGGTCATACTCAGACCCCTGGCTCTTGTGCACCGTCATGGCGTAGGTGGTCTCATACCCTGAAAGCCTTGAAGGATTGATGCCCCTGACACCGCCTTCACGGGACGGGAAAAAGACTTTCCTCCCCTGAGAGGTATCAAAGACAACGCCCATGTCCCCGTTAAAGAGGTCCAGCTCATAACAGTTTCTGGTTATCATCACAGGCCGCCTGTTGTACCACGGCTCATTGGGGTCGATATATCCACGCGCCGCCAGGATCCTTTCAATCTGTTCGTTTATCCGCTCAACACCGAAGGGCCCCCGGCGCAACGCACAGAGCACCGTAAAGCCGGAGAACAACTCCAGCGCTTCTTCCGGACTTTCTGAGGCAAGGTAGGGGCCGTACTGTTCAGTAATTTTTCCGGTGAGGGCATCCGTCAAACCTTCTTCACGGACAGGATCATTGAGCATGATATCACTGTAATTCCCCTCCCTGAACAGCCTGATAACCTCTTCCGCGGCACCGCGCTGAATTGCCCTGCTCAACTCGCCGATACCGCTTTTTTCCCCGAAGCGGTAGCTTTTTTCAAGGACCACAAGGGAGTCCGCGATACGGGGTTCCTCATCACCACGACGGTCCGCCGGTATGACCGTCCCCGCGGTTTTCTCCGCATAGTCCGCAAAACCTTCGGAATAACCGTGAACATTTCCAGTGTCACAGAGGTCACCGAGTACCGCTCCCGCCTCAACCGATGCGAGCTGGTCCTTGTCTCCAAGGAGCAGTATCCCCGCGTCATCACGCAATGCGGTGAGAAGTTTCGCGAGGAGGGCTATATCAGCCATCGAGGACTCGTCCACCACCACAATATCCCATGGAAGGGGGTTCCCGGCATTGTGCCGGAAATACGGGGAATCCGGGACTGATCCAAGAAGCCGGTGTATGGTGGCGGCCTCCTTCGGCACCGCGCCGAGGACCGCGGCATCAATTTCCATTGATTCGAGAGAACGGGTCAGGGCCTCCTTCATCCGTGCGGCTGCTTTTCCCGTAGGTGCCGCCAGTGCGATTGCGGGTACCTTCCCGGCCCTGATCCCCTGTTCTATAAGGAGCACAATGATCTTTCCCACGGTAGAGGTTTTCCCTGTACCGGGGCCGCCGGATATCACCACAGCCCGTGACCTCAACGCGGCAACTGCCGCTACGCGCTGCCAGTCAGTGTCCCCCTCACCGCCGGATGGGAAAAGGCAGTCAATGCTTTTTCTTAGCAGAGTGATATCGACATCATTATTCTTCGATACTGCACGTACTGAGAATTCTTCATGGACCTGCCGCTGGTATTCATGATAACGGTACAGGTACAGCCGCCGTTCCCCGTCAAGAACGAGGGGCGCGTATCCCCCCGGAGCCGTGACAAGGCCGCTTATTTCAAGTTCTGAGGCCCATAAATCCGCATCCGGAAGAAGCATTCCGGAAAACATGTCATGAGTACCGAACACCTCGAAGGCATCAAGGAGTCCGGAAACCGCTGTTCCTCCGATACGGTCAAGCTCTATACATATATCACCGCTCCCGGTCCGGCTGCTCACCAGGAGTGCCGCCAGTTTCAGGGAAAGGTTATTACTGCCGTCAAGGGTATATATGAAATCAGCAAAGCGGCGGTCAAGGCCCGAAAAACAGGGCTGGTCCCATACTGCATTAATCAACGCCTCCATCACTCATTACCTCCGGAAAAAACACTCATCGCATCCGAAAGTCTCACAATACTGTCCTCCGGCGGACAATCACGGAATATGCCGGTGTCACCGCTCCCGCTGACGCCCCGCACAAAGACATACCGCACGCCGCCGAAATGATCAGCGTACCGGTATCCCGGCTGCCGCAGTGCAAGATAGCGGTGGAGCGCCGCGGTGTAGATATAATACTGCAGGTAGTAGTTATGGCGTTTCATTTCCTGCATCATCCGCTCCCGCGAATAGGCTTCCACTGAATTCCCGAGATGGTTGGATTTCCAGTCCACAATATAATACCGCCCCTCATGCCTGAATATGAGGTCAATAAATCCCCGGAGATATCCTTTCACCTCGCTGAACGTCACAGACCTGAACGCCTCTCTCATGTCCTCTGTGACCGCGGATGCACCCGGGGGGGGCAGTATGTCCCGCAGGGCTCCCGGCGTCAGTGCCTCAAGGGGCACCATGAACTCCATCTCATGAAGCCTGTCGTCCCTTCCCGCGTCCCTGAGTCGGGGCCCCGGGCCCTGGTCTCCAAGGGGCGCATCAAGGACCGCTGTCACCATGCGTGAAAGGGCGCCGCTCCATGATTCAGGAAATCCATAGCGCCTGAGCCCCTGCACAATTACATCATCATTCAAGGACATGTCCGTTCCTGTAAAATACGCGTGTTCAAAAATCCAGTGGATGCAGTTCCCCGCATCGGCGCCCCGGGGGAAGCTGAATATGTCACGGTCAGTATCCGCCTCCTTCACCGCGACAGTGGTGTAATCATAGCCTTCATGGTCTGCCGCGGCGCTTCCATCGCCATGGCCCTTCACCAGGGAGGAATAGCTCACAATGCCCCGGTTCCTCACTATGGCGCCCCGGAACTCCCTGCATGAAAGGCGGGCCTCTTCTTCATGTTCACGGGCACACGCAACCCCTCCCGCATCATCCATAATGCCGAGTGACACATTGCCGCCGGAATTCCGGACAATCCCGCGCAGATCATGAAGCATGGTATCGTAATCCATGTTTTTAATGGCGTCATTCAGCGCAGCAATGGCAGTATCGGCATCACCGGCACCATCGGCTCCGTGGAAAAGATAGAACGGCCCCGATGTCCCGGACTCATTTATTATACCCCATGACAGGTAGCACCGGTATTGTGCCCGTGTGAGGGCCACATACATCAGGCGCACATTTTCCGCCAGATCCTCCCGCGCTGCGTGGGCCTTATGTTCCTCCTTGCCGCTTCCCACATCAAGCACCAGCCTGTAATCCGGGGGCTCATGAAACCTGAAGAAATCCTTATCAACTTTGACCCCGTCATAAAGGAACGGGCAGAACACAACAGGGTACTCGAGGCCTTTGCTGCTGTGCACGGTAACGATTGTCACCGCGTTTTCGTCCGTTTCGAGACGGAGCTGGTGTTCATCGCCCGCATCACCCTCAATCCGGCGGTCCGCAAACCATGTGAGGATCCCCTCCATGCCGGGCCCCCGCTCTGTCTCCGCGCGGCTTATCACCTCAGCGCAGTGAAGATAATTCGTCATGCGCCGCTCCCCGTCAAAGAAACGCAATATCCGCTCCCGCACATGTTCCCTCTGAAGGATCGCGCGGAACATGCGGGCAAACCCGTAATGCATCCACAATTCATGGTACCGGTAGAACCGTTCTGTCAGCTCCTCCCATGCGGCATCATCACCCGCCGCGTTATGTATCTGCCCCCCGTTCATCCCGAACAGCCCCGTAGCGCAGGCGAGGCGGACACGGTTTCCATTGCCCGGCTCCAGTACCGCCGCCATAAGGCGTTCCACCTCCTCCGCCTCCCGCGAACGGAACAGGCTCTCCGACCCGTACAGCACGGAAGGGACACCCAGGGCTGTCAGTTCCCGCTGCACCATTAATGCCTGCCTGTTCTTCCTCGCCAGCACCGCGATGTCCTTTGGAAGGAGCCCTCTGCCCTCAATGAGGGCCTCACCCCTCCTTCCCATGGCAATAAGGCGTGATATTTCCGCCGCCGACGCCCTGGCCGACATTGCGCCGAAATCCCCCTTCCCTGCCCTGTGTGCCGCATTTTCCGGATTTCGCTCAGGAAGCCATATTCTCAGTGACGCGGTATCCTCCTCCCCTTCAACGGTGAGCCCCGTTATGTCCTTCTTCGCGGCGATGGCCGGAGTGAAATCGATCTCTTCAAACACAAACGGTTTTTCACGGGCGGAAAAGACCGCGTTGAAACCAGCCACCAGTTCAGGGGTGCTTCGCCAGTTTTCCACGAGGGTAGCCTGTGTGTCCACCTCCCTTTTCGCTTTCAGATACGCGAAAATGTCGGCGCTCCGGAACCCGTAAATCGCCTGCTTCGGGTCCCCGATGAGAAAGAGCACATGGTTTTTGTTTTTGAATATCCCGGTAAAAATATTATACTGCAGAGGGTCGGTGTCCTGAAATTCATCGATAAGGGCGGCGCTGAAACGCGTTCCCACGGCACGGGCGAGGTCAGGGCCGCCGCTTCCCCTGAGGGCGTGATACATGTCCGCTATGATGTCATCAAAGGACCGCGTGCTCCTTTCGGCCTTCCGTTTCGCGAGCTCCATATCGAACCAGGTGAAAAACTGTTTTCTCAGATGGACCAGATATATGTCCATCATGGCCGTCACCTCTCCGAGGAGCTCCACATATTCCGAACAGAGATCGAAGTACTTGTCCTCCGGCGCCTCATGTCCCTTTTTCGTTTTCTCCTGCAGTGTCTCATTGCGGAATCTTTCAAAACTTTCAGGGGTCGACAGCACATCTTCCGACGTAAGAAAAGAATTCATCTCTTCAAACCATTTCTGCAGGGACGTAATACGGTAGCTGTTCCGGTTCAATCCATCGCAGGTGAGCAGCAGATTCCGTATCTCCTCTCCCCGGGTGTTCCATGCGGTGCTCAGTGTATCATGGGCTGCGGATAGCGTGCTGAATGCGTTCCCGATCTCCTCAGGGGTAACGGGTTCCGGATCAGGGACAACGGTAAATGCCGGATCAGGTATATATTTTTTCAGGAGATCACCGAAATTCTTTTCAGTGATATTTCTTTGCTCCCGGTAATACCGCACCATGAAAAGCGGCATTTCATAAAACCGTGACCGCCAGAAATCATCGACGATTTCCCCGGTAACCCCGGTGCTGTCCTTCGCGAGCTCAGTGGTGAACAGGGAACTGCTTTCGAAGGCATTCTCCCGGAGCACCCGCTGGCAGAAGCTGTGGATGGTGTAGATGGCGGCTTCGTCAAAATCACGGATCGCTCCGGAGAGATTTTTCACCGCCTCATGGTCCCCTCCGTACTGTTTCGCCACATGGCCGAGGAGCCTGTCGCCGTTCCCGGGAGGCACACCGTCCCTGCATGCACGGAGGGCCTCCCGGAGACGCTTTCGTATCCGGTCGCGCAGCTCCTCCGTAGCAGCGCGGGTGAACGTCACCACGAGAATGTCTGCCGGCGCCATCCCCTGTTCAAGAACAAGACGCAGATACAGCCCCGCGATGGTATAGGTTTTTCCCGTACCGGCGCTTGCCTCTATCAGCGTTGTCCCCCGGAGGGGGTGATGTATAATATCAAAGGGTTCCATTATTCCTTCTTATTCATCGCGTCAAGCATCCGCAGGTACACAATCTCTGAAATATATAAAAACTCATCATTAAAAATATCCAATCCCCCGAAGCACGCCGCCATACAGGGATCATCGGCGTCACTGCTGCCATTCCAGGCTTCACCCTCCCATTTCTTTCTGGCGGCGGAAAGGGCGCCGGACCTGTCGCCGGGATTCTTCTTCAATACCCCGGCACAGGCGAAGGATGCCTGCGGCAGAAGTGGCACCGGCTCCCGGAGGCCGCGGTCATAGAGCGCAATCAGTGGGCCGAGAATTTCCTCCGGATCTCTTCGATCATATTGCCGGACAGCATCAGTACCCGCGACATATACCTCCCGGTCATCTCCCGCGGCAGTGAGAATACACCGCACAATCCATCCCCGCAGCATATCATAGGGTTTCACCTGCGCGGGACGGAAGTATATCACTCCCCCGGGCCAGACGTCGTCAATGGTGCCGGTAAACCGCCGTCCGCGCACTATGGTTTCAATGTCAAGGGAACCACGTTCATTACCCATTGTCAGGTCACGAATACTCTCCGCAAACATTTCAGATGCCTGACATATCGAGTTGAACGCATGCTCCCCTATGGTTCCGTGGGGAAGTTTTCCGCCAGCCCGGTACACATCAAAGAGCCCCCCGTCAAAGGAATCCCCGAGTATCCGCCGGGAGATATCATCCTTCATGGCGTACGCCTCGAGGCCATCGATATCGAACGGCTCCCGTTCATCGAGGGCCCCGCTCCGCCGGTGAAAGAACATACGGAGGCGCGTTTCCAGAAGAAACTGCGCCGGATTCCGGAAAAAACGGAGAAAGTCACGGAGGTCGATATCGCCCCCGCCATTGTCAACTTCAGGAAGCGGGGCTGATATAAACGGTTCCGGATGCAGCCTTTCATCCATGAGCGCCCCTGCGGCCCTGCACTGTTCTCCGGAATAACTGAACAGGGGCCCCTTCCCCGTAAAGTACCCGGCGCTGAACGGCTGAAGGCGGTGTTGTACAAGTATGCGGTCCCCCGGCATGCCCCCTTCAATCCTGTACCCCTGATTGATATAGTCCATCAGTTCGCTCACGGCAACGGAAGGGGGAATTTCACTGTTGTCCCGTATGCTCTGACCCACGAAGCTGATGCAGAGCCGTTCACGTGCCGAGATAATTGTCTCCAGAAATATATACCTGTCATCATGGCGCCGTGACCTGTCCCCCGGTTTGAAATCATCCTTCATGAGATTGAAGCTCACCGCGTTGTCAGGATGGGGGAACGTGTCGTCATTCATACCTACAAGACAGATCACTTTAAAGGGGATGCTGCGCATGGGAAGCATCGCGCAGAATGTCACGCCGCCCCGGAGGAAGCTCCCTGTTACCGGCTCGCTGCCGAAGGTGTCATTCAGCCACGCGGCGATGACCGCGTGAGGGACCTTCCCTTTAAACCCGGAGATATCCTCCTGGTCCTTCAGTGTTTCCAGCTCATTCCGGAGCGTCTGCAGGGACCGCTCAGAGTCACCGGGGATGATTTCAAAAAACCTGTCCCCCAGTTCAATGAGATACGCTGACCATTCACCGGGGCTCCTGTTCTCATTGATTTCACGCTTCACCATAAAGAGTGATTCAAGAAATTCGAGATATCCCCCAAGTACCTCGCACCGGGCCCCCTCAACATGGTCATAGGGGAGAATTCCCCTGAAAAGCCGTTCCTCTTCACCAGGCATCGCGTATCCAAGAAGAAGCCTCTCCATACCGCTCCGCCAGGTGTGCTCCTGAATTGACGGGAGCCCCATGGCCAGGCGGTCGCCGGCATCAATGCCCCACCGTATACCGGTCTCCGCGGTCCATTTACGGAGCAGGGGCAGATCGCTTTCATCGAGACTGAAGCGGCGGAGCACCTCCGGGCACGAAAGAATGTCCAGCACCTCTCCCGCCCCTAGCCTGCTGGTTCCGATGGAAGCAATGGAAAGAAACGTCCTCACCGCACGGTGCATTCCCGCGGCGGTCCTGTCGGCAATGGTATATGGTATCGCGACGGAATCATCTTCCGGTGAACCGAATACCGTGTCTATATGGGGCACATAGGTTTCGATGTCGGGAGCCATCACCAGAATATCCCGGGGTTCGAGACCAGGTATGGTATCAAAACAGTTCAGGAGATAATCGTGGAGCACCTCAATTTCACGCATGGGACTGTGGCATGAATGAATCCTGATGGACTCATCCTCCGGACCGATCTCCTCAACATCGGCGGCAGTTTCAGGAAAGAGCCTCATCTCCTCCCGTTCCATGTTGTGCAGCTGCCCCCGGTCGACGGCATCCAGAATATCATGCTGTACCCGGTGCAGCAGGGTGTCCCGGGCAGGTTCAACCCAGGAATCGGGAAATGCTGAATCCATGGGATTTTTATCATAGATCATATCAAGGAAAAATCTGCCCAGAGTACCCATTGAGACAAGCAGGGAATTTCCGGTATCATAATGCTGCTCATCAAGACCGATACCTTTCCTGCCCAGCTTTTTCTCCGCCTTCGATAATTCCTTACGGGACCGCAAATCACCCCAGTACTGCCGTGAGGGGTTCAGGAAAAACATATGCACCGGGACAAACGCGGACAGGTCATCGAGAAAATCCAGGTGAAACGGGGGAAGCGTCGCCACCCCGAAGAGAGACAGCCGTTTGGGAAGAAGGTCCCGGGCAGCACGGTCCTCCTCAAGCTTCCTGAAAAAGGTGTCACGAAGGGCAACACGGTGCCGGTCCCGCATGTCACCCGCGGTCTTCCGCCACAGGTTCGCCTGCCAGTGTTCACCCTCCCCGCTGTCCCACCGGAGCATCATATCGGGCCGGTATGTGAGGTACTGGTCAAAGACGTCGGCAATCTGCCGCGCGAGCTGATACTGCTTCAGGGGTGAAACGGTATCCCCCGCGTAAATCTTCAGGCTTTCGAATCCCGGCTCACCGGTGCATTTCTCCAGAAGCCCCAGCACCTTCCAGGTCATCACCGCCTTGTCAAAGGGGTCCTCTCCGGAACTCAGCCCCAGGACGTCCCGGAAAAGGCCGTATATCATGGTATTCGGAAAGGGGTAGATACAATTTGCCCAGATCCCGAGATGTTCCGCGAGGCGCATGGAAATCCACCGCTCCATGCCG
>DAOSYC010000065.1:0-18553 GCA_035380905.1 Spirochaetota bacterium | reverse complement strand
GATTTGAGTTCGTTATAAAGGGTCAGCGCCTGGTTGCGTTTCCCTGAACGCCAGAATTCATCTGCTTTCAGTTTAATCATGGTGTAATAACGGGGTGTGTTTTTAGAGGCGTCAATGATTGTATCAGCATCACGAAGTGACCGTTTCCGGATCAATGACCGGACAAGCAGTTCCGCAGCGTTCTCTTTAATAGCAGTTTCGGATACGGTTGATACAATATCCTTCAATATTTCAATTGCGCTGTCGTATTGTCCGGCGTGGTAAAGTCCTGAAGCATATACTATTCGGGATTGTGTGTCCAGGTGTAACCCGGTGTGCTGCCGTAATATGGCAGCAGTTTCCTTTGATGCTATACGGGCCTGCCAGGCGGAAGGGTCAATTTTAATTACTTCGAGAAATGACTTCAGGGCATTCCGGTGGTCATCACGGTACAGGTACGCGGATGCAAGGCGGATATGTATAAGGGACAGAGATGTATCGTCCCGAAAATCTTCAATAATCCCTTTCAGTGACTCAATGGCCTTATCGTATTCTTTCAACTCGATGTGAGCGCGTGATTTTAAAATAACCGCGTCACGGTACAGGGCGCTTCGTGAAGAGTCCATAAGGTCAATAAATTTAACAACATACCTGAATTCGCGGTAAAGATAAAAAAGCTCCGCGATATGGTATACCGCGTCATTGTAATAAGGAGATTTTGTATGATACCCGTCGAGAAAACGGAACACGGGGCTGGCAAAGAGCCGTATGCTGTTGCTGCGCTCAGCGGAAAAACTGCTGTTTATATAATGGAACATGGCGTTTTTATACTGCTTTTTTTTGTGATATGCGGTGCCGAGAAGGTAATGTTCACGGTATCCCGGTGAGGATGATCCCTTCAGGGTTTCAAGAACTTTATCAGGGGTGGAATAAAAGCCAAGCTGTGAAAGATCGTTGCCTTCAGTGGGACGGTCGAAACAGGACACAGTACACAGCAAAAGCGCCATAATGAGTTTATTGCATTTCATGGAAACCTCTGAATAAATAATATTGTATGTGATTATGAACCCGGTATTTTATTTGCACGTATGCGGGAATAGATTTTCGTTAATCAAGAGTGTCCCTGTAATGTTTATAGTCTTTAATTTCATCAAGATCAGGATGAGCCCAGATCTGTTCATAAAAGGTTGTTTCTTCAGGGGTCCGGTAATAACTGTCATGATGGATGAGAAGATATTTTTTCCGTTCATTTTCAGGGATTAAAAGATTAATGTTACGCCTGATATTATTGAATGACATTGTTCTTTCGTCACGGCTCTCTGTTGCTTTCTGGAAGGAAATGATGGTATCCCGCAATGCAGAGTATATCGGTCCCGGAAGCGCGTCCGCATTATTGACTTCCAGTGATTTCAGCCGCGAAAGAAGTGCATACCGCATACCGTGTTTCGCGGTTTTAATCGCTTCAACATACTTATTGAGGCGCATTGAATACAGGGACTTTCGTATGTTGTCCCCCATGCCGAGATACATCATCGCCACTTTCAGATCACGATAGCCGAACTTCAGATAACTGCGGGCGTCGGGATCTCCGGACCTGAATACATCATGGGCAAAATTGTTCAGAAGGGAACGGGAACTCTCAACATCACGCAGGAGCAAACCGCGGTATGTGTCGACAAGGATTTTCTGGGATTTTCGTATTTCAATGTAGGATTCCTTGAAATGAAAACGCATATACAGAAGCTGTGCTATTATATCCCGCTGGATAGCCTCCTTGAATTGTTTCTTTTCTTCGTCGGTGCCCTTGTTGGTAATTGCGGTATTTATAAAATAAAAATAATATCTGTTGTCCTTCAGTCCCTTCTCGGCTTTGACCTGTTCACCGGCCCTCTGGCTGGATTTTGTCCTTTGCCCGTAAAGATGTGTAACAGGCATAAGAAGCTGTACACAGAAAAGGATTGCAAGTGCAGGAAGTGTTAACGAAAAAAAGAAATGGGTAATACTGAACCGTGAATACATTAAAATTGCCGCATCTCCTTTACAGGTATTCTGCCGCGGATGGCAGGGGGCATCAGACAGTATGCTGATTACATTGTGTAATATATAGAACATAAATCGGGTTATTTCAATTACAATTTTTACTGCTGGAAAATATTTACAATGCAGAAGTACGGGATGATACTGTACGCGGGAATTAAATACCTGCGCAATAGAGTAATCAAAAAAATCTTGACATGGTGATCATATGTCATGTATGTATTTGAACATAATATGAGAAATATCAGATTGCGGAGAAACCTTATTTCATATACAGAATACCAGTAACGCACAGCAATGTGCAGATTTCCGGGAGGCTTAAAAGGGAGATATGGTACAAACCGGAAGGCATATACATTATCATTGCAGCTATATAATCGGAACAAAAAGCCCATAGTGACAACTATGGGCTTTTTTTCGGATGATACGGGCTGTTGTTCCCTGCCTGTATCATGTCCGGGGTTTCGTTCACATTGTAACAGGAAGGGTGTGACGGTTATGATGAATGCAGAGGTGCTTGTATTAAATACGGGTTTTATTCCCATAAGAATTTCCAGCCTGAAAGACGCGATTTGTCTTCTCATGGCGGATAAGGCTGTGCCGGTTGTCGAGGAGGAGCGGTATGTGCGTTCCCCGTCGGTCAGTATACGGGTTCCCTCTGTTATTTCCCTGGTGGATTACAGCAGTTTCCCAAGGCACCGTGTAGCGTTTACGAAGCTCAATGTCCTTTACCGGGATGATATGCTGTGTCAGTACTGCGGGAAACGGTTTACTGTCCGTGACCTCACCGTGGACCATATAATACCGCGGAGCAGGTGGACCCAGGTAACGGGTAAGCCCATGACAGAAGGATTTTCAAGCTGGCAGAACCTTGTGTGCGCATGCAGGTGGTGCAACAGCAAAAAGGGAAGCAGGCTCCTGAAGGAGGTGGGATGGGAACTCCCGCGGGAGCCTTTTGAGCCGGAATATATGCCCCACATTGTACTGTCTGTTGACAAAGCACGCAGGAGAGGATGGCTCCCCTTCTGCACGTTCAATGTCAGACTTGTTCAGATGATACCCTAAATGTTCTTTTTCGTGAAATTCAGAAGGCCCCCGTCCAGAAGAATTTCTCTCTGGCGGCTGCTGGCAATCAGTGAAAAGGCGAAGGACGTTCCGTTAATGACGAGGGTGATATCTGTCCCCGCTTTTACCGCTGCACGAAGGTTATGTGCGGAAAAAGAATCTCCCTGATTGATTGCATCGTAATCAGCACTGTTTTTGAACACAAGGGGCAGGATCCCGAAGTTTATCAGATTTGATGTGTGAATTCTTTCAAATGATTTCGCAATAACAAAACGGACCCCGAGAAACATTGGACAGATCGCGGCATGTTCCCTGCTTGACCCCTGGCCGTAGCTTTCCCCGCCCATAATCGCGGTGTAACGCCCTTCCTCCCTGTTCTTCAGTGAACGTGAAGAGAAGTCGGGGTCAACATTTTCAAACACATATTTTGAGTATTCCGGAATGTTTGAACGGTATTTCAGGCGCTGACCTGCGGGCATAATATGGTCTGTGGTTATTTTATCACCCACCTTAAGGCCGATCACGCCATTCATCTCATCCATAAGTGGACCGGTATAGGGGGGCTCGCCGATATTAGGGCCCCTGAAAACCGGATCATCTGTTTCTGAAGGGGGAATGACCATTGAGTCGTCAATAAGGAACTGTTCAGGCATTGCAACTGAAGGATATTCTCCCGCGGGATAATCAAGGGGGTCAACGAGTTCTCCCTTTAACGCGGAAAGCGCCGCGGTTTCCGGACTCACAAGATATATTGACGCGGACTGTGTTCCGGAACGGCCTTCGAAGTTCCGGTTGTTGGTGCGCAGAGAAATGCTGCCGGTTTTCGGCGCGGCGCCGGCACCGATGCAGAAGCCGCAGGCGGATTCCATTATTCGGGCGCCGCTTGCGATGATGTCCGCGAGGGCGCCGTTTTGTGCAATCATTTCAAATACCTGCCGTGATCCCGGAGCCACAAGGAAACTCACCTCGGGGTGCACCTTTTTCCCCTTGAGGATTCCGGCGATTGTCATGAGGTCTTTGTAGGATGAATTTGTGCAGCTTCCTACGGCGACCTGGTCCACTTTCATGCCTTTTATTGACGATATAGTGACAACATTGTCCGGGGAATGGGGCTGCGCGATCATGGGGACAAGTTCTGAGAGATTGATTTCAATGACACGGTCATACCCGGCGCCGTTATCGGGAAGCATTTCCCTCCATGAGGATTCTCTCGCCTGTGCCTTCAGAAAATCCCTGGTTATTTCATCGCTCGGGAAAAGGGAGGTGGTTACGCCAAGTTCGGCCCCCATGTTGGTGATTGTCGCACGTTCCGGAACGGAAAGGGTTTTTATACCGGGGCCGGTGTATTCCACGATACAACCCACATTTCCCTTCGTGGTAAGTATTTCGAGGACCTTGAGGATCACGTCCTTTGCAGTGACCCAGGGCCGGAGAGAACCGGTCAGGTGTACGTTGATTACCTTCGGGCATGTCATATAAAACGGACCTCCCCCCATGGCAACGGCGACATCGAGCCCTCCCGCGCCTATTGCGATCATGCCGATCCCTCCACCCGTGGGAGTGTGACTGTCGGAACCAAGAAGTGTCGCGCCGGGGCGACCGAACCGTTCAAGATGCACCTGGTGGCATATTCCGTTTCCGGCTCTGGAGTAGTGAATGCCGTATTTTTTGTTCATGGTCTGCAGGTACAGGTGGTCATCGGCGTTTTCAAATCCCATCTGCAGGGTGTTATGGTCCACATAGGATACGGAAATTTCTGTTTTTACCCTGGGGATCTCCATTGCCTCAAACTGGAGATACGCCATGGTCCCCGTGGCGTCCTGGGTCAGGGTCTGGTCAATCCTTATTCCGATTTCACTTCCGGGGATAAGCTCGCCTTCAGCAAGATGCTCGCGCAATATTTTATAACAGAGTGATTCTTTCATGGTTTCCTCTCGTTGTTGATGGTGTCAGGTATTACAGTATCAGCAGTATAGTGCCGGGCAGAGTCCCGTACTGCGGGAAGACGTATTCGTACACACCACAGATATAACAAAGTGCCGGGTACAGGCAGAAGAAAACATGGCCTGTGATCCTCACAAAAACGGCAGATGGTGTACATTAAAAACAAATCCTTTGTAGTAAATTGGACTTTACAAAACCGTCTTCCGTTGTCAAATTCTTTTTCTATGCTGAACCGTCTGACGACATATCTGTGTGTCAACATTGTTATTGGCGCTGCCCTCGCGGGAGGGATATCACTGCTGAAAGCGTATCAGCGGGACCGGGGGTTTCGGGATACACTTGTGGAATATGTGGAAACACATGCCCGCCGGACGGGAGGTGTCGTGCAGGTCCCCGGAGAAACGGCTGCCGGGGACGGCGGAGACGCGGTGCCGGGGGTTCTCGCCTACAGCAGAGGGGACTGGGGCAAATATATCATCGCGCCGCAGTACCGCATTGTGCAGGACAAAATTAATAGTGATATCTACAATATCGAGTCACAGGACGATGTCAGTCTTATATCGTACGGCTCCATGGTGTTTAATTTTAAATACGGAAAATCAAAGTTCACCAAAAACAGCTACAAGCAGTATGATCAGGACAAACCGGTATCGAAAGTGATCCAGGAGGGGTTTTATCCGGAACGTGAGTTAAAGCTCCATGTGGAAGGTAAAGTCGGAAAGCGCCTTACGGTCTATATCGACCATGACAGCCGTAAAGAGGACAATCACTACAGGATGAAATATCAGGCAGTTGACGATGATGAGGTGATCCGTGAAATAAATGCCGGTGAAATTGATATAAGGATGAATGACTCGAAATATGCCGTGTATGATGACGCGACGGCCAAGGGGATGGGGATGGACGTAACCTTCCGCAAGGACAAGCTGAGGGTCAAGGCCTTTGGAAGCGTAACCAGGGGGGAAACCGCGGTTGAGCATTTCCGGGGAAATTCATCGGCAAATTCAGTGAGCCTCAGGGAGTATCAGTATATCCGGAACAGGTACTTTCAGCTTGAAGCGTTCAAGCGGTATGACGGGCTTACCTCGCCGCCGGCTCAGGACATAACATTCTATAATCGTGTCACCTTTACCTCAAGTCCCGGAGACCCTCAGTCCTATGCCCCGTATGCTGTCAACATTGATTCTGCGGGTTTTGCGCTGTACATGGACGACATGGATGGTACCAACAATTATAACGGCATAACAATAAGCATTGGGAATGGATATTACAACAGGCTTGTGGCAGGGGTTGACTATACCGTGAACTATTCCACGGGTCTCATTACGTTTCTGCGGGTCATACCCGATAACGCGAGGGTGTTCGCGGTGTATACCGTAAATGGCGGGAGTACGGTTACTACAGACAGTGCGGCGCGTACTGACATTTTTCCCGGGAAACTCTTTGTTTTCATAAAATACGGATATTCAATCAATGAGGATGTGGACCGTAACTGCAGTGGTGATGTGAACAGCGTTGTTCCTGACGGCAGGCTGAATTTTGACATATATGAGGTGCGGTCGTTGTATCAGATCGGTGAGCGGCAGATACTTGATGAAAATTTTAAAATTGATTTTTATCTTGAGAACAGCCTTCTCACAAGAAGTGAAACAGCGAAAACGGGACGATACAGCATTGATAACGCGAGGGGGATCGTGCAGTTCAGGCTTCGGGAGCCGTTCAGGAGCCTTCTCGGAAGCACCGCGAATACACTGTACAGTGAATTCGCAGGGGGCAATAAAAATCTTTCCTCGAAATATGTGATGCGGGTGAACTATTACCGTGAGGCCAGGAGTTTTCAGCTTCAGCACCAGAATATCATTCCCGGAAGTATGCGTATCCGCATCAACAGCCGGGAAATTCCTGAATCTCAGTACACTGTTGACTATACCTCGGGTTTTCTCCAGTTCACCAATCCCACGAACCCTGTCATCACATCGGACACAAGTATTGAAATACGGTATGAATATCTCCCTCCCGGCGCGGAGAGGCAGGCCTTTGTGGGAGGTGTGCGTACGGATTATCAGTTTAACCGGAACCTGAATATCGGGGGAACGTTTCTCTTTTACCGTGAATCGGAAGGTGTCGCAATTCCCAACGCAGGGGCTGAACCTGAACAGATTATGGTATTTGAGGGCGATACAAAACTGCACCTCGGAAGGAGCAGCCTTAAACGGCTCCTGAACAGGCTTCCGGGGGTCACGGTTAATTCGATGCCCTTTTCATTTACGGGATATGCGGAATACGCCAGGAGCTACAAAAATGTCAATACTTTCGGGAAGGCCCTTATCGATGACATGGAATCCTCCGATGAAATTGTAAATGTTTCACTTGATGAAAAGGACTGGCACCTCTCCTCACCTCCCACCGGGAGCCCCTCCGGGATTGCCGCTGACCAGACAAACAGGGGCCTTCTGTATTACTACTATTACCGTGATCCCGTAAGTCCCGAGTCCCTTCGGGGCAGAACGTTTCCCGGATATGCGATTCCCTACAGCACAAAACCCGGTCCCTATAACGTGGCAACAGGACATATCCAGACGACGGTCCAGTCAGAGGAAAGCCAGCGTTCCCTGACAATGAATTTTGATTTTCAGAGCGGTACAAAAGATTACGTGTCGGTGGCGACACGGAGGCTTTCATCACAGGCGGTGGATTTCTCAGGACTGCAGTATGTGGAGATATGGTTCCGTTCTACAGGGGGCACCGGCACCGTTGACATGTATCTTGACGTCGGACGGATTAGTGAGGATTCGGATGGAGACGGGCGCCTTGATACGGAAGATGCCAACCTTAACGGATTCCTTGATTCAGATCCCTCGTCAGGTTTGTTTGAGGACAGGGGATTTGATTTTAATCCAACGGGTGGAATATTCACCAGGGAGGGTACCGGGCCGCAGCTGAACAGCTATACCCTTGGTAACGGCGTCCTGGACAATGAAGACCTGAATGGAAACGGCCTCCTTGATACCACTGAACAGTTTATTCGGATGCCCGGGGGTGTAACGGCAACCTATAACGGGGAGACCCTGCAGGGGATAGACCTCAGTGATACTTCCTGGCACAGGGTGCGTGTGTATCTGAACAAGGAATCGGCGGCATATCAGGCGGATGCCAACCTCTATGAAGAAATTTTAAAACAGGTCGAGTCCCTGCGGCTTATGGTGGTGCGGAACACTGCGTCCAGCGGCACCATCTATGTTGACAGCATAAAATTTATTTCAAGCAGGTGGAAAAGCGTGGAGCTTGACGGTAATCCCGCAGGGGCGCCGAATAATTTCAAGGTCACTATTGTGGATACCTATAATGACGAAGAATACCGTTCAAGCGCGTTTATTTTTCAGGAAAGCAGCGTCTATACCTCTCTGCACGGTGAGCGGAGCGACAGTGAGCTTCAGCATGAACTGGAATCGGCGCTTTCCCTTGATTATGACCTTGCGGGGTACAGCAGCGGGTCGGTCACAAGAAAATTTGCGAAACACATGGACCTGCGGTTTTATAAGACGTTGAACCTGTGGCTTAATGTGCGGCAGTATACGGCGGGGGATACCGTTGGAGTCATTATCGGGTCGTCGGAAACAGATTATATAGAGTACCGGGTGCCCATGGAATATATCAATATGTGGAAGGAGGTGACCCTGCGGCTTCAGAGCGGATCGGGGGGCGCTATTGAAAAATATGCCGTCGCTGGAAATCCGGACATGAAGAGAATCAGCTACATGAAAATTGTGGTGTACAGCAGCGGCACAGGAAAGCTGTGGATCAATGATATTTACGTGAGTGAACCGGAAACACTCCGCGATGATGCCCACTGGTATGAGGCGGAATTACGCTCGCACCGCCCCCTTGCACGAACAGCATCCGGTATTCCTATTCTGTCAGACATCAGGATAAAATATATCAACAAAGGCCATGGAGCGCAGTTCAGCACTCTCGGCAAAACAGTTAAGGACATGAGTGAAGAATACCATGAACTGTTTACCTCGGCAAACATATTGCCGAACTGGAGCGCCAAGCTGGATTATATTCATGAACGGTCAGGTACTGACAGTCTCAACGAGGAGGTTGAGGAGGAGCGGCGCGGTTCTACTCTCAGGCAGAGTGTCCTGTTTGAAACGCACTATGTATCGAATATCAATGCGGTACCCAGTGTGAAGCTTGTGTACAGGCAGGAGCAGTATGAAAATAACCGCGATGAGGAAATTTCCGGCTACGCATTGACACGGGTTACCAGCAGCAAATCTCATTCTCCGGTACTGGTCATTGAGGAAAGACTCAAGGAATTTCTCGGGGGAGATATTGTGGCAACGCTTCAGATGGATGCGCTTTTTAAGGAGGAAAATATTCACAGGGCTTCGGACGCCGTTTCCCCCATGCAGCTGTCGGATTATATCTCCGTACATGAAGTGGAGCAGCGGCAGAAAGGAAATACCCGTTTTTCGGTTTTTTATCAGAACAAATACTTTTACTTCAATCCGATACTTGACGCCGGGTCACATGAAATTGTGAGACTAAGCGGGAAGCGTGATTTAACTGACACAAAAATATATGAAGAGGTGAACGGGGGGTATCACCTGCCTTTTCTGTATAATACAGACTACAGGTTTGTTGAACGGAATAAAAATATTGAGTTCAATCTGGGATGGAGGAAACACAGTATTATAAATCCTGTTTTCAAGGTGAACATGTATTACCTTGAAAACAGCTTCAGGGATTATACTGAGAGTGAAAAACTAGTATCAGGGCAGTTCGCGAGGGCCCGGGATGCCCGAAGTTTCATATCAAACAGGATTGACATACCTGTTAACCTGAACAGGGTGGCCGCCCTGAACTTTATCAAGAATTTTCACTTCAGCTTCAGCAGGTCAATGTTTCTGCAGGAGACGGACGTTCCTTATGAAGGGGAGAACACATCGTACCTGGATGAGGAATATGGCATGAGAAGGGTGTACGGGGGCATGTCCGATGCGGGGCTTAACCTCATGAAATATTACCCCTGGTATTTTCTGAAGGGGAGGGGCAATTACGCGGGTGGAAGGGACTTTGTATACGGAAAATTTAATGACAGCCTCTCCTATCGTGACGGGACAACTGTTGCCAACTATACCAACAGCCTGCGGCTGATTGACACGTTTTCACTGAGCACCACCCTGGGCATACATATTTTAAATATTAATTACACCGCGGGGCTGAATCATGTCAGCGAACGTCAGACAGTCTATGGTATACCCCAGCAGTCGGTAGTTCTGACAAATGGTGTTAACTGCACTGTTGATCTTATGCAGATATTCAGTTTCAGCTTTTTCAGGCCCAACAGGCCCGGTATCCCACACCATGGCGCTACCATGAGCACAGGATACAGTTACAGCAGGAACATGATTATCACGCAGAATATTATTGAAGATATACAGTCTCCTTCCCTCGGTTTTACGTTTAAAAGGGACCGGATGAGCCTCGGTTTGCGTGGAAGCCTGGATTACCGTTTCAGGCGTGAACATGAGTACATTGATCCCGATTCTCCGGAGGGAAGCGATGACTATATTTATGCAACAAACCTCTCCACCGCAGAGGAGCTGAGCGAGGTGGAAAAGGGATATAATTTTTCAATATTGTTTGAGACGGATGTACTATGGCTGCACCGGTTTTTTTCAGGATTCTATACTCTTGTGGCATATCCTGTATTCAGTATTGAGTATGCGCTGCTTCTGAACAGGTATAATTATACTGTTACGGTGTCCCCGGAACCCTATGACCAGCACCTTGTGACGGGGAAGCTGACACTCGATCTTCACAGAAATGTTCAGGGTGGGCTTATGGGACGATGGGCCCTTGAGAAATTCAGAAACCGGGACACGAATGGTGTGTACCGGGAGCTTATTTCCTATGAACTGGGGTTTAATTTTACACTGCTTTTTTAGCTGTGCCGGAGATGGATTGTTTCGGGGAACCGGTTGAATGTAATGAAAAGACGGTTCTATCAATCCATAGAACGATATCTTCCACAAAAAAAAGATTGATAAGAATTTGAAAATATTGCAGTATTGCGCTTTCTTCGTAAGTAATCATACCATTTGTGAAAAAATATTCAGGAGACAATATTATGCAGCGAGACGGATACTCAGCGGAGGAGCTTTTTATCTCTTCCCAGGGATTGGCATATAATGACTTTATTATTCTTCCGGGATATATTGATTTTGCCCCGGACGATGTAAGCCTTGAAGCAAACCTGACAAGAAATATTACACTGAAACGTCCTCTCGTTTCTAGTCCCATGGATACTGTTACGGAATCCAGTATGGCAATTGCCCTTGCCCTCATGGGGGGGATCGGCATAATTCATTATAATAATACTATTGAAGAGCAGGCGAATGAAGTGCGGCGTGTCAAGCGGTTTGAGAACGGGTTTATTAACGATCCCATTGTTCTTTCGCCGGACCACCTTATTCGGCACGTTGATGAAATAAAGGAGCGGTACGGATTTTCCGGTATCCCCATAACAATTGACGGGAAACAGGGGTCCCGGCTTGTGGGTATTGTAACGAACCGTGACGTCGATTTTGAAACAAACAGGGAACGGAGAATTTCAGAGGTAATGTCAACCGACCTCCAGACTGCAAAGGAGGGGATCCATTTAAAGGAGGCAAATGAGATCCTGAAAAAATCGAAAAAAGGGAAACTTCCCATTGTTGATGATAACGGTAATCTGGTTTCACTTATGTGCCGCAACGACCTCCTGAAAAACCGTGAATATCCCAACGCGTCAAAAAACAGCCATAAGCAGCTCATGGTGGGAGCGTCCCTTTCAACACAGGATGAGGCAAAAGAACGCCTTGATGAACTGGTACGTGCCGGTGTCGATGTGGTGGTAATTGATTCCGCACAGGGAAATTCCGTGTATGAAATCGATATGATAAAATATATCAAGAAAAAGTATCCGGACCTTGATGTTATTGGCGGAAATGTGGTAACAGAGGAGCAGTGTGAAAATCTGATAAAAGCAGGCGCCGATGCACTGAGAATAGGCATGGGGCCCGGTTCAATCTGCACGACACAGACCACCATGGCCGTCGGGCGGCCCCAGGCGACAGCGGTATTCCGGTGCGCGAGGTACAGCAGAAAATATAATATACCGGTTCTCGCTGACGGCGGTATTGCGAATATCGGTCACATCGCTAAGTCCGTCGCGATTGGAGCATCAATGGCAATGATGGGTTCAATGTTTGCCGGTACACAGGAGGCACCGGGAGAATATTTTTACGAGCAGGGTGTTCGGCTTAAAAGATACCGCGGAATGGCGTCAATTGAGGCTATGGAACGGGGCGGAAGCAAAAGGTATTTTGCGGAGGACTCCAAAATCAAGGTTGCCCAGGGGGTTTCCGGGGCTGTCGTCGATAAAGGTTCGATGTTCGATTACGTGCCGTATCTTATACAGGGGCTCAAACACTCTTTTCAGGATATGGGAGTGAGGGATATTACAACTCTTCATAAGAAATTGTATGATGGTGAGTTGCGGTTTGAAAAGCGGTCAATGTCGGCGCAAATAGAAGGCGGCGTGCATGATATGTATTCATATAAAGAGCCGAAATACATGTAAAAGGTATTCCGGCTCACAACTTTACAGCTATCAGTATAATGCCACAGGCAGATTGCAGTTCCCTCTGCCTGTGGTAAAAAAAATCAGAGTTCTACTTCGTAAATCCCTTCGCCTTTAAAATCCCGATGATAATATCTGCAACCTGTTCAGGTGAAAATCTGGCGATATTAATGGTAATATCGTAGGAAACAGGATCTTTTGCATCAAATTTGATGTATTGTGTGAGAAATGAATGACGCTCGCGGTCTTTATTCTCGACAAGGCGCTCAGCTTCACCTTTGTCTTTTATGCCGTTCAATTCCATTATCTTCCGTACACGGTTTGAAAAGGGGGCGACAAATTTAACATGAACTCCGTATTTAAGGCCTTTTGTAATAACAACACCGGCCCTTCCCACAATTATAGAACGCCCCATAACAGAAAGGCTGCGGATAGTCTGTACAAGTTTTTTATATACGGTAACCTGTGGAGGGTAGTCGGTAAGCATGGAACGCATCAGTTCAGAAATTTCTTCACGTTTTTTTGTGTCAATTGTCTGAATAAGAGTCTCCGATATCTGGTGATCTTCAACAATTTTATTTATAAGTTCTTTGTCGTAAGTTTGCCATTCTTCGATGTTTTCATATTCATTAAGTTTCTGCGCAATTATATTGCAAATCGTTGTGCAGTCACAACCATATTCCCGTGAAATAGTGATAAAAGGACGCGGCAACTCATCCAGCTTCTCTTCCAGGGGCTTTTTTGCCCGTTCCCATGATACAATCTGTTTGTTTACCAGTTTCGCAAGTGTGGATTCTTTAACATAGCTGCTCATATAATTACTCCTTCACAATAACGAAAAATTATTATTTGATACGTTCTATGCTGTATATAATAACAATGGGGCGAAAAAAACATTACACAATGACGCTTTTTTATGTGACATAATTTATTTGATCATTGTTTATAATTATGACAAATCTACAATCTGACACATTTTAATCAATTATTTTACAGTTATTTAATAGAAATTTTTCCCATGCGGGATGTCCGTAATTACAATATTACTTCATTGCAAAGCGGTATTAGAAATAAATTTCTTGTTAATTAATGAAAATGATGCTTTCATATTAATATTCACTCCAGAAAAATGTACATTGTTTTCAACATGTTATGTTGTTCCGTAATTAGAGATTTTTCATTGAAAAGTAATCCTTTTCGGGGATTATGATAGTAAATAATCTGAATGTGAGGAACGCAGCTCTTGTTGCATTCGGTTTCATTATTCATTACCTTTATTCCCTTTTTCGTGTTTATATATCTCGGGTTCTATGCATTGTTCCTGGACAGGAACTCCAGCGTAAACCGGGTATTTCTTCTACTCTGCGTTTCATTTTCATCATGGTCTATAGCATATACCTTTATGCATATGGCTGATACTGTGCGGGAACTGTGGTTCTGGAACAGTATGGGAGCTGTGGGATGGTGTACCTTCGCAGCGTTTTTCCTTCATTTCGTTCTGCTCCTTGCAGTAAAAAATACCGTGATCAGAAATAAATGGTTTGTGATCATTTTATATATCCCGTCGGCCGTGTTTCTGGTGAAGGAAATCACAGGTAACCTTACGGTAAAATATTTTGTGCTTCAGGAATTCGGGTGGCGCGAGGAGCATCCATTCGGGTCAATATGGTTCTGGAGTTATATCGGATTTACCATCGCGTATATTGTAACAGGTATTGTTGTCCTTTTTTACTGGAGGTTCCATTCAACAGTACAGCGTGATAAAAAACAGGCCGGTATTATTGCGATAAGTACGGCTATTTCGATGATTCTGGTAATACTGGTTGATGTTGTGCTGCCGCTTTTTTTTGAGTTTCAGTTGTTTCCGCTCGCTCCGGTGATAGTACTATTGTGGGCAACAGGGGCATGGTATTCCATTGTCCGATACAGGCTCCTGTCGGTAACGCCGGAATTTTTTACTGATGAAATAATATCCAACATGGCTGACATCATGCTTCTTGTTGATGCGGATGGAATAATAATAAAAGCGAATACACAGTTTATCAATCTCGCGGGCGTTGATAACGGGAGTCTAACCGGGCTGCCGATGGAGAATTATTTTGACTGCAGCGGGGAGCTTGAGCAGCAGTTCAAAAAAATTAAAGAGGGAAGTATCACTACTGCAGAAGTGCCGCGGGCTATGATTATCAATAAGGTTGAACATGTTCCCGCATCCCTTTCGCTGTTTTCCTTTCAGGATAAGTCTGGAGATGTTTCGGGAATTCTTATAATAGGACATGATCTTACAGACAGATATCATCTCGCAATGGCCGAGGTTGAAAGAAGGCTGACTCAGCAGGCACTTGAGGAAAGTGAAGAAAGTTTCCGGCAGATTACAGATAACATGATGGACCTTGTGGCCATTGTGGACCGTGAGGGAGTATTTAAATATGTAAGCCCCTCGTATCGAAGTGAACTGGGATATTACCGGAATGACCTTATGGAGCAGGATGCGTTTGCCATCATACATCAGGATGACCGGGAAAAGGCCTTTGCAATGTTTATAAAGGGCATTGCCGATAAAACACCGGGCAGGATGGAAATGCGGATCCGACATGCCGATGGTAACAACTTGTGGTATGACTGTCATGCAAACATCGTATTTGATAAATACAGTGAAGTTGAAAGGGCAGTCGTCATAAGCAGAAATATTTCTGACAGGAAAAAATCAGAAGAAGCCCTCCGGCAGAGCGAGATGCGGTATAGAACAATACTTGAAAGTATTGAAGACGGATATTTCGAAGCATCAATAGAAGGATCAATCATGTTTTACAATGATTCATTCATGAAAATGCTCGGGTATTCCCGGATGGAACTTGATGGTATGAACTACAGGCAGTTGATGGACGAAAGTAATGCCCGCAAAGTGTATGAAGTGTTTAATGGTTTATATAAAAACCGGACCGCAACAACAGCATTTGACTGGGAACTTCACAGCAAAAACGGTGAGAAAAAGACAGTAGAGGCCTCGGTATCCCTGATCATGGATTTTGGAGAAATACCAACGGGATTCAGGGGAATAATGAGGGACATAACAGGACGTAAGAAGATAGAAAACAAACTTCGTGAAAGCGAGGAACGGTATAGAACTATTACCGAGAACAGTTCTGATGTTATCTGTGAAATTGACCGGAATGCACAATATGTGTATATCAGCCCGAATGTTGAAAGCAAGCTTGGATATTCCCGTGATGATATAATTGGACGTAGTATTTTCGATTTCTGTTATCCTGATGACCTGGCTCTGTTACGGGAAGTATGGGAAAAGCGCATTGATCAGGTTACGTTCCGCTTTATTCATGGAGACGGTACATTGAGATGGCTTGATAATACATCCAGGTATTTTCTTGATTCTGATAATGAGTACCGCATTGTGGCGATTTCCAGAGATGTAACAGACCGCAAAAAAAACGAAGAGGAACGGTGGAAGCATGAAGTGCATCTCCGGCTTCAGCAGATGGCGCTTGCAGACCTTGCAAAAAAAGATGAATTATATCACGGTGACCTCAAGGCGTCATTCAGAATAATATGTGAAACAGCAGGTAACAATATGGGACTTGAGAGGGTCGGAATATGGCTCTATAGCGCAGGGGATACTGAATTATTCTGTCATAATCTTTATTGTAAATCTGAAGATACGCATACAAACGGTTTGAGGCTGCAGCGGGAGCAATACAAGGAATTCTTTGATGCACTTGAGGGGAGCAGGTTTATTGATGCAGATGATGTTTCATCGGACCAGCGAACGCAAACAATATATGAAGAGTATTTTAAAAAAAATGGCGTTACATCCGTTATGAATTTCCCTTTCCGTCTTGGCGGTGAAACGGTAGGAATTATGTTTTTTGAACATGTTGGTGATATTCGTGTATGGGCAGGTGAGGAAAAAAATTTTGCCGCGTCTCTTTCTGATTTTGCATCACTTGCGATGGAATCATACAACAGGAAAATTGCAGAAGAGGCGTTGAGGGTGAGCGAGGAGGCCCTCAGGCAGAGAAATGAAACGATAGAAAAGGACCTGCGGCACGCGCAGATAATTCAGCGGGCGCTGCTGCCCGGTAATGTGCCGGAACTTGAATGGATTGCGGTGGATTACAGAAATTACAGTCTTGATGCTGTTGGCGGTGATTATTTCTCATTTACTACTCTTCGTGAAGGGGGCCTTGGTGTGTTTATCGGGGATGTTTCGGGACATGGGGTGTCTGCAGCGTTGTTTCTTTCTCTGTTGAAATCAACTGCTGACAGGATTTGCAGAATGTTCGGACAACAGCCGAAGGATTTTATCACACGCCTCAATGAAGATCTTATTGTTAATATGCCTCACTACTTTATCACCGGTATTTACGGTTTTTTTAATTATGATGTCGACACCGGAAAACATTCTTTCACATTTTCAAAGGGCGGGCATCCGAATCCAATATTGTACAAAGCGTTAACAGGGGAGGTCTCTCTGCTGGAATGTAAAGGTACAATTCTGGGGAAATTTGAAGATGCCGAATATTATGAGGAGAAATTGTGTCTTGAAAGAGGTGACAGAATATTCCTGTACACAGACGGCCTTCCTGAAACCCGGAACGATAATAAAAATATATATGGATTCAGCAATGTCCCTGCGTTGATTAAAGAATCGCACCGCCGCAGCCTCAGTGATACCCTTGATACGGTGTTTGATGAACTGAATATCTTTAAAGGGTCAGCAGAAATTGATGATGATATCGTATTGATTGGTATTGAGATGCTGTGATAAAGGAAGGGGTTTTATTCCGGAGAACATTATGTTTTTATCAAAATAATGGCAGTTGGGAATCATTTAAAAATATTAAAAAAGGGCCCACCATGTTTGGTGAGCCCTTTTGATAGCAGTCAAAGATCGTGTGATGTATCTTAATATCCTCTTGCTTTCAGGTCCTGAGCTATACTGACAAAGAAACCAGGAGCGTCAAAGCCGGGAGTAACACCAAAGAGCTGGCCGACGATGTTAAGGTGGTCGACGCCGCCGCTCCACCATGAACCTTCAATAACACCGCGGAAGTTGCCCCATTTTGCAGAGGTAACAGATACGAGGCCGTCATTGTCGCCTTCATAATATTTGCAGATAAGCCATGGTATTTCAAGAATAACGCTGTTCGAAGCATAACGGATTTTCGATGTCCAGCTTTGATAGTATACCCCTGATACATTGGGGCAGTTCGGATTAAATATATTCTGCATATGTGGGCGAGTCATTTCCAGACCGTTTTCAAGTGAATTCGGGTTCGTGTCGCCGAAGATAAAGGCATAGACGAAATCAAGAGTCGCGCCGGTAAGTTCCCAGCCGCATTCAGGAACGATATTAAAAATGGTGTCCGCTACTGAACTTCCCCTGTGTGGTCCGGAAAGACTTGTATGTGAAGCAACTTTTGAGCCGAGCCCAAGGTTGGTAAGTGCATAGCGGGTATATACTGTGCCGTGGGAGTGGCCTATTATGTTTCCTTTTGATGCGCCGGCAATTGCAAGGATCTGCAGAAATTGTGCCCTGAAGGAAGCGGCTTTATTTGCGGTGCTGTCCATGCCGTTCACAGATGTAATGTATACATCAGCACCTTCGTCTTCCATCGGGTCTTCAATGCCCCACCAGTAATCCATAATGCCGAGAATTTCAGCAGATGCTCCCATTCCGTGGGCTAATACAATCGGGTATCTGGTGTCGCAGGTATTGGATGAACTGCTTCCGGCAAATACAACAGCAGGTACAGCAAGAAAAAGCGCGAGTAATATAGCTGATATTTTTCGAGTCATGATATCCCCCTTTGATTTGTTTATATGGTAATATAGTTACAAACCGTCCGGACTGTCAACAAATAATTAAGCCGACGG
>DAOSYC010000064.1:15637-18584 GCA_035380905.1 Spirochaetota bacterium | reverse complement strand
TATCTTTACTGCGTTCCATTACCATGTAGTCTGAGGATTCCACTTCAATATTTCGTGACACATTTTCATTGATGACATCCTCAAGTTCCTTCTGTACATCTCCGGAAAACCCTTCAGTTGTTTTTGCGGTGTGGAGCCCTTTAATTTCATCATTGATTGCCGCCCTGTCCTGGTTGCTCAGGGGAACAGTGGTGACCTGTACCGTGGCCGGGGCGTCAGCTGCGGTGCTACGGCCGGATAACATTGCAGTTGTGTTTTCCGGCGTTATGGTGTCGTCAGGAGATGGTGATGTTCCCGCGGGGCGGACACAGACTTTCCCTTTTAACACATCGACGCGTGTCCTGTTTCCCTCTGCGGTTACACGCAGACTGGTGCCGCGGACAGCAGCAACTGCGGTGCTTGTTGAAACTTCAAAGCTCGAACCTTTTCTGAACTTGCCGAGAGTTGAGAATATTCTGCCTTTATTCAGGGTGAGCTGTGTATTGTCCTTTTCCGCGCTGTGGAACAGGGAGGCCATTACCACCCTGGAATTCTCACTTATACGGATAAGGCCGCGGTCGGAATACTGGAGGTCGGCCATTGAGCGTGTTCCGGTAACGATGGTATCGCCCTTATGAAGTGTTTCCCCCCAACGGGGTGCACGTTCGCCGGTCCCTGAAATTATTTTTACGTCGCCAACAGAACCAATTACGGTAATCACAGTTTCCTGTATCTCTTTTTTGCATGAAATTGTGAATATAAGTAATGGTGTCAGCAATATAATCAGGTGATTTTTTATATGTTTTTTCATGGTGATCCCCTTAAATAAAATTCAACAATGAATGGCATTCATTATTTGGGATGCTGCGTAATAAAACAAGCAGAAAACACAAAAAATGTTTAATTTTTATTTTTCCGGATGATGCCGCAGGTCGCAGGAATTATCTATTCCGAGGAATAAATAATTTTACCGGATTCGGTGAAATCGTAATCCCCCAGGGGTTTTACCTCGTTTCTGAATTCATCGGAATTGAGCTGCTGTATGAATGACTGGATGCTTTTTTTGAAAAATGTATTCTGTGTCAGCACCATGTCAAAACTCTCGCGAATAATCGGAACAAAGGGAAGGCCGAAGAGTTTGGAAACGGCAATTGTTGCGATTCCGGCATCGGCAGAGCCGGACAGTATATTGAGTCCCACTTCAAAGTGAGTATACACTTCTTTTTCGTATCCGGATATTCCCCCGGGGTCTATTCCCGCTTTTTTCAGGTGATGATCCAGAAGTATTCGCGTTCCTGAGCCTTTCTGGCGGTTGATAAACCGTATCGAGTTGTTGCCGAGATCGGAGAAATCTTTTACAGGTGAAGACAGTGACCGGGAGGACAGAAATCCTATTTCCCTGTAGAACAGGTGTACCAGGGCAATTTTCATGGACTGATAGTTTTCTTTCAGGTAGGGAATGTTGTATTCCCCGCTTTCAGGGTCCAGGAGGTGGCACCAGGATACATCCACCATGCCCTGCTTCAGGAGGTGCAGCCCCTCCATGCTTCCCGTGCTGCAGCTGAATATATACACGTTCTCTTTCTTGATGCCGTTCATCAGTATGTCGAGAATCGGGTCGTTGCTACCCGCGGCAAAAATAGTGTCAGCATCACCCCGCTTATTTCTCTGGGATGATATAGTATCCCTGTTAATGTTTGAGGTAAGCCATTCGTCGATGATATGCTTTGGAAACACCCATTTCCCTGTAACCCTGGTACAGGGGATCTGGTTTGCTTTTATGAGGGCGTATACCTGTTTTTCGTGAATGTTGAGGTACGCGGCTACTTCTTTTGTGCTCATTAGTTCTTCAGACATGTATACACTCCCTTCCAGATAGTACGTATGTATAACAGGACATCCCTTGTCAGTGCGGGTATTGTACCCGCATGTACAATTTTTCGCAATAAAAATAAATCAATAAATGCATGTCCGGTTCAAAAAATAAAATATTCCTTGATCATGCTTTTGATTTTCACAAGGATGGAAAAATTATACATGTTGTGAAAGGAGGGTACATGAGAAACACAATAACATCTTTGATGGTGGCGTGCAGTATCGTTTTTGTTTTTTGCAGCGGTTGCAGCAGTTTCATGAAATCAGATAACTATTATGGTGTTAAAACCGCGTCAAAGAATATCGTGTTCCTGATTGATATCTCGGGAAGTATGGAAGGGAAAAATGAAGGGAATGTGACTGACCGGCTTCGGGCGCAGGCCCTTGAGCGTGCAGGCAGCAGTGTCGGCAGTATGATAGGCGGCAGGATGGGCAGTTTTGTTTCGTCCAGTATCCGGAAGGAGTCGACAAAACTTGCAAGTGCCAAGAGGGAGCTCAAGCCTGCGATCATGGGGCTTGATGAACATACCCGTTTTACCGTGCTTACTTTTTCTGATAACGTTGATGCATGGAATGATACGCTGCAGACGGCGACCGGAACGAGTCGGGCATCGGGCTATGCATTTATTCAGGGTCTTGAGGCGAACGGCGGCACATCAGCCCTTCGGGGATTAAAGCACGCCTTCACGATTCAGGGGGTCGATACCATTTTTTTCCTTTCGGACGGATATCCCTCGGATGCCAGTTCTTCTCGAATACTGAAGGAAGTGCAGAAACTGAACAGAAGCAGGAACGTTGTTATTCATGCAATAGGTCTTGGCGATAACAAGGATGAAGCGTTCATGCGGGCCCTCGCCGCGGAGAATGGCGGGAAATATGTGGAAGGCTGATTCAGGCATGTGAACACAACGAAGCAGGCAGGGGTTTCCCTGCCTGCTTTTTTCAATACACCATAACTGGTTGCCGGGTTCGGTGCAGGTGTATGGTATAAGGAAAAGCTCTTTGAATACAGGTAATCTATGATACATGATAAAATAATCGTACAGGTGTATGAGATTCAGACACCGGAAGAGGCGGAAATCTGCGCTGAAAT
>DAOSYC010000064.1:0-15537 GCA_035380905.1 Spirochaetota bacterium | reverse complement strand
ATTCCCCCTGCGGGAGCCGGTAAGGGCTTTCCGGTAATTGAACTTGCACGGGAGTTTCAGGAGGTAAGCGATTTTTTTCTTACGGATACCCTGATTGTGGGAAACCAGGGTGCGGATGACAGGGACCAGCCGGTGAACGGGTTTGTGGGAATCACAGGCAGGGTCTGTGACTGGGATATCGCGGCGGAACTTGTTGCAGCGGTTCCGGTGCCTGTTATCCTCGCGGGGGGGCTTTCCCCTGAGAATGTTGCCGAAGGTATACGCCGGGTACGGCCCGCCGGCGTTGACAGCTGCACTGCGACAAATGCCGTTGATGAGTCTGGAAAACCGGTCCGTTTCAGAAAGGATATTGAGAAAGTGCGGAGTTTTTACAGGAACGCAGCAGGCGTTGAAATGTGAATCAAAGCCCGGTAAATGGTACTATCGCATTGATTGAAGCAATAATTAATGTGACATAATATATCCGCTTTTCCCGTTCCTTTTTGAGAAAGGTCATTTCCTCAAGGTGAAACGCAAACCGTGTTGGAAGGAACAGAATAAAGCACGCAATGCCTATGCCCGCAATGACAAGAATGAACTGTATAACCGACCCGATACTGTTGAAGAGGTCAGGGCGCTGAAAATATCCTGTAAAGTTGTGTGCCAGGACCTCCCAGACGGCAGTATAGGCAATGCAGCCGTATAGCACCAGGAAGGAGTTTGCCGCAAAACGCATTACCGGTGATACTGCCCTGTAGTCACTGTTTCTTTCATAGGTGCTCAGAAACGCTAGATACCAGAGATACAGTTCCCTGAGAAATACACAGAAAAAAATAAATACCCCTAAATTGGAATCCCCTGGTATGGCACACGCGGAAAGCATTATGAAGCAGATGAAAAATGATCCCAATATATGGAAAATCGCGAAGAGGAAGATAATACCCCCGGCATTGAGGGGGGGCTCGAAAACGGTCCCTTCGGGTTGTGAAAGCCGGAAACGTATGTCCCGTGTTTTGTAAAAGATACCGGCTGTTTCGAGAACAAGGATGGAAATCATTATGGCGCTCATGATGAAATCGCTCCCGGTTTCCGTGCCGGGGGAGAAAACATTTCCGGAATAAGAAAAAATGCAGGGCTGCAGCAGAAGGGTGTAAAGCCACGCATATACTGAAAAAAGAATGTTGTAGAAAATACCGGGACTTCCCGTCATTGTGTTCCGTATTTCAGAAGGAAAAATCATGGAGCCGCCCCGTAAGCATGTTGAAATTATTGAAGCCGGATTATCGTTACTATGTTTTCTTTAGTATAATAACAGTAAAGTCATCATTGATAAAGCACTGGTCGGTAAATGCGTAAAAATCATTAATGATAAAATCAAGAATTTCCTGTGATGTGCCTGAAGGGGCGTTCCTGAATGCGTCACGAAGGTGCTCCATGCCGTATGGTTTTTTGTCACTGTTGAATCCGTCAATAATGCCGTCAGTAAATATCATCAGGATATCACCCGGCTCCATCTCAAACTGAACAGTATTGAACGGTGCCTGTGTGAAATCCATTCCTATGGGGAGTCCCCTGAATTCTGTATTTGGTGCAGCCTCCTTCACCACACCTGAACTTCCTTTTTTAAGAAGAATGTTGGGGTGCCCGGCATTAACGTACTGTACAGTCCTCTCCTCAAAACGCAGGAGCACACCTGTAATGAAGTTGTCAATATTGGAAATTTCACCTTCAATTGTTTCCCTGGCCTGACGGGCAACTTCTCCAAGTGTACAGTCCGCCATGGAGGTAAAGAGCCGGTACAGAATCGGTTTTGCGATCATGGTGACAAGCCCGGATGATATGCCGTGTCCCGAAACATCAAAGACGGAAAGTCCTTTCAGCTGCTTTTCGGATGTGTAGATATCTAAAAAGTCCCCGGAAACTCCATGGGCTGGTTTCAGAATAAACGCGATGTCCCACCCCTCGGTTTCGGGAGGTTTCTGAAGAAAAAAACCGGCCTGTACATGTGAGGCCAGTTCCAGTTCGTATGTGCCCTGTATCTGGGATTTAAGCATTTCAGTGTTTTTAGCTTTCAGCTCATTGTTGAGTATGTGCAGGGTTCTCCTGTCGCGGTGGATCTCCATTTTCTGCTGGCTGATCTGTCTTGCCACATAAGAGATGAAAATCAGTGGCACTGTAAAACATCCTGCAAATAAAAGCTCTTCGAAGAAGATGCCTTTCTGATTCATTATGACAATTGCGTAATATGATGTGGCGCAGAATGCCAGTATTGATCCTGCGGATATAGAAAGAGACTCTGCCGCAGTAGTAAAGGGGAGTTCGACTGACACTGCCACCATTGCAAATACAAGTCCCGCTGTTCTGAGCTCACGCATGTAAAAAACCGCACAGGAGAAAAGAATGAGATACAGTGTCAATTCTCCAATGAAAAACAGGCGTTCGGCCCTTTCGGATAAAGATTTCACGAAAAAGAGGATGATGATGACACCGATAGTGCCGAAGTTTACGATTGCCGCAAGGATGGCTATTTCATAGTAGCTGATGCTTGAAACACCTATATTTGTCGCGATAACGGCAAACGTTTCAACGAAAATATACCCTATCAGGGCATTGATGTTCATCTGAAGGAGCCGTTTCCGGCGAAGTTGACCTTTATCTGTGTGCAGCGTGTTCATAGTGTATCCGGCAGCCGAAAACCTGCGGGAAGATCATCGACAGGTTTTGTTTTTTATACCAAAAATATTTAAATGTAATGGAATTCGTGTCAATACAAATTAGCATAATTTTATATTTTTATGGTAGTTGTTCTCCGGACGGAACTCCATGCCGTGGCAGTCGTTGTTTTGTTTCCTTTTAAAACAATTGAATAAAGGTGACCGTGTTGTCACTATTGTCAATGCTGGCAATGGAGTGTGTTAGGGGTTTATGGGGAGCGGGTGTAACTTTCTTGACAGTATGTTTTTATTGAATCATGTTGCTGATCCGATATGAAACAATATACAGGAGTGTGCGGATGGGGGTTGCATATAAGGGAAAGGTACTTATTGCCGCAGGATTATTTGTCGCGGGGTTATTGTATTGTGGATGCAGTTCCAGACTTCTTACAAAGAATGATTACAGGGTTTCTGTGGAATACCTTAAAATGGGTAATCCTCAATATGCCCTTCACATGTACCCGAAAGGGGAGGAGCATACATTTATAACAATAATGGAGCGGACATATCTGAACCTGTTGTCCGGCAACCCCGACATAAATGAACTTCAGCGGTATTCAAAAAAAATTGAAAACCGTGTACGTTTCAGGGTCTCCCGTGAAATACAATCCCTGTTTTATGTGGAAACTCCTGAAGGGTATTATGCGTCAGAGCATGAAATTATCTGGATGCATATGCTTTTGAGCTGGGGATATTCACTCCGCAGGGATTATGAAAAAGCATATGTTGAGGCGAAAAAAGCCTCGATCCTTTTAAGCACAAACTGGAGCGCGGAGGGCCGCTTCGATGATCCTCTACTACGGGTTATTCTCGGAGGGCTATGGGCAATGTGCGGAAGATGGGACGAGGCCCAGGTGGACTTCCGCGTTGCTGCTGATTTGGACCCTTCCCTGAAATGGGCCAGGAAACTCGGCACAATTAATACTCCTCCGAAAAAGCTTGTCATGGTTCTTGGCGGTGCAGGGCAGGAGCCGGTGTGGGAACCTACTATTAAAAATCACAGGACCCGCGGTGCGCGGGGAATCATGTTCATGCGGAATGGAGAGATGAGCCGGATTGCTGCATCGGATGGACGGAACCGTTCCATAACTATGCACTGTACCCCGGACTCATCTCCATGGTACAGAAGGCATTTTATACGCGATAATGAAATTCAGGAAAAGATACAAGATTCCCGTTATGAGGCAAAGATGTTCGGGGCGACGGCACTAAGCGGTACAACACTGGCGGCGGGAACAGTTGCCGGCATCGCAGCGTTGGCTGTAGGCGTAGGTGCGGGTGTCGGAATAGTTGCGGCACACTTGTATTTTGGAATATGGGAGGATGCTTCCGCATTAACCTTCGCACTTGCAGCGGGCGCTGCTGCCGGTGGAGCGGGTGCGGGTATTAATATTTATAATAAATCCTATGAACGAAGCAGGAGACAGGCAAGGGAGATAATGGATACATCACGAACGTATCGTTTTGTACGGTTCCTGCCGGAGTATGCATGGATAGGATGGGGCAGCCGGTCATATTCTTTGCCTCTGAAAATACAGAAAAAAGGATACAGGAAGGATGTTCCTCATCGGGTAGAGCCGGTATTCCGGATGCGTAACAATGTGTTCTTTTCCTTTTTTCCGGATGTGCCGGAGCATGCACTGCTGATTAATAAACGGGAGTCTGCCGGAGTTCGGGACCAGGCGTTTTTCAAAAGTCTTGACCGCCTCCACAACGCTGTAGACATGAATGAAACGGAAGAAGCGGTGCGGCTTGTTGATAATGGGGCGCCACTGAATGTACGTGACCGTGTGGGCCGGCTCCCTCTTCACCTGGCCCTTGCAAATAATAATGTGAAACTTGCTGCAATGCTGATTGATAAAGGGGCGGATGTGAATTTTCGAAACGAGAAGGGGAAAACCGCTCTCCACATCGCGGCATTTCATGGTTCGGTTTCGCTTCTGCAGAAACTTGTTGATCATAATGGACAGTTGAGCGCGAACGATAATTATCATGATACCCCGCTTCATATTGCGCTTCTTTTTAACAGGGAAAAAGCGGCAGCATTTTTAATTATGAAAGGGGCCGATGTGAACGCAGGAAATAAATCAGGATGGACCCCGCTGCACCATGCTGCTAAATATGATAACGTTGCGATGGTCAGGCTGCTTGTAAACAAAGGCGCACGGATAAATGTCAGGACAAAAGAACCCTTCGCGAAGTATCCTGAGCGATGTACTCCACTAGCTGTTGCCCGAATACATGGCAATGAAGCTGTTGAAAAATATTTGAAAAGCAGAGGGGGAAGATAAAAAGGTGCTGTTCACCGTGCCCCCGGCATAGATGCCGGAACCGCAAGAATAAAATCCGCGATCCCTTTGTTCTCCTCCCGGAGATGTGCAATGTCTTTCTGGGACACCGTGGCGATGATGCCGATCTTAAGGCCGGGCTTCCGCTGCAGAAGGTGCCAGGCAATACCTTCTCTTCCGGCGCTGTGGTAGGAGCCGTTTATGTGAAAGAACAGGCCCCCCGGTTTTATGTTCGCGAAAATAAAGTGGGCCATGGTGGCGTCACGCAGCGCCTGCGCTTCAGCAAGATGTCCGCTGCTGTGCCCGGGAACATTCGAAGGAATCCGGCTTTCGATATCCCGGTATGAGCTGAGGGACGCGTCAAATCGTATCGGGAGCGGGGCGATATATTTCTTCGCGGATACTGAAAGATTATTGAGCGAATCCAGGCCTTTTCTGAATACCATGGAGGCATATCGTTTCGGCACATTGGTGGCAATGAAGGGGATTTTTTCTGTACCGGCAAGCTCCAGGATCCGGCGGTAATCACGTTCATAATTCGGCCAGGGCCTTGATTCACTTCGGAAGCTCCGGGACGATATATGCCCCTGCAGGTATTCTGTGATCACAGTCTGCGTGTCGGCGTCAAACATCTCTCCGCCCATGATGAAATTTCTCCCGCCATCTTTGCAGTGCCTGAACAGGTCTCCTGCAAGTTCATACTCAAGCCAGTGTGCTACGGGGTTTCCATGGACTTCACCGAACAGGATAATATCCTTCTCTCCAAGAGACGATACCATGTTACGGTACGATGACTCAGTGCCGTCACCCCGGAATATTCTGTATGCAGGTTTGTCGCTGGAATACAGGGGTGAAGCTGTTATTAAAAGTAATATGATAATAATATATTGTTTCATGAAATTATATCGACCCGCATTGTAATGCTAAATAAATGTAACATGTCACTTCTATTTACAAGAATATAATTATGGTTTCAGATTAAAAAAAGCCCTCTTTCGTTGTATTTAGAAAGAGAGCATATGTGTGTTTTTTTACAGCCGTGTTACATCAACTTTGATGTTTTTGTCCGGTTCCGTAGTGAGGAGACAGTTGAGATATGCCCTGCTTACGGCTTCTTCACGGTTTATTGCTTCCAGCTCCATTTGCTGAATTTTTTTTCCATTTAAAGTGCTTACACATGTTGTTGTATATTTTTTAGGTACTTTCCACATTGAATTCTCCTGTCACATGGTAATTGAGAAAAAACTGTAATATTAAAATACAATGGATATATGATCACGTCAAGTTTTTTGCAAAAAAAAGCGCGTGTTAACGGGTAGTATGAAGCATGGTGAGAAGTGAATCGTCAATGGCGCCGTTCCGGTTATAGTCCCGGCTGGTAATGATTCTGTGCTGGTTTTTCACAAAACCGATGTTGTTTCCTCTGTGGCGCTGGACGAAGTCCATAATTTTTACCGCGGTACCAATGTTTTCATATACATCGGTTCCCCGGTGTTCCTGATATACGCCGATGCTCAATGGTATTGAGGACAGGACTTTGTCCCCTGTATCAATTGTTATTTCTGCCGCTGAACGGTGGATCGAATTGAGAATATCAAGGACGGAGGCATGGGACATGTTTGTGATATATCCCGAAAGCAGATTACCGTTGTATCTGAAAACAATATTTTTTTTCTCACCGCATGTGTGGCAGATATAATTAAGGAATATCCGTGATACCATGATTATGACCCGGTCGCCTATGTCATGCCCATGGGCTGAATTGATGGAATCAATTGTGTCAATACTTGCGGCGAATACAAACCGCAGCGTATCGGAGTAGTACCGGTTGTCAGTGTCGTATATATCAGGTATAACATAATCCTGATGAAATTCCTGTTTCCAGAGGCCGGTGAGTGTGTCGCGGTAGATATGCAGTGCCGACTCGTCAATATCAGCATCAAAGCCGTATAATGAATCAATGTCTGTTATCGTGTCAGGATGCTGTAATGAGCTGTCTTTTCTTTTTGAAATAATTGCCTCGGCTTTTAATTTCAGAATTTCCATTTCCTTCTTCATTTCAGTAACGCCGGGATGGTTGAGGAGCAGTGCGATGTGAAATGCCAGGGCGCATGTGTCTTCAAGATACTGTCTGAGTGTAATTTCCTGAACATTCAGCACCCGGTGTGCTTTGATTGCACGTGTTTTTGAAACCACCGCACTGGTGAAAAAATCAAATCCCGATTCAGTCATTTCAGGAATCAGTTCTTTCTGTGAATAGAAATCCGTAATTATCCGGTTCAATTCGCCTGCAAGGATGTAGCTTCTCCTGCTGATTGTGAGGAGCATCTGCCGTACATCTGATTCAATGGGGGAATACACGGTGCGGGGCGCTTCCGGAAGCGTGAGATGGTGGAGATATTCCTCTGCCTTTAGTGTGTCCGGCACAGTGAGTTTAGAGAGGTCTGCGGCGCGTGATGCCGCCAGGTCGAACTCATAAAGATTATATACGGCAACAGCTTCTTTCAGTGCTGAATTACCGGAAAAAAATCCCTTATACTGTTTTCCGTCATATTCAAGAATGAAGCCGTCTTCGTCTGCAATACCCTCTACGAAAAATGAGATAATGCCTTCGAGAAGCCGGCGGATGCGGAGGGCCGGTTTTGTGCGGTGTTCTTCTATCCACGCCTGATATTTTGTTCCTGTGGAAACACGGTAAAGTTTTTCCTCCAGTTCCATGCCCCGGGGAAGGTACCGTTCAATAATTCTTTCAAGTTCATGATAGGAATTAAGAAGGCGCTGGTTATCATCATCCTTGTTTTCACGGCGCTTCTCCTCTGTCGCGATGGCGCCCGGAGTAAGGTGTTTTTTTGAAGAATCGAGAGACGGTTCAGCCTGAATAATGTACAGTATCTGGTTGATAGTAGTGACCCTGCACCCCATACGGGTTGAGTAATACGAAAAAAGTACCCCCGGAATGCTGTTCCGGATATTTTCCCCCCTGGACCGGGAGAGGGGCCTGTTGTCGAAAATCGGGCGGTCAATAAGATCGTATAGTACACCGAAAAATCCATGGGGGGCCTTTTTCTTTTCAAAAGACTTTTTTGCTGACTGTATGATAATGTCGGAATTGGAGAGGATTACCCCGTATACCCGCGTGAACGCATCCATGACTGAATCAATGGCATAGGGGTGATACGATGTTTCCTGCTTGATGTGATTGATGTCTTCAAGAGGTCCATGGAGCTGCGTAATTATTTCCAGTGAATTGTATTCAATATTGGTAAGGGTGTAATACTCAGCACTCAGTGTTTCTTCAATTCCCTCGGTAATAATCTCCACGGACGCGGATGTTTTCCCTCTTAGCAAAGAAAAAGATTTTTCCTTCAGACGGTGAGTGAATAACGTGATGGTTCCGTATTGTAGTGCGAAACGGGTGAGCTGGAGCCAGCCGCTGAAGGTGCCCTGCATATCTTTCATCGTGCTGATTTCCCTGTCAGCGCGTTCGCGGGCCTGGCTGTCTGAGTACTGCTGCTGGTGACGGGATTTGATGGAATATATAATGTCCTCCATCATCCGTTTTTTTACATGGGGCGTAACGTGTGCGCCGGTAATGGCCTGAATTTTTTTTATTTCACTATCTGAAAGGGAAATGTTCTTCCTGCGTTTGAAATCTTCAAAATCAGATAATATTTTTTCAAGTTCAGATACCGCAATTTTTTCAGATCTTTTGCGCAGGTCCCCTTTCATGCTTTCAAGGAGGCGGGAGAATTTCTCGTGGTCCCGCTTCTGTGTTTCATTGGGGTCCCGGTCCTGCACGGTATGTCCGGAAGGGGTATCTTTCATGATTTATCGCCAGCGTTTGTTTGATAGCTACCTGTGATGCAATAATATTGAATCACTGTTTTCACTGTGGGTCAAGAAAAAGATACTGCTACCGGAGCAGGTCGTCACCGACGTGTTCTAGTATTGAGGAGCCGGATTTACCTTTTTTTATGACATTTTTCATGACAGAAGAGTGCTGCCGCCGGGTAATATTCTTTGAAGGCCCTTTGCTGGAAAAGTTTACTGACTGCTGGAAGTTGCTGCACAGGGTACAGGTTTCCGTTGGAACGGTTCCGGCTGGAAAGATTTCATTGTATGTTTGTGTGCAGCTTCCGGAGGGGTTCAGCCCTGACCGGCTGCATACACGGTGTTCCTCCACGGCGCCGAAGGCGGGGAAATCCATAACCGGTTCCTCCTGCATGGCAAGCCTCATATACTGCCCCCAGACGGGCGCCGCAACACCACCAGCGGCCTGCCCGATCCCCAGGGAAAGCCCGAGAGAATCATAGCCGATCCACACACAGGTTGTGAGCTGCGGGGTAAATCCCACAAACCATGCGTCACGCCAGTTGTTGGTGGTTCCGGTTTTGCCTCCCACCGGCCTGCCGATGCCTGCGGCGCCGGCTGTTCCTTCCGATATTACGGATTTCAGCATACTTATCATAATCTGGGCGGTGGTGGGCTTGATGATCTGAATGGTGCCTTTTTCCTCCTGCTCCCTGATCTTCTTTTTTATTTTCTCTTCAATGTTTTCCAGGACTTTCCCGTCTCGGTCTTTTATCTGGCGTATGGAAAAGGGAATTACATTTTTTCCGCCGTTGGCAATAATAGCGTACGCCCTGGCAAGCTCAAGCGGTGTTACCTCGAAGGAGCCGATCGCGATTGAAAGGTTCCGCGGGATTCGTTGTTTCATTTCCGCCTTGTCGAACTGGAGGAGTTTCGCGAAATACTGCATAACGGTATCTATACCCAAAGCCTCTGCCAGCCGTATGGACACAACATTTATGGATAACGCAAGGGCGGTCCTGAGACGTACAAGCCCCTGATACTGGCTGTGATAATTCTCAGGGATCCAGTCTCCGCCTTCACTGTCAAGGTACACGATGGGGGAGTCCATTACTGTACTTGCGGGGGAGAAGTTTCCCGCATCAATGGCTGCGGCATACAGCAGGGGTTTTATCGCGGAACCGGGCTGCCGTTTTGACTGCATTACCCTGTTCAGCTGGTTAATGCTGGAAAATTCGCTTCCTCCAACCATTGCTTCGATGAAACCGGTTCTGTGGTCAATGGATATCAGGCATCCTTCCACTGTCTGGGATTCCCGTTCATCGGAAAATGATTTGCGGTAGTCCTCAATCAGTTTCCCCACGTTGTTCATGCCCCAGAAAAAATTGAGAATTTCGAGTTCGTCGACAGTGTGTTCCTGAATGTAATTATTTACTTTCATGGCTTCACGTGAACCTGATTTTCTGAATCTGGTTATATCGAAGAGGAGTGAAAACATCTCAACGGTTTCGGTGAAGTTATCGACGAAATAGTCCTCATTCCTGTACAGCAGGCTGCCGGATACTGATGACTGCCGCCTGAGGGCATCTTTCATGAGTTTCTGTGCCGCAATCTGCTTTTTGACATCAAGGGTTGTGTATACGAGGAGACCTTTCTCATATACAGTTTCCTCTCCGTATTTTTTGACAAGGATTCTTCGTATGTGTTCTGTAAACCATGGCGCTTTATCGAGACGGGCAGACCAGGTGTTATAGCTTGGCGGCAGGTCGTTGATCTGGTCAAGGTATTCCGGCCAGAACCTGGTATATGCAGCTTCCGCCTGGGGGATGGTGATGTATCCCATATCAACCATTCGTGCGAGTACCACCCGGTGACGTTCCATGGAACGCTGGGGGTGGCGAATCGGTGAAAGCCTGTTCGGGGCGGAAGGCAGTGAAGCAAGAAGCGCGCATTCTGCCAGGTCAAGCTCCCATACATGTTTCTGGAAATAAAAGCGGGACGCTGATTCCACGCCGTATGCGCCGTGGCCGAGAAATATCTGATTCAGGTAAAATGACAGGATCTGGTCCTTGGAGTAGGACATCTCCATCATGAGTGCAATGAATGCCTCCTTGATTTTTCTGTAAATGCTTCGTTCCCGTTCAGTGAGCAGAATTTTGGAGAGCTGCTGTGTTATCGTCGAGCCTCCCTGACGGATTCTGCCTGAGAAAACATTTATAAAAAATGCGCGGACAATTCCCTTAATGTTTATGCCGTAATGGTCGTAAAATTCATTGTCTTCAATGGCGATAAACGCGTGAATAAGGTGTTTCGGTATTTTATCAAACGGCACAACTTCACGCTTCTGCCTGAAAAGTTCAGACACAAGTACATTGTTTTTATCATAAATTTTGGTGGTTATATTCGGCTGAAAGTTCGCGAGACCTTTTACCCGGTAAAAATCGATGACAACAATAACGATGAAGGCAATGATTATTCCTGCAATTATTCCGGCAATAATTGTCCTTCCGGACCGGGATGTCAGGCCGAATCGGTCAAACATGTCACGAATTCTGCTGAAAGAACCGGAATTACCGATGCTGAATCCGCCGGATGATCCACTGCCGGAACCGGGAGTTCTCAGACGTGTTGCTCTGCCGCCATATTTTCCCACGTATATTGCCCTGATAGTTAGTATGTGCCGGATTTGAAATAATCCGGTGTTATTACACTCTCTGAGAATACGATCAGCGTTATTCTGGCAAGTGTTTTTTCGAAATAATATCTAATGATTATCTTTGAAAAGATATCTACATAGAAAAATGTTATTTTTTTTAATTATTTGGAAAAAAAATAAAACAATAAAAACAGGTCAAAAAAGAAACGTAAAGAGGCATAAATGCCTTTAAAAGCGAATAAATGCCAACAATAGGGCTTACATGATATCATAAATGTGACGAATGTTTACTGATGATATTATAATCATTTAGCTATCAGGGACGATAGCAATAAATTCAAGGAGGAAGTTATGATTATAAATCACAATGTTAGTGCGATATTTGCACATAGAACATTAAAATTTCATGACTGGAGCATGACGAGGGACATAGAGAAGCTCTCATCCGGATTAAGAATTAACAGGGCCGGTGATGATGCCTCTGGTTTGGCAGTTTCTGAAAAAATGAGATCTCAGATACAGGGTCTTCGGCAGGCCGAAAGGAATACCGAGGATGGTATGTCTCTGATACAAACCGCTGAAGGATATCTTCAGGAATCCCATGACATTCTCCAGAGAATCAGGGTTCTCGCGGTACAATCTGCAAACGGAATATACACACCGGAAGACAGACAGCAGATTCAGGTTGAAATATCTGAACTTGTAGATGAAATTGATAGAATTTCCTCACAGGCTGAGTTCAACAAGATGAAGCTTCTCACGGGTTCCTTTGCCCGATTGAACCCCACAGCTTCAATGTGGTTTCATATGGGGCCGAATATGCACCAGCGTGAGCGCGTGTTCATTGAAACAATGACCAGTGCAGCACTCGGGTTGCGTAACCCCACAGTATTAACATTCATCTCGCTTTCAACACCATCAAAGGCAAATGCTGTTATCGGTCTTGCCGATGAGGCGCTTCGTGTTATTTCGAAGCAGAGAGCAGACCTCGGTGCCTATTATAACAGGCTTGAGCATGCTGCAAAGGGTCTTCTGAATGCCTATGAAAACGTCCAGGCTTCTGAAAGCCGTATTAGAGATACAGATATGGCCGAACAGATGTCATCATTCACACGGTATCAGATCCTGACTCAGGCTGCAACAGCAATGCTTGCCCAGGCAAATATGAAGTCACAGGGTGTCTTGCAGTTATTAAAGTAATTGAGCCAACATCGCAGTATCATTTGAAAAAAACAACGCCGGGTACTCCCACCCGGCGTTTTTTCGTGCTCACATGAACAAAATATGTCTACATATGACTCATACTTATTGAAAAGATTTCTTTTGAGAGTAATCTCCAAAGAAATCAACGGATAATGATTATTTCTTCTCTTTCTTCGTTTTAGCTTTCGCCTTTGCTTTCGGCGCAGCCTTTTTCTTCGGGGCTGCTTTTTCTTTCTTTTTTGGCGCTGCAGATTTCTTCGGTGCGGGTTTTTTGCCGGATACCGTTTTTGCTGACTTTGAGGGTTTCACATGTTTCAATATCCAGGCGCTCACTGTTTCAAGGACCTTTGCTCGTTCGTGTTCAACTTCATTCATTGTTTCGTGGTATAAACCTTCGAAGAGATGGATCGTTTTGTCTTTTGATGATGCCTTCTCATGAGTAAGGATTGATCCCGAAAAATCACAAATTCTATCATCCGTTCCATGAAACACCAGGAGAGGCATTTTAAGGTCAGCAGCGTGATCCATGCACTTCTGTTCTTCAGCGATAAATTCACTGAACCAGCGAAATGTTATCCGGTCATGAACAAGGGGGTCATTTATATAGGCATCGATTGCTTTTCGGTCATGGGATATCTGCTCCGCGTCAAGTTCATTTGAGACGGCGACCGACGGGAGTATCCTGGACAGAAACATAGCCATTTTTGCCTTCATCGCAGGAGGTTCTACCGTAGGGATAAGGCCCGCCGATGATAGAATCAGTGCATCAAGGTCCTGCTGGTGTGACAGCGCATAGGAGAAAGCTATTACGCCGCCCATGCTGTGACCAAGAAGAATCAGCGGAAGACCGGGATGATTATTTTTAACTATATTGATAAAGATTTTCAGATCATCTACATATTCGCTGAAAGAATTTACATGTCCCCTCTTCCCGGCTGACTTTCCGTGTCCACGATGGTCAAGGGCGTATACATCGATTCCTTTTCCTTTAAGGGCGTTGATAAGGTTTACATAACGGCCGGAATGTTCTCCGAGGCCGTGTGCTATTACAAGAACCCCTTCCGGTTTTTTGACGCTCCAGCTCTGGAAGAAAATCTCATACCCGTCTTTTCCTATTATTGTTCCGGTTGCGTGTGTGTAATCCTGCATTATTGTCCTCATCTCCATTTGATATTAATAATTTTACCACCCTCCCGTCGTTGTTCAGTGATATTGAAACGGGGAGGTCGTCGGTGGATTAAATAAAAACCCCTCATCCCGCATTTAACGGGTGAGGGGTGAAGAATGCAAGAATAATTTGAAAATATGTGTAATTAAATGTTACTGGTTCCGTGAAGCTCTAATTGAGAGCTTGTTAGGCTTTTGCTCGAGAATTTCAATTTCAAACCCTATGCTCGATGCTTTCGCGTTGAGCTCCTGGGCGAAGTCATGGGTTTTCCCTGCAAATTCGACTTCCATACTTGCAGCTGTTCCGCGCTGTCCCCGTGGATATACTTTGTTGACTCCGCGGATCCTTCCCTGAAGCTGTTCGCGGAATTTTGTAGCATCGGCGAAGTTCAGCCCTGCAACAGTCATGGTAATCATGCGGCGTGTCGCTGACTGAAGAAACTTTTTCGTGATCTGGTTAAGAAATGGTCCTGATTCGAACTGGTTTGTGTCTTCGTCAACTCTTCCGAGCATTTTTCTGAGGCACCGCTGGATTGCATCTTTCGATGCGGTTTCCCCGTCAATGTGTACCGCGGGAGCGTTCTGTGCACTGGAAGCAAGTATCCTTCCGGTATATACATCAATGGCGCGGAGGCGGATGTTCGCCTGTTTCGACTTCATATTTTTTGCGAATCCGCTCATTACACGTGTCTGATCTGATGTCTGGGCGGTACCAATTATAATGACCTCGGCGCCAAGGTCATCGAGGAGCATGTTCTGGACATCCTCGCCGACTCTTCCGTTTACCGCCTGTCCCATAAGATTGCGTTCTTTCCGCATAAGTTCCTGGGTCATCTGGGAGTCGACAAATTCAAAGCCGTGGTTTCCCATAATCTCCATCATGGTAAGTTCGGTTACAGTGTTTCCGGGCTGGTTCCTTCTCCCTTCAAACGTTTCCTGTACCAGTACCATAAACTTTGGACGGCCGTAATTACGAAGTGTTGCCTCGATAGCTTCGTTTACCGCTGCGGGAAATACTTCTCCGCGGATAGTGACAAAATATGCATTATCCTGCGGGTATTCTTTCAGGACGTTCCAGTTTTTCACCATCCCTGTTGAACTTGCTTCAACGAGAGATTCAACAAGTGCGAAATCCTGGACTACCTGGCGACCGGTAACGGTGGTGCCGAGTTTTGATTTTACCAGCTTATTCATTGCGTCATCAATTGCTCTGTCCCGCGCAAGGGCCCTGTCGTTGTCGAAGATTGTGGCAATCCCTGTTGCTTCACCAACCATATCGTTGCCGGGCCCGGAGGTATCCTGCCGAACAGAAGAGCCGCCGCCGCAATAGATAGTTGTAAAGATAAAAAACATTGCTACAAGTGCGAGTACTGTTTTGCGTTTCATCAATATCACCCCTTTTTAATGATTGGCACTTTGCCGTACAGTAAAAACCTGTATGGTGCCGTATCTATATTGTAAATAGTTTCCTGTTTCCCGTATTCCATGCTGCAGCATAATGCCCAGCAAAACAGCCTGATTTTATATTCAGGGATTTGGAAGTACCGGGATTGAATGATTAAAATTAATTTAACGCTACAAATATAATTATAATTGTAGAAAATAGTCAAACCATTTTTATAAATAAATCCTCTCCGGGATGGATGTAATAACGGGTAATTAACGGCGTGCGTGGTGTAGTATGTTTTTTTGATTGATATTCCCGGGTCGATATCATCAT
>DAOSYC010000063.1:17434-18993 GCA_035380905.1 Spirochaetota bacterium | reverse complement strand
GATAATCTTATGGTGGTGCCGTATACAACATGCGGAGTTAAATTGTTTAACCGAAGAGGATTTGATGAAATATATGTTGCTACTCATACAGAGTCAATGGTTGATGAGACCGTTGAACTTGTTGAGCAGTATTTCAGGCGTGTGCATTCGATTCCCCATGGAAGCCCGAATGATTTCAAGATAAAGACAAGTAAGGAAAAACTTAAAATCGCAAACGAAATTTCCAATACCCTTTCGATTCTTCTTGCCGGTATTGCCTCAATTTCCCTTTTTGTAGGGGGAGTGGGGATTATGAATATTATGCTGGTTTCGGTGAGTGAACGGACGAGGGAAATCGGAATCAGGATGGCAATAGGCGCCAAGCGGCGGGACATTCTACTTCAGTTTCTCATAGAATCAGTAACCCTGAGTTCAGTCGGCGGAGTTGTCGGTATTTCCCTCGGTCTAGCCATATATTATATGATTATATATTTTGTAAAATGGCCGTTTCTTTTTTCCCCGTTTTCAGTATTAATATCTTTCTTCTTTGCTTTCGCTGTGGGTATATTTTTTGGTTTTTATCCCGCCCGGAAGGCATCCAACCTCAAACCAATTGAAGCTCTTCGCTACGAGTAAACTGCTATATGTACAGGAGCAGTAACTCTTTAAGCCGGTATAATCCTGTATCGGCTTCATCTCTATAGGCTGCAATACGCTGTGATTGTTTAATTTTTATTAATACCTCCTGAACAATAAATATACTGTGACTGGTATCATGAGAGCAATAATTTATAAATGATAGCTAAAATGTTCCATCTATTATATTTTTTCATTAAGGTAATTTTTATTAAAAATAATAAAATAGTTTAAAGACATAATCTTTTTAATACCGATATAGATATTAAAAGAGAGCAGTATAAACGGCTAACCCAATTGTTTTCTATCTGGTAAATCTTTAACAATAGAGGTCATATCATCATAAAATCATTACTATTATACCAGTGGTTTTATGAGGGATTAAGGAGATAAGCGTTGAAGGAGATTCAGGCTATAAAAAAATTTAAAAGGTTTTTACAGATAGAAAAGGGATTATCGCCGAATTCAATCTATTCGTATACGTATGATCTAAAAAAATTCAGTGAGTTCCTGTCGCGGGACAAGAAGGATATTCTTTCGGCTACACAGGAAGATATTGTTAAATTTTTGAAATTCGAAAAAAACAAGAAACACAATTCTTCCAGAACTCTGGCACGGTCCCTTGCCGCGATACGTCAGTTCTATAATTTCATGTCAACGACAAACAGCAGTATGGAGAACCCGACTGTTAAAATTGAAACTCCTCTTATTGAAAAATCACTGCCTGATTTTTTAACAGCAAAAGAAGTTGATTCTCTGCTTGGGTCAATATCGGAGGATGAAGTCTTTGAGCTCAGAGATAAGACTATTTTTGAGTTACTATACTCCTGCGGACTTCGTATTTCAGAGGCTGTTGAACTGATCCTCACTGATTTTGATTTTGTAAACAGATTTATTACTGTCAAAGGCAAAGGAAATAAAGAACGGATTGTTCCGATAAGCAA
>DAOSYC010000063.1:0-17334 GCA_035380905.1 Spirochaetota bacterium | reverse complement strand
TGAGGTCAGTCCAGGAGCTTCTTGGTCATGTTGATATATCGACAACGCAGATATATACACACCTGGCGAAAAAGAAACTCAAGGAAATACACAAGAAATATCATCCAAAGGGATGAAGAAAATGTGTTATGTGTAGAAAAGGAGTGGAATTATCACTGCAAAAAAATAGTCCAATAATAAGGAATGTTGTACTGGTTGCAATCATTGCCCTTGTTTCCTGTACTCCTTCCCGGGAGTTTCTGATACGGAACCAGCATCAGCTAAGTTCTGAATCGCAGGAGGTGAGGGTACTTATAAAAAAAACCTCCGACAATATCATTATCTCTTCAGCCTCTAAAATAAGAATCTCAGATAAAAAAACCGGAAGGATCACCTACAACAATAGCGGAAAAAAAATTATTTTCAGGACGGAAAGAATTAATGCACCGGTTATGATAGAATCATGGAATACGCCGTTAAAAATTAATGGTATTCCGTATAGAGGTTCTATCGAATTGCATAATGTTCTCGGAAAAATGCATGTGATAAATATACTGAAACTTGATGAGTATCTATATGGTGTAGTACCTTCAGAGATGCCTGTATCATGGAATGTGGAAGCGCTGAAGGCACAGGCAATTGCGGCACGGACGTACGCATTATATCATATAAGCAGGAAAAAAAATGCGCTGTACGATCTTGATGCGACAACACGTTCACAGGTGTATCGCGGAGTTGCTGTTGAGGATAAAAGATCGAACTGGGCTGTTCATTCGACATCCGGTGAAATCGGCGTGTATCAACATAAACCGATCCTCTCCTATTTTCATTCAACCTGCGGTGGTAAAACAATAGATGATAAATACGTGTGGGAGGGACATGATCTGCCGTACCTTGATGGCATACAATGTCCGTTTTGTCAAAAATCACCTAAATATGAATGGACTGAGGAATTATCAGTTGACGAAATGAAGCGGGCATTGCGTAAGGAGTATAGTGATATCCGTACTATAAAGGGTGTTTCATTTAAAAAAATTAATGGACGCGTCGTATCTGTTGTTATACGTCATGATAATGGGAGAATAAAGATTACCGGAAACCAGTTTCGCCTCCTTGTTTCCCCCCGGAAAATCAAAAGCCTTTTCTTTAAAGCAAAAAAGACGAAATACGGTCTTTCTTTTACGGGACACGGATGGGGGCATGGTGTCGGCATGTGTCAGTATGGCGCAAAGGGAATGGCCGAGAAAGGGGTGGGGTATAAAGGTATTCTGAAATATTATTATAAGGGTATTGATATCATCAACATGAACACAGGCAAAGCTGCGGCGGACAGGGCACAGGTGTCCCGCTCGCAACAGAACAGTAATAATACTCCGAATTAATTCACGTCCTAAACAGGTTATAATGTCCCGAATGTATAGATTGAGTGATTTCAATTATGAAATCCCCGATGAACAAATCGCGCAATATCCTCTAGAAAAGCGGGAGGATTCAAAGCTTTTTGTTATTCGCCATGATTCCTCCTTCCAGCACGCATTTTTCCACGATCTTCCGGGATTATTACATGAGGGAGATCTCCTTGTTGTGAATAATGCGAAAGTGATACCCGCAAGAATATTTTTTGTCCGAGAGACAGGGGGAATCGTTGAGATAATTCTTACACAGAAAAAAAGTGAAACACGATGGCTGGTACTGAGTAACAGGACTGCACGGCTGAGAATTGGTGAAACCCTGAAGGCGTCATCTGACAGTTCATTTGAAATTACAATCGTTGACCGGGTTGATGATTATCTTGAAATAGAAACACACATCGAATTAACTGATCAGGTCCTTTCAGCGATTGGTCACATCCCGCTTCCGCCGTATATCAGGCGTGATGTTACAGAAGATGACACTGTGCGGTATCAGACAGTATATGCCCGGGAGGGTATCGCGGTTGCTGCTCCTACCGCAGGCCTACACTTTACCGAGGATCTTCTCCATACGCTTAAAGAAAGGGGGGTTGATACAGCTCCGGTAACACTCAATGTTTCCTGGGGAACGTTTCAGCCGGTTCGAACTGATGTTCTTCAGGATCATAGAATGCATAGGGAGGATTATTATCTGTCACCTGAAAGTGCGGAAAAAATAAACAGGGTACGGTCATCCGGAAAGCGTATTGTTGCAGTGGGAACAACCTCGGTAAGGGTTCTTGAGGCAACATTTCGTGATGGCAGAAATGTCGATGGCAGCGGATCAACTGATATTTTTATATATCCCCCATATTCGTTTCATTCTATTGATGCGTTAATAACTAATTTTCATACACCGTTATCAACATTACTTATGCTTGTTGCTGCCTTTGGAGGATATGATACCGTCATGAGTGCATACCGCGAAGCTGTAGATATGAAATACCGTTTTTTCTCATACGGCGACGCTATGCTGTTGTTCCGGGGATACTGATGAAGGGGACAGGGGAAATACAATAAAAAACCCTGTACAGTATACAGGGTTTTTTGAGTGATTATTTATTACAATAGTCTTAATGATCTTCCATTTGACTTGCTGCGGGAGTGTAGATCCCTTTCTTCCTGCGGTATATCGCAATGCTGAAGCGAATCGCGCCGCTTAGTGCAACCCAGCTTAAAATAATCCCTGCAATCCAAAAAGCATGATGAAACGCTACATGGTATTCAAGAACCAAATCCGAAATGAACTTATCCATAAAATTTCTCCTTTTGAAAGTAGAGAGTAATAAGTTAACATGTATTATTTCTGTAATGTATATAATATTACAATTAATACAAACTGATATACTGTTGCGTAAATGTCAATGGTAAATTTTAAAAATTTAAAAATAAGTGACATAACATTATCGTGTTATGCGGAGTTCCTTTGCAAATTTTGAGACCCTGTTGTCTTTATGTAAAAAATGAATAATATGTAATGATTCTCTGGCTCTGGTCAGGGCAACATATAAGAGTCTTCTTTCCTCCTCTATGTCCGACGATGGATCAGGAAATATTTTATCAGAAATTCCTGTAATGATGACAGTATTAAACTCCAGTCCCTTCGAGGCATGAATTGTCATGAAAGATAATTTACGGGCAGTGTCTTCCCCTGAATGTTTTGAAATATAATCCGCAAGATAATGTCCCTGCCAGTTGTTTCTGTACAGTATTGCAGTATTATCGTCAGCGTAATTATTTACAATTTCAGAAATAATTTGACATTCGGTTTCCCTTGTGGAACAGGAGTACGATTTAATAATTCCGCCGTGACCCTTAACGGATGTTAGACTTTTACTGGTGCGGATCCTGTTATGTTTGATAAATTTATTTGATAATGAAACGATCTCCTGCCGTGATCTGTAATTCCGGTGAAGTGTAATTGTTGAAGCACCGTGAAAATACTTTTTCAGGTTAATGATGTAATCCACCTGTGCATTGCGGAACGCGTAAATTGATTGCCAGTCATCCCCGACTACAAACAGGCTGGATCCGGTTGAGGGCATAATATTTTTTATCAGGCGCATGTTATTCTCAGACGTGTCCTGGAATTCATCGATAAGAATATATTTATATGTTGCATGCAGGATGTTTCGAATTTCAGCGTATTGCTCAAGAATAATATTTGCAAACATGATCATGTCTTCATAATCAATTAGATTATTATCTTTTTTGTAATCGGAATAATTTTCCCGTATGATGGAAAGAGCCTTGCTGATGCCCGCATTTTGTAATTTCCTGTTTATATGCGCGCTTAGACGTTTCTCTGAGAATAACATGCTTTCAATCATTGAAACCGGCAAGCCGCAAAAACGTTCCTTGTACTTTCTGATTTCCGAGCGGATGTACTCAGTTTTCAAATCATCAGAGATAATGCCGGGAAAAGCGGTGAAACCAAGCTGAAGCATCTGGTCATGGCAATAGGTCCGAAGTAAACGGAGGCTGAATGAATGAAATGTTCCTGAAGTAATATTGCATTCAATATTGCTGGATTGATGCGAAATTCGCTCCATTATCTCCTCGGCGGCTTTTCTGCTGAATGTAAGAACAAGTATCTGATGATCCGGGATTTTTTTTTCATGTATAAGAGAATTAACTTTTTGGATCAATGTTTTCGTTTTTCCGGTACCTGCTCCGGCAATTACACACACAACAGTATTGTCGGATTCCACGGCCTTTCTTTGCTCCCTGTTCAACGTATTCATATAGTTCTCCTGTTGGATATACTATTAATACGATTACATTTGTTGAAAACATTGATATTTTATATAAAACTATGTCAAAACGTACGGTGATAAAGTAACTGTATTGGTGTATGGAAAAAAATTCAGCAGATGTTCATGGAGGTATATGCGAATACCATGCAGATATTGATGAAGTACATGTATATTGAATTATAGCATTATGATGAAAGAATTGATCAGGACTCTTCGGGGAGCATTATTATTATTACATTGGGGTATTTAAATCCGCCGGGAATAGTATTAACATACAGTTTGGTAGTCTTTATTTTCATCTTTTTCATATCAATCCGCGTGATCAGTTCTCCGCGGACATTATCCTGACCAAGATGATAACTTACGGCTTCAAGTATATAATTGATGGTATTAATTCTTCTTGTTTCTTCACTGGGGCGTATATATTTATCCCATGCTTCACGGGTAATTGCAACCGGGAATATAATACTTGACTGCACTTTAAAAGAGTGTCTGTCCTTGTAGTCTGTAAGGTTTACGATAATACCATCCTCACAGGCCATCTGCCAGTTGTATTCTTCACTGAATGGACTTTTAAACTTTTTTATTCGTGCCATGCTGCCCCCGAAACACTTTTGTCTGCCAATGTATACTTGTTCACTTTTAGAGGTCAAATAATAATTTTTCTATCATAAGGAATATATAATATTAAATATTACATAATCATGTATGATATAACTATAATGATAATTCGGATCCTGTGCGGTTACCATTTCAAATCAAAGAAATATTTTACCAAAATAGTATTGACCAATAATATATGGTATATATTGTGAACAGTATTGTTTTTTATAATATGACAACTGGAATCATTAGATAAGAAATTGCGGCAGGATATTCCCGGGTGGCGTACGGGGGAGTATAATATGAAAAGATCATCAAGACGGAATGAGCAGAAAGCGTTTAATCCTGACAAGGTAAAGGTATGTGAGGATTTTATTTATGCGAAGAAAGAACTGAAGCTTGATAATGAAGCGGTCTTTTTCTTTCTGGTAGCAAAGCACAGCGGGGGAAAGACAGGGGTACAAAAACTCAGTGATAAAGAGATACTGAGAAGAACAAATCTTATGGTTGAAATCGTAAATGAGTTTATTGAGAAAGCAAAAAATCTTAATATTTCCGCTGATCACTCTTCCGGGACGACTGTACAGTAACTATTATAATAAAATTATTGACTAAAACCTGTTATTATTGTGTACTCGACAGCTTGATGGATTCAATGCGACATCGGAGAAATCCATCATGGGGTCTCACATAATTAATGAAGGTACATTCTGTTTAATTACGTTGAATTTGTTGTATATTAATAATACGGAGGTTCGAATGAGTAAAAAAATAAGCATGCTAATTGTACTGGTGCTATCAGTAGGTATTTTTTCCTGTAGTAATCAGTTTGCAGGTTCTGTGTGGGTGAGTAAATATGATTACAAGGAGTATCAGGAAACATTTAAGGGTACTGATAAAATTGAGTTTATTGACAGCTCAACTGCACGAGGTACTTTTTCAAATCCCGGACTACCACCCAGTGTATATACATTTGATTATACTGTAGAAGATCAGGTAATCACTCTTAAAAACAGAGACCTGGCGCCGCGAGTGTTTACCCTGAAAGAAGGTAAATTATATTCGGAAGATGGAAAAAAAATATACACGAAACAGCAGTCAAACCAATAAGAAAATCCATATTAAGGATTGCAGGTAATGAAGCCGTTTACAAGAATTGTTATTTTTATTATATCTGTCCTTATGATTTCTTCGTTTTCAGCGTCATGCAAGTACGATTCCGGACATGATGTAAAACTGAAAGCTGTTGAAAAAAAAGCGAAGAAGTTGTTAGTGGGAGAATGGGCTCTTGTCGGAACACAGTGTGCTTCTTCAGGGGTATGCTATAAAAAAGTTTCTGTCAATGTTGAAAATATCACATTCGGGAAAGAGGGTATGTATCGCATTGGAAAGAAGTCTTCTCTTTACCGGATAAAAGATGATTTTCTTTATATGGACTATAATAATACTCAATGCAAATTCAAGTATGTGTTCCTTGATGACAATACTTTATTGTATGGCACATTTTCAAATCTGCAGAAATTTGTACGGGTAAAATAATAACTGAAAAATATTGCTATGCTGCATAATAAGGCCGTCTGGAAACAGGCGGCCTTATTACGTGGTTCTCTTTTTTCTTTTTAATAACATGGTAAAGTAATTGACATTTGCCCGGATATGATGTTTTTTCAATGTAACATAGGGCTGCAGTGTATGAGCAATAATAGTGCAGGAGTATACGGTTATATCAATAATTGCAATGAGGTGTTACGATGAATGGAGATATTTTATTACAGAACCTTATCAATATATTTATAATATCAATAATACTTGAGGCTGCCGTAATGGCAGTATTCTCTGTTTCTGCACTACGCGGAATGAGCACGAACAGGGCGGTTGAGTCGACACGGGATATCATAATATTGCTTGTTGCATTTTTCCTGTGTTTCAAAGTTCAGGACCTGAGAATATTCGTGAGAACGGGTTTGGATATTCCCAAAATGCTGGATATTGTTATCAGTTCACTCGTGTTGACGCGGATGACGATGTTTGTGCGGACGATATTGTCCAGGATGAAAGGTGAGGAGTAACACGGGCCCGTGAATTGATGTGTGATGATAATAGTTTTTTTTGATAAAAAAATATAGTTTTTCAGATTAATTGAAACTATAATTCTTATATGTATGGAGCATGAAGATTATATTATTTTTTGTTGTTAGATTTTTGATATCGTGATTTTTATTCTTGATTTAAAATTAGCGTGATGAAAGAAAGGTTTTCATGTGCAGTTTCTCAGGGTTATTGAAGTGGGTTGGCGGAAACATTTCAAGAGGCTATGGTTCATGTCGGTATAGTGAGCAGCTTCCTGAAAAAAATGTAATATAAAGAGGTAGATACAGTATGGCAGATGAAAAAATCATTTTAGTTATCGATGACGATCCTGATATCCTTGATTCTGTGAAGGCTATTCTGTCAAGTAACGGATTCAAGGTTGAAACAGCGTTAACCGGCAAAGAAGGGCTGGAGCTTGTTAAAAAAGTGAATCCGGATCTCGTGCTTGTTGACATGATGATGGAAAGCATTGATGCAGGCAGCAAAGTGGCTCATGAGATACGGGAAAGTGATCAGAAGCTTCCAGTCTATCTTCTTAGCAGTATCGGATCTGCTACAGCTGCAAATATCGAAATCGATAAACTTGGTTTTAACGGTGTTTTCCAGAAACCCGTTGATCCGGATAATCTGGTTTCGAGCGTGAAAAGAAGTCTTGGTATGTAGTCAGAGAAAGGCCCGATTGTGTTCGGGTGCTATTATAAGGAATTACAATGAGAGCGGGAATTATTGAACTGCATTGATGAACGTAATTGATTCCTGTAATAGAATTGATGATATTTTAATGAATTTGACTTTAAGGAGAGCGTGAACGCTCTCCTTTTGTCATTCATGGAGTAAATGCTGAGGAGATAATGAAACGACGAGTATATTTTTTTCTGCTTTTGGCGCTTGTATCACTTACATTTAATACAGAGTGCAGGTCAACGGCGCAAAATACCGAATGCACTATATACTTTCGAAATAATAACAACCTGCGTGTGCCGTTGCATGTTGAAATTGCAAATACTGATGCCGCAAGGCAGCGGGGATTGATGTACCGAAAAAATATGAAAAAAAATTATGGAATGATTTTTGTGTTTCAGGATGAAAAGCCGTTAACATTCTGGATGAAGAATACCTACATTCCTTTAAGTATTGCATATGTTGCCTCACATGGTGTAATCAATGAGATATACAATATGAAACCCCTTGATATAAGCATAACATATCCCTCGCTGCTCCCTGCACGGTATGCGATTGAAGTAAACAAGGGGTGGTTTGAAAAGAATCAAATTTCCGAGGGATGCAGGGTGGAGTTCAATGGATGCATCAGTAAATAGAATACTGCCGGTAATGGACGAGAGGGCATACCTGATTGGTGTCAGGATGGCCGATCATGATATCGCTGATACCGAGGATTCACTTCGTGAGCTTTCATTTCTTGTGCTAACCGCAGGGGGTATAGTCGTTGACCGGACGATTGTCCGCAGGAACGCAATTGATGCGTCGACAATAATCGGGAAAGGGCACCTTGAAACCCTGAAAAAGTTTATCGCGGAAAATTCAGTGAAGCTTGTGGTGTTTGATCTCAATATGATACGCCCGGCGCAGATCCGTAACCTTGAGGATTTTCTGAAGTGCAGGGTGATCGGACGGACGGAAGTAATACTTGATATTTTTGCCAAGCGTGCAAAAAGCGCGGAATCGAAAATTCAGGTTGAGCTTGCACAGTTGAAATATCTGCTGCCAAGGCTGAAAGGTCTCGGAGAAGCTCTTTCAAGGCTTGGCGGTGGTATAGGAACAAGGGGGCCCGGGGAAAAAATGCTTGAAACGGACCGCCGGCATATACAGCGCAAAATAAACACCCTTAACGGTAAGCTAAAGAAGATTTCAAAGCACCGGAGCCTGACCAGGAGGTCACGGGAGGGAGAGATTCGGGGGGCTATCGTCGGGTACACCAATGCAGGAAAATCCACGTTGTTGAACAATCTCGCGAAAGACGACCTTTTCGTTGAAAACAGGCTGTTTGCAACCCTGGACGCATATACCCGGTCCGTGTATCTTGATGAAACACGGAGGGTTCTGCTCACCGACACAGTCGGTTTTATCCGGAACCTCCCGGCAAATCTGGTTGAATCATTCAAGTCGACTCTCGAGGAAATATCAAATGCACATTTTATTATTCATGTGGTTGATATACATTCCCGTCACATCGGCACTGATATCGACACGGTGGAAAAGGAGCTGCATTCTCTGGGATGCCTTAATAAACCTTCAATCCTTTTCTTCAATAAAAGCGATGTGCTGCAGCACGCTGATCAGATAGAAGCCGTTATACACCGCTATCCGGGGGCCCTTACAGGATCTGCGTTGACCGGCGACGGTATGAATGAACTGAAAAAAGCTGTATCAATGCTCCATGATGATGAGAAACTGCGGCAGCTCAGGCATGAAGAGTCTATTCGGGCCAATTCACATTTATACGCGGATTGATGGAAAACGGTTCACATGTCAGGGCGGGATTGCTGTTTGTATTATGTCGCATAAAAAATAACGTGCATCGAAACTGTATTAAAGGAAACATGAAATAATACCGATTTTAGTAACATGAAACGGTTATTATTATTAACTGCAGCGGGTGTGGTAGTCGTATTGGTACTCTGCTGGATTTTTGATACGTCAATTGCTGCCACAGGGAGTAATGTTTCTGAAACTGTGAACGCGGATTTTGAACGGGTTGAGAACCTTATTATAATTGAGGGGATCCGTCATGACGCTGAACCTGTAACGGCCTCCGGGGATCATGAGCCACAGGGAAAAATAATCATTGATAATTCTTTCATTTCAGATCCGGAAAAGTCGGTGTCGCCGTCACATAAGGGGCAGGAAGGAGTCGTTCGAAAATCTGAACCGGGGATACAGCATTCAGCTGATGCGTTGAAATCATTAAAACGTAAAGACAGCAGATGGCATATAACAGAGTATACAATCAGGCGAGGTGACAACCTCTGGGAGATAGCGCAGCGGTTTGATACTGATCACAGGCTGATTATAACAGTAAATAATATTACAAGGCCGGACATGCTGAGGCCGGGAAACCGGATCAAGGTACCTAATAAAAGGGGAACCTATCATCAGGTAAAGAAAGGGGATACACTTTCTGAAATTGCTCACACCTACCGTGTCGGACTGAACATAATAAAAGACCACAATAATATTAACGACTCCAGACTGATAGCAGGGAACAGGATTTTTATTCCTGACGGGAGGATAGCAACGCCTTCTGTTCCCTCACGCGTGGAACATCACGAGCCGGTGCGTCAGCGTAATAGCAAAAATAATACCGTTGTACATAAGAAGGTACAAGTAGCTGCTGCCCGAAAAGCGCGCACAGGGACGGGAAGAAATGCTGCGGTTAGCGCGAGACGTTCGTTTTCATGGCCCCTGAGGGGAAGAATTACCTCCGCCTTTGGAAGCAGGACAAATCCTCTTACGAGAAGAAAAAGTTTCCATTCCGGAATTGACATCGGTGTGCCGGAGGGAACAGCTGTATCCGCATCTGCCGATGGGAAAGTTATATTCAGCGGATGGAAGGATACATACGGCAACATGATTATCGTAAAACATTCCGACGGGTATATTACTGTGTACGCGCACAACAAAAAGAACCTGGTTAGTGAAAATGATACAGTAACGCGGGGTGATAAAATCGCCCTTTCCGGAATGACCGGATTTGTTACAGGGCCTCATCTTCATTACGAAATCCGTAAACATTTGACACCGCTCAACCCCCGGAGGTTTTTACGATAAATGGGTATCCGGGTATTCTGTTTCCATATAATAATTGCATGCCTTTGCGTTGCCGGTTCTGCAGAACATGTATTTGCAGTTAATCTTCACTTTGAAGGCGGCAACAGAAAAACACAGGTGTTTTACAGCGAAGGGAGCAGTAAGGGCTGGAGTGCCGTGATGATGGGTAAGGTTATATCGATCGGCTCACGGGAAGATGCTCATAAAAAAGAATTGTTCAGGGTTGCCCAGGACAGATCAAAAATAACTGTGCGACTATATAAACGGGAAGGAATTAAAGAAGGGGATGAACTATTTGTTGTAAATAAAAGAAACCTTGTTGTGGGCCGCATTAACGTTAAGGTTGTGTTTCAAAGCTACAGTTTTGGTCCCATGCTGGTGGGGTACGGCAACTACAAAGCGGTCAATATTGGTGATAATGTTGTTCGACGGGCAGAGGAGGAATATTCCCAATATGCATTCATATATACTGCCAGGGGGAGATATTTTGAACAGAACGGGGATCCCGGGAGGGCGATAGAGCACTATAAAAAAGCGATTCAGCATGACAGGGGAAACCCGGAAGCGCATCTTGCTCTTGGACTTGTGTATCTTAAAGACAATATGATACCGTATGCATTCAAGGAATTTTCAGAGGCATATCAGCGGATAAACAGGTTGTATGACCGAGAGGATAAATACACTCTGCTGAAGAGCCTGGTTGAAACACGGTATCGCCAGGTGTATGAGTATTCTGCTCCTTCGACTCTCAGGAAACGATATATCGATGATGGTATACGGTATGCAGGTGAGGCGCTGGAGCTTTATCCTGATTCCAGAGAAGTGAATCTATATCTGGGCATGTTTTATTATAAAAATCCTGATGCTGACGATGTAAAAGCGAAAAACCAGTTTCTGAAGGTCATTGAACTTGACGCGATGAATACCGATGCCTATGTGGCCCTTGCGGAATTATACCGCAAACACAATAATAGTGTAAAGGCGAGGTTTTATGCGGAAAAGGCCCTGAAGGTTGATCCGTATCATCAGCGTGCACGCCAGATAATTAATCTCACCGACTAACCACAGTTTTTGTATAGTGAAAATAACAGGCAGCATACTGCCGTACATTCTGAATGGTTTCAAGTATTATGTGGAGTACTGTCAGAGGGTTTCCCGGATTCGCCGGTTATTGAATCATCGGCCGGATCATCAGGCTCCGGTATGTTGTCAGAGGCGTTTTCATTCTTCGCTGAGTGTGTATCCACCGGTTTGCCGTCTTCTTCAACAAACTTTCCACGGGCAAAGATAAAAATCGATGCGATGGAAAACACCATTATTGCAACAGCAAGAACAATTATATAATCTGCCATATCAACGTTAACCCGGGAATTCAGTTGCCGCCACTCGGGACATGTTCCGCAACCACGGTCATAGCGTATGATGTAATACGCTTTTGTCAATAATATGGTATCTAATAGTACAATTTTTATGATAATTATATGTATGAATACTTCAGCATAAAATGTCACGTATTACAGCTACTTCCGATAATATATATTATGTCTCATAAGAAAATTTCTTTATGAAAGGATATCAGAACATATAACCTATTCCGATAAAATAACGAAGTGATTCAAACTGTTCATCGAGATATTGAACAACCATGTAATCTGCACCTGCTTCACAAAACCATGAATCAGTGAAACGGTATTCCAGGGAAAACCCAGCTTTATAATACGGGTCGCGGGATTGTGTTTCTTTTGTGCTGGTTGACGTTTCAATTCGTATTACTGACCGTGATAAACCGCCACCAATTCGTAGTACCGGACGTATCGCAAAATTTATGCGGGGTGCATAATAAAGGTTTAACCCCGCGGAAGTAATGGTAAGATCCGATTCGGAGATAAGGGCAAAGGTTTTCCCCTCGAATACCGAATGCATGAGTTCCGCTTCACATCCGCCGCTGTTAACTACGGGAATATTTTTTAAAAAATTGAAATTACTGAAACCTGATCCTGCCACCAGATTATAGCTGAAAAAACTGTCTTTAAAAAATGTTTTCAAATTTGATCTGATAGTCTGGTATCCCGCATTACCCCGTACTTTCCAGGTACGCTCGGGATAGTCATTTCGTACTGCTTTTTTCAGCACATGGGACAGTGTCGGGTTTACGGTAAAAACTTCTTTTTGAACCAGCCGCAGGGTATCAGGATTTTCTATAACAAGGTCATACGTACCCTCCCTGACATCTTTGAGCTTTACGTCGAAATGCACAATTTGTTCTGATTCATAAATAATATTCTCACCGGGAATAGTACCCTCATTGTTTTTCAGGAAAATTCTGGCGCCCTTCTTAAAGTTATTTCCCTTTACGATAATATCTTCTACCGTTGATCCAATATCACCGGCCCTTCCCAGCATTGATTCGAATATCGGCGGCTGCGGCTCTACTACAGTGAAAATGCCTCTCGATACGGTACGGGCGCCTCCCGGATTCTCCAGAACAAGGTTATACTCTCCCGGAGGAATATTCCGAAGGTCAAGATTGAAGGTTACAGAATTTTCTGAAATGCGGCGCAGGTTTTCCGGTGTAAGGACGGCGCTGTCTTTTGTAAGAAAAACCTTCCCTTCTTTCTGGAGATTTTTTCCCTGCAGCTGTATATCATGTATCTCCATGCCGCGGTATCCACGGGTTATGCTTAATGATTCAAATTCAGGCTGTACAGGGTTTTTCACCGTTAACGGGGACCAGTCTGTCCACAGCTCAACCTTGCTGAAAATATTAAGTACACCGACCCGGAATTTGTAATTACCATTGGGAAGCATAAATTTGATTGATTCACTGCCGGTGATTTTATCAAAAACCTCACGGCCGTTTTTATCGACAATCTGGACCTTGTACCCCTTTGCTTCTTCAACACGTTCCCATTGCAGAAATAAAGACCCTCTGGAACTTTCTTCAGAAGTACCGGATGATTGATTCTGCCCGACAGCCTGGATGCAGATGGCAAAGAGCATGCATGTAATTAGAATCCGTTTCATTGTGTCTGTATGTATTGAGTTTCAGGTGACAGTATTTTCGGTTTTTTGTACGGTACATTAAGTTTTATGGTGAACATACCCCGTGATATGCCGCTCTCCTGAACAGTTTTCCCGCCTCCTGCTTCAGTGCGGAGGGCCTTCAGTGTCCACACATATTCTCCACGGTCCAGGAGCTTCAGTCTTGAAAACCTGTACTGTTCATTGGCAGTACGTTCGCTGAACACAAGGTGCCGTGTGCCCCTTCGTACGGCAAAGAGTGTAATTTCATAGGATGTCGCCCCCCTGATTTTTCTCCATTGGAATGGAATTGAAGAATGCAGTTTCATATCAAGCGCTGTATGTACCGGGGAAATGAGTTCCGGTGTCTTTAGCGGAGCCTCTAATGTAAATGACCGGACATCGCTGCGGGTAAGTTCCTTCCCGGACTTCTCACCAATAAATCGTACACGCCAGTACATTGTTCCGGGAGCGATATCGTCAGGTTGTATGGAATAACCCTGCACGGAATATTCACGGTATACCTGATTGAATTGACGGTTTTTTGAAATTTCGAGTTTATAGCTTCCTGGAATTGATATCCGCTTCCACGAGAATGAAACGCCGGACTGATCCGTATCTTTTTTCTGATACAGTGTTGCGTTGTCTGAAGGTGTTCGCAGTTCAATAGATTCTTTACCGGTAATAATGAAACTACCTGATGTCGAATAATCTGATACCGGAATACCCCTATTGAGAGCGGCGACACGCCAGTACCAGGTGCCGGGATTGAGGGAGGAGCTGATCGCGTGATAATTCGTGTCAATATCCTTTGTTATGAGCTGCTTTGAGAATTCCCTGTCTGCGGCGATACGGATGCGGAACGATCGTATTTCCGGATTCGCCTCCCAGTTGAAAATAAGTTTCCGGTGGGCAAGCTCAAGTGTGCTGATTTTCTCATTGTTTTCAGGTACATGGAGGACCGGAGCGCTATACCGTGTCTGTTTGGTTACAGTAAATGACGAAACGGGGCTTGACCAGCGATCAGTAATGGATATGATATCACTTTTCGGGGTGACCCGCCAGTAGTAGGTTCCAGGCTGGTCAATGGCAATGCCTATCATGGAATCAAGACTATCAACGGATTTAACAGGATTTTTCATGTCCCTGGTCCGGGCGACTTCAATGATATATGATGACGCGATGGAATTCTTTCTCCAATGGAACTGGACAAGGGGAGGTTCCTTTAAATACGATATCGTGGTTTCAGGTTCCGGCGCGCGTAACGATACAGGACGTACCTGCAGAACGGTGAAACGCCGGGTTTCACTCACTGAAGATTCCCCCTGCCCGTTCATCGCACGTACACGCCAGTAATATTCACCGGGTGAAAGAGAAAAGGATGCTGAACTGCCGGATGTATCGGAATAGTTCAGAATTCCGGCAAAGCTGCTGTCACGTGAAAGTTCACACCGTGATATTCCCCGGTAATTATTCTGGTCCCAGGTGAAGCCAACCTGCGAAACGGTTCCGGAAATGCCCGCGAATTCATTGGGATGGGGACGGATAAGCCGGTATATTACTTTCTCCACAGTCATCTCACCTGTGGCGGAGCGTATGGTTGCTTTTTCACGGTTGGTTACGACACGTTCATTGTTTCCTGTTTTAATATTCGCGGTACCCTTTGATACGATGACCTGAATATCCTTTCCGGATGATTCAGATACTTTTATGTTACTGGTATCAATGGAGACGCTGGTATCATTGCTTTTTATTGTCAGTTTTTTAAGGTCTTCTTTCCCGACAGTGTCGCGTTTCGCGTATATCGTACCGTGGGCAAAATTGATGTTGATAGCATCACTGCTGAGAGAAAGGAGGATCATACTGTTTTCACCTAATTCGATGCGGGTGCCGTCTTTCAGTTTAATTACCGCGTCGGAATTGTCCGCTGTCCGTATGGAGTCGCGGTTGTAGAGGGTCTGGTTTTGTTCCACCTCCTCCCATATTACCTGACGGTTGTATTTACGCTGGGCAACCTTGCGTTTGAAAATGATATTTCCCACACTCTGCGTCTCGCCGAATTCAATTCTTTTTGTCAGGTCAAGATACAGGAGAAAAGAAAAGGTCGTAATGATAACGGCGCTTATGGAAAGGACCAGTATGTCAGCTTTCAATAATCTCATATTTCTTTTCTTCTTCATCGAGGTCTGATTGTCCGCTTTCATAGGAAACATCTTCAGTTCCTATGAGCTTTTTCAGTTCAGCAACTGTGGATGGCCCTGAAGGATCGTCCTTTCTGCGCAGTACACAGTAAATCTGCTGCGGCGCTTCCTTCCCCTTTACCTTGATTTTCTCCATGGGCTCAACAAGAAAAATATCTTTAATTGTCTGATAAGAATCTTCCGTAATGAGGATGTCGGTGCCGAAGGGCTTGTTCAGCGCTTCGATCCTGGACGCGAGATTCACGGTATCGCCGATAACGGTATATTCCATCCGGTCCTCGGAACCGATCTGTCCCGCAAGTACCGGGCCGTAGTTTATGCCGCAGCCGATTTTGATAACAGGCTTTCTGTCCCCTCCCCGGTCGCTGTTGAAGTCAAGAAGTTCGCGGCGCATCATAAGGGCGCCGTTGAGGGCGTTTTCAACGTCATTGCCCCGGGAAACCGGTGTTCCCCATAGCGCCATGATGGCGTCACCGATGAACTTGTCAACAACGCCATGGGTTTTGTTGACGCAGTTTACCATCCTGGTCATGTAATGATTGAGGAATTCCACAACCTCTTCCGGTTCAAGTTTCTCGGAGATGGCGGTGAAGGACCTGATGTCAGAAAAGAAGACAGCAGCCATTTTACGTTCACCACCGAGCCGGATTTCATCCCTGAGGACCATTTCAGCTATTTCCTTATTGACGAATTTTCCGAAGGCGTCCTTCATTTTCTCCCGTTCCTCAAGGCCCTTTCCCATCGCGATAAATGAACGGGTAAGGTCGCCGATTTCGTCCCGCGTGGTGGGGACAATATCAACATTGAAGTGTCCCTCTTCGATCTTTTTTGTTGCGCCGAAGAGGCGGAGGATCGGTGTCGTAAGGCTTTTACCGAAGAAATACACAATAAGAATTGATATGTTTAGAACAATGATGACAATAAATATATTCCGTTTCTGAATATTAAATACTTCCTGAAACGCGAGCTCTTCCCGGACCGTGGCGATAACGCCGGTGCCGGCAAAACCGATTTTTTTGAATGACCCCAGAAAGGCGACATCGTTTTCGTCGGTATACCTGCTCTGGCCGTTGTTGATCCGGCTGGTCATCATCATTTTCACTATGGGCAGATTCATAAGGTTCCTGTGGGCCATGACCATGGTATTGTCCGGATGGGCAATTATCACACCTCTGTCGTTTACCATAAATGCTTCAGTTATCCCTGAAAAGCTGAAGGACGATATTACGCGGTCAAGTTTGAGATATGTCACAAGTATTGACCTGACATTGCGGTTGTTGTCCCGTTCATAGGGGACGCTGACAGCCATAACCGGTATCCTGAAGTCACGGGAGACATTATGTACAACCGCCTCTCCGGAAAACGCCCGCGAAAGGTCTTTCCCGTGAGTCCGGCTGATATCACGAATGGATTCACTGGTGAGCTGCCGTTCCTGAAGGAAGG
>DAOSYC010000062.1:17758-19052 GCA_035380905.1 Spirochaetota bacterium | reverse complement strand
TCGTGAGCGGTACATTTCATGACGTGAATATACACAGCCGCAATAACTCTGCCGGTAAAAACCATATTCCCGGGATATCTCCAACGATTTCTTAAAACCGTCCTTCTTTTTAAAATCAGCTTCCAGGAACATTATTCCATATCGTTCCGAAAGGTCATTTCCTATTTCATTGATCATGGAGGAATCTTTATGGGGACTAATGGATAAGACTGTTGCGACAACTCCAATGTGCTGTCTTTGTGCCTCTCTGAAAGTTTCTTCCAGACGTATCCTGAAGCACTCACGGCAGCGTACAGACTTTTCGCCCTCAAAACGGAACTTTTTTACCTGCTGTGTCCAATTCTTTGTATCTCCCGGCCCTTCAATAACCGGAAAACCTTTTGTAGAAGCAAACCGCTGCAGTTCCAGAAGCCTCTTTTTATATTCACTGACGGGAGTTATGTTTGGATTGTAGAAGTAGGAAACAACTGAATACTCATTGTCAAGCAACTGATATACATATCCTATGCAGGGAGCACAACAGGTGTGAAGAAGTATTTTTCTTTTTTCCAATTTCTATTTAATATATTTATTGAAAAAGCTTGTTACACATTCAGCTTTACCGGGGTCAAGTTTGCTGTCAAGCCATAACAATAAATCCGCACTTACACCGCATGGAGCGTTATATTCATGGTGAATAACATATTGTGCGATATCAAATTTTATTGCATCAAAAATCATTTCAGCTTTGCTGAAATTTGATGGACAAGGCCCCAGTATCTGACTTATCTTGCAGATCATTTCATGTTTCTGGGTTTGTTTTAACTCTTCTCTGCACGATGAAGTAAACGGTGATTCACTCAGTACAATATTTTCTTTTGAATCAGCAATATATGCACGTTCTTCATTCATCTTCACTGCACCTGTTTTCCTGCTCATATTAATTCCCTGTACACAAAATTCACATATTCATAATCACAATATTGAAAAATCTTATTTAAATTTAATTTATACAAAGCATCTGTAATCGTCAACAGCTAACAAATAAAATTTTAGAATTTTATTAAAAATTATGTAAAACTATTTCAATCACCTGTTGATCTCTCAACGCTTCAGAACTGGTCAGCCCGCCGGGACATGAGTTCCGCTTTCGCCTCTGAATATACCGTTTCAGAAGTCCCGAAAGCAGGCATTCAATTATTTAATATATGTACATGAATCATCACTCCTGTTAATCTATGTTTGATATCAGACTCCGCTTATATTCACCCACTTTTATGTCCGCGATCCTCGTTGGAACCGGTATTCTGTATTT
>DAOSYC010000062.1:15477-17658 GCA_035380905.1 Spirochaetota bacterium | reverse complement strand
GGCACATAGGGGAACGGAATATCGCCGTGGTGATACTGCTCCTCTATTATGGTCAGGTCAGGAAATGAGAAAAGTATTATTGCGCAGTAGCCGGTATTATCGTCCCGGGAAAAGGCGCAGTCGACCCCTGCTATGACAGAAATGTTCCCGGGACCTCCCTCAATAACTACCCTGCGTGAGAGTTCCTTTTGAATCTGCAGTGCCTCTGCCGGTGTTACATTCCATGAATGAAGCATTGTTTGTTTCATGCGATTGCAGTATGATATATACTATTTATATCTGCTGCTGCTCTTTACGCAATTGTTTTTTGTCGGGTTTCCAGACACTGGTGAGGGGAGGCTCATCCCGGCATTCAATATACTTCGGCACCTTAAAGGGTGACAGCTTTTCACGGGCGAAACGGACAATATCCTCTTTCAACAGAGCTATATCGCCCCCATAGTCGCAGCTGTGTGTGTGCGGGTTTCTCCTGATTTTACAACACCCTGCCGTTCACCATTGTAACAATGTCATCTATGACTTTGCCGGTATACTTACTATAATCAAACGCATTATTATCAATAATATAATGAGTGATAAATCCCTGCATAAGCGAAATTATAACTGTTACCGTGTACTTCATATCCGGAACTGTGAACTCATTTCGTTCAATTCCTTCCTCAAGGATTTTTGTGAGCATTTCATGATAGCTGTCGAAAAGCCTTATGTTCGCCTTCCGCATCCTTTCGTTTCTGTTTGCCTGTGCCCAGAAATCAATAATTACATAATAGTATTCTTTTTCATTTGAAACCTGATCAAACGCAAGGCGCATGAATGTTTTTAATTTTTCCAAAGGGTTCTCTATTCTGCTCAGAACTTCGACGGTGTTTTTTTTGAGGGTTTTATTCATTTCTGAAAGGAGGCTCAGAAGAAGGTCCTCTTTGTTTTTGAAATAGTAATGTACAAGTCCGGTTGACAGATTTGCCTCTTTCGCGATATCCCGAATTGTGAATGTTGTGTACCCCTTTGTGCTTACAACACGGTATGCGGCTTCCCGCAACTGTTCACGGCGTTTATCGACAATATCATTTTTTGTTTTCACACTCATGTTCCGGTCCGATGCTTTTTAAAATATATCGTGTTATCAATAATTACACTATACTCTTCTGGTAACAGTATACGATTACTCATGTAGATAATATGGATTCAGCGTAAATGACTACTGTTAAGGAGAAAAATCTTTTGCAAGAAATATTTTGCTGATTATCAGTATTAATTGCAGTAGCGGTCTAATATCTCACCAGCAATGGCAATCCGCTGGAGTTCAGAGGTCCCGCCGGCTATTTCACCAAATTTCGCATCACGATAAAACCGTTCAACATCTGTTCCTTTGAGATATCCTTTACCTCCGAAAATCTGTACTCCCCACCCGGTGATACGTGACGCAGCCTCAGTAGCAAATATTTTTGCACATGACACTGCTGATGCAGCGTCATCTGAGCCGTTATCAAGCTCCCAGGCGGCCTTATACAGGAGCAGCCGTGAGATATCTGTCTCAATCATCATATCAGCCAGTTTGAAGGCAATTTCCTGATAGCGGTTTAAATATCGTCCCGAAGACTTCCGTTCTTTTGAATAGGTATTTGAAGAATCCATTGCGGCGGCGGCAATGCCGAGTGAACAGGTTGCGGTACACAGTGCGCGGAAATTTTTTATATACGCAAGGATTTCAGCACCTTCTCCCGGAGAACCTATAACGGCATTATTCCGCAGTGAACACTTGTTCAGGATTATTTCACCAGCAGATGATCCGCGGAGGCCCATTGTCTCAACAGGTTCACCGTCAATACAACCTGAAGTACCTCGTGCAACGATAAAAATAGTGATACCGCCGGAATATTCGCTTTCAGATTCGCTGGCCGCAGCTACGAGAAAATAATCTGCTGCAGGTGCATTTGTCACATAGGGCTTCATCCCGCTCACGACCCATGCGCTACCCTTGAAAAATGCAGTTGTTTTCATCTCATTATCATCACTTCCGGATTCATATTCGGTAACCGCCAGGGTGCCGATTTTTTTTCCTGAAATAATTTCCGGCAGGTATTTTTTCTTCTGTTCTTCTGTTCCGAATGTATTCAGGATATACCCGAAATATACAGAACTCGTTATCGCCGATATATATGTTGCGGCACATGCCTTTGC
>DAOSYC010000062.1:6614-15377 GCA_035380905.1 Spirochaetota bacterium | reverse complement strand
CCTCCTGGCCGGTTAAAAACTCATTAAGCGGGATATTATCATTTTCTGTATTTCAGATGTGCCGCCCCCTATCTGCGCGAGTTTCGCGTCACGGAAAAACCATTCCACAGGGTATTCATGCATGAGCCCGTATCCGCCGAACACCTGTACCGCTTCTGAAAAAGCTTTCAGTCCCCAGTCTCCCGTAAAGGCTTTCGCGATTGACGCCTGCAGATGGTTAATCGAATGCCCTGCGTCTTTTAATGCCGCTACCCGGTATACCGCAAGTCTGCATGCTTCAAGGATGATTTTGATATCGGCAATCTTATGCTGCACCGCCTGAAACTCCCGTATCGGTTTCCCGAACTGAATACGCTGGTTCGCATATTTCGCGCATTCTTCAAGAAGATACATCAATCCTCCCACAACCGGCGCCAAAAGCGCGCTCCTGTCCCACTCGAGTGTCTGATGGGTCATCGCGAAACCTTTCCCCTCCTCACCGAGTATATTTTCTTCAGGCACTTCGCAGTCCTCAAGAAACACCTCTGATGTCGCCGAGGCACGGACACACATTTTATGAAACGGTTTTCCCGTAGAAAACCCTTTGAAAGAACGCTCTACGATGAATGCGGTAATACCTGAATGTTTTAGTTTTTTGTCAACGGTCGCATATATAACAGCAACATCAGCAACAGGGGCATTGGTGATAAAAGTTTTTGTTCCATTCAATATCCAGCGCCCGTTTTTTTTCACTGCTGTGGTCTGCAGTGATGCGGCGTCTGAACCGGCTTCCGGTTCTGTAAGGCCCATGCATCCTATCCATTCTCCGGATGCGAGTTTCGGCACATACTTTCTTTTCTGTTCCTCTGTTCCATGTTTAAAGATTGTGTCGCCGCACAGGTATGTGTGTGCCCCCAGAGCAAGCATGTGACCTCCGTCAACACCTGCGTGGGAAAGCGCCTCACTTGAAAGACAGCACGTTACCACATCTGCGCCCTGCCCTCCGTACTCTTCCGGGAACGGCAATCCGAGCAGTCCCAGTGCTCCCAGTTTATTCCATATCTCCCGTGAAAACTCTGATTTAAGATCAGCCTCTTCACAGAGGTCCGCAATTTCATTTTTTGCATACCGGTACACGGTATCGCGGAACATCATCTGCTCTTCTGAAAATCCGAATTCCATCACTTCCTCCCTGTTACACCGCCTTGTTCCATAAGATCGATTCCGGAATGGCATCAATTTTGGACCTTAAATATTCCCCAAGGGTCTTCGCCTGAGGGTCGCTTCTCAATGATGCCGCAACTCCATCTCCAAGAATGCCCTTTATGTAAAAATTAATTGCATTCAGGTTCGGGAACTCATACCGCTCTATTTCACAGCTGTACACATCAGGCAGCAGGTCCTTGAGTTTTTTCACGGTCAGATAATCACGAAGAAAAGAATATCCCTCCAGATTTTTCGCCCATACCCCGAGATTCGCGTTTCCCCCCTTATCACCGGATCGTGAAGCAAAAGCGCGCCCGAGGGGAACAGTAACCATTTTCCCCCCGGGAACAGGAGGAATAGTAAAATCAGGAATATCCGGTTCATTATTCTTGCCGGTATACACTGTACATTCAATAATACTGGTATTGTCACCGGCAACGACATGTTGCTGTATATGTGTATTCGATACAAGCGCCGGCCAGTGAATAATTGCAGGCGCCGCATCTGACGGGGGTGCGGTAAGCGTGAAGCCCGGTATACTCGCGAGTGCGAGCTCGACTACTTTCGATGAAAAGAGCCGCCCGACCTTTTTCTGGTCAGGGTCCATGAGTGAAATTCTGAGAAACCCGAAGGCATCATCATTCGAGGATGGATTTTCCCTGTCATAGCGGAGAAGCTGTACATCAACGACAGCAAACCTGTCCTTTCCTCCAAGGCTTTCAAAGAGTGTATCTTCAACGATACGGGCTTTTTTGTCGATATCGAGACCTGTAAGAATCACGGTCATGGTGTTTTTGTAGCCGCCGAAGTTGTTTATGCATACCTTTGTCGTTTCCGGCGGAGGTGTGCCTTTCATGCCATTAACATACACCCTGTCAGGAGATTCCTGAATTATGTGAATTGTATCAAACCTCGCCGTAACATCGGGAGTAAGATACTCCGGCCCCCTTACTTCATACATGAGCTGTGCCTTCACGGTATCCACCGATACAAGGCCGCCTGTGCCGGGATGTTTCGTAATAACAAACGATCCGTCATCGTATATTTCCGCGATGGGAAAACCCACATTACGGAATGTAGTCACCTCCTCGAAGAAGGAATAATTTCCCCCCGTTGCCTGTGCACCGCATTCAATAATATGTCCCGCGGTTACTGCTCCCGCTAGCCGGTCAAAATCATCACACTTCCATCCGAATTTCCAGGCAGCGGGACCGGCAACAACTGCAGCATCCGCGATTCTTCCTCCAACGACAATATCCGCCCCTTCTTCAAGGGCCTTCACTATTCCACGGCATCCGAGATACGCGTTCGCCGATATTGAAAATGCATTCGCTTCTTTCAGTGCAATGCCTTTATCAAGGTGTTGAAATGATTCTCCCGTATCCTGAAGGTCTTTAAGTCGGGGCAGTAAGTCATCACCTTCTATGTAGGCGATTTTCGGATTGAGCCCGAGAGCGGCGGCAACCGTATTCAATTCATCCGCCAGGGCCTTCGGATTAAGGCCTCCCGCGTTCGACACAACACGGATATTTTTATCGAGACATTCCCCCATTACCTTTTCCATCTGCTTCAGAAAAGTCGGCACATACCCTTTCGAGGGGTCCTTGCTTTTCAGGCGGAATAGAATTGCCATGGTGAGTTCGGCGAGATAATCTCCCGTGAGAAAATCTATCGCCCCCCCCTGCACCATTTCCTCCGCCGCGGAAAACCTGTCTCCGAAAAATCCGCTGCAGTTCGCGATAATTACCTTCTCTTTCCCGTGTGTGCCGATATCAGCCATATCATTATACCTGTTTTACATATTTTATTTCCCTGTAAACAGAGGTTCACGTTTTTCCATAAATGCAGTTATACCTTCCCGGGCATCCTCTGTGCCTGCGACTTCCGCAAGTTTTCCGGAAAGAAACATGAGTGCATCATCAATGCTCATGGTTTCGACTGCATTAAAAGCGGTTTTCCCTATCCGTATTCCGACAGGGCTTTTCGCCGCGAGTTTTGAGCATACTGTAGCTGTCTCACTGTCGACGGCATCAGCGGGGACTACTTTTGTAACGAGCCCCATCTCCTTTGCGGCATCAGCCTGAATTCGCTCACCGAGCAATATCATCTCCATTGCCCTTTTCCTGGGAACATTGCGGAATATCAGGGCCCCTATCATCATGGGCCACAGCCCCACATTCACTTCCGGCGTACCGAACTGCGCGGTATCACCGGCGACAACGATATCGCACGCAAGCATGAAACCCATGCCTCCGGCAAGACAGTACCCCTTTACCTTTGCGACTGTGGGTTTTGGAAATGAATACAGCCTGTGAAGCAGCCGCGCATATTCCACGAAAACATCTCCGCCGTCCCCTGACATGGTATCTCCAAGCTGTGCCCCGGTACAGAACGCACGGTCTCCTGAACCGGTTACCACAACCACCCTGACATCAGGATTGTTTTCAGCTTCTTCAAGAAATTCATGAAACAGCGCAATCCCTGCAGGTGTAATCGCGTTCCTCTGCTTCTCACGGTTTATTGTTATATATGCGGTATTATTTTCAATATTATATACTATATGTGCCTCTTCCATCATCCCTCCATTCACGCGTTGCCGGTGTCGTTATTTTGTTGAATATCCACAAGAATATCGCCGGGCATGACCTTGCCCCCCTCCACGGCATGAATACCTGTTACCACACCATCATAGGGCGCATTGAGTGTTGTTTCCATCTTCATCGCGGATACTACCACTAGCCCCTGACCTTTCGTAACAGCATCGCCGGTATGGATGAGCACCTTTACCACAACCGACGGCATAGGAGGCGTGACCTCCCGGGGAACATTACCCACCCCTTTCTTCCTTCCTGAATTACTGCGTATCGCATCAACGTCCTCCACAGTATACGGAACGCCATCGATAATTATTGTTTTACAGCCGTTACTGCTGTGAATAAACGCATTGCAGCTTTCACCGTTACAGGACATGTAAATCTGATTGTCTGAAACACGGTTGTAGAGCACATGTGTTTCCATTCCGTCCGATAGTATATCGGCAGCTCCATTATCATCCGGATGCACATCAAGAGACATTACTGAATCATCAATTTTAAGCTGATAGTTCATACTACCTTCCGGCATTTATATAAATTGCAGACTCCAGGTATATTCTTCTATATCCGCCAGTTTCCAAGGGTCTGCCAGGGTCCTGTACTATTCATCACTTTCGTGAAAGAATACGCCTTCTTCTCCTTCGGAAGAAGTTCGTCAGCAATATACGCAATACGTGCCGCCTGTATGTTGCTCCGATCCATTACCCATTTGCTGAAATGAGTATCAATGCAATCGGTATATGTTTCTCCATTCCTGAAAGGCTCCGATTTCAGCACATCAATGAGGAACGGTATTGGCGTTGTAATTCCAAGTATGATATACTCCTTTAAAGCCCGGATCATCCGTGTTACCGCATCACCTCTTGTTTCCGCATGAACGACAAGTTTTGATACAATGGGATCATATTCAACAGGTACCGTATATCCTGAATAGACACCGCAGTCATTTCTTATTCCCGGCCCTGAAGGTTCCTTCATGTAATGAATCGTTCCCGGAGAAGGGAAAAACCCCTTTTCAGGGTCCTCAGCGTATATCCTGCACTCAATGGAATGTCCTTGTGCCGATATATCGTCCTGTGAAAGTGAAAGTCTTTTACCGGCTGCAATTTCTATCTGGTGCCGCACAAGATCAATCCCTGTAGTCATTTCTGTAACCGGGTGCTCCACCTGAAGACGTGTGTTAACTTCGAGAAAGTAGAAATTACTGTTACTGTCGACAATGAACTCCACTGTCCCCGCATTGACATATCCCGAAGCTTTCGCGGCTGCTACCGCGGCTTCACCCATTTTTTTACGGAGCTCCGGAGTCATTACCGGCGAAGGTGATTCCTCAATGATTTTCTGGTGCCGGCGTTGAATTGAACATTCACGTTCGTTCAGGTGGATAACATTCCCGAAGGAATCCGCAAGTATCTGAAATTCCACATGCCGTGAAGGATTCAGATATTTTTCGATAAAAATAGTCCCGTTCCCGAATGCTCCTTCCGCTTCACGGGAGGATGACGCACAGGCATCGGGAAGGTCGGATGGATTATGTACAACCCGCATCCCTTTTCCGCCGCCTCCCGCGGCGGCTTTTACGAGCACAGGATATCCGATCTTTTCAGCATCCGCCGTGACTGCTGCAATATCTTCAATACTCTCTGATATCCCGGGAATGACTGGTACACCTCCGTCAGTCATTATTCTCCGTGCAGTTATTTTATCGCCGAGGTCTCTGATCGCCTGAGGAGGAGGACCGATAAATGTAAGACCCGCAGATGCACACTGTTCAGCAAACAAGGCATTTTCAGCAAGAAACCCATACCCCGGATGAATTGCCTCAGCACCGGAATCCTGCGCAGCTTTTATTATTTTATTAATATCAAGATAACTCCTGTAAGGTTCCGGATCCCCAAGAGGGACTGCCTGATCGGCGCTCAGGACATGAAGCGACCCGCGGTCAACATCAGAATATACCGCCACGGTCCCTATACCCATCTCACGGCAGGTCCTCATTATACGTACAGCAATTTCGCCCCTGTTTGCTATGAGTATTTTTTTAAACATAATGCACCCCTGCTCCTGTATGCACATCACATCCTGAATATTCCATATCCCTGCACATCATCACGAATTGGCGCATTGAGGGACGCAGAAATTGAAAGACCAAGAACGTCACGGGTTGATACGGGATCGATAATTCCATCGTCCCATAAATTCGCGGTACTGTAATACGCGTTGCCTTCCTTCTTTGCTGCCGCCACAATGGGGCTTTTGATCGCCAGAACCTCCTCCTCTGACAGCGGCGGAAGCCCCAGGCGCTTATTCTGGTCATTCTTGACGGTGATAAGCACATCCGCAGCCTGCTCTCCCCCCATAACGCCGATTTCAGCATTGGGCCAATTCCAGAGAAACCTCGGGGAGTAGGCCCTTCCGCACATGCCGTAATTTCCCGCACCAAAGGAAGCGCCGATAATAACTGTAAATTTCGGCACCGTAGCAGTGGACACAGCGTTGACCATTTTATGCCCATCTTTCGTAATACCAATGCGCTCGTACTCACGGCCGATTATATATCCATTGATATTCTGCAGAAACACGAGAGGAATTTTCCTTTTGTCGCAAAGCTGAATAAACTGTGTCGCCTTCAATGAACTGTTGGAAAAAAGAATTCCGTTATTACCGAGAATCCCCACAGGATACCCGTGAATATATGCCCATCCGCACACCAGCGTAGGTCCGTAATGCTCCTTAAATTCAAGAAACTCACTTCTATCAACAATCCGTGCGATCACCTCCCTGACATCGTATGGAGTTTTCAGGTCCCTGCTTACAATACCGTATATTTCATCCTGACTGTATAAAGGCGGATCAGGGTCTTTCATCGACAGGGAGTATTTGTTATTTTCCGGCAGGTTCTTTACTATGCTGCGCACAATTTCAATGGCATGGGCATCATCTTCAGCGTAATAATCAGAAACACCTGATTCCATGCAATGAACTTCCGCCCCTCCCAGTTCGTCAGCGGTAACCTCTTCTCCCGTAGCGGCAAGGACAAGGGGCGGCCCTCCAAGAAAGATCGCTCCGGTTCCTTTCACATGGACAACATCATCGGACATCGCCGGAATATATGCCCCCCCCGCAGTGCACAGGCCCATGACAGAAGCGATCTGGGGAATACCCATTTTTGATATTAGTGCCTGGTTATAGAAAACCCGTCCTCCGTCATCGGAATCAGGAAAAATTTCAGACTGGAGGGGAAGAAACGCCCCGCCGGAATCAATCAGATAAATCATCGGGAGCCTGTTTTCCATGACGATCCGCTGGCACCGCAGGGACTTCTTTACCCCTAACGGATAAATTGTTCCTCCCTTTATCATTGGATCATTTGCGTGAATGAATACCTCTCTGCCTTCAACAATGCCTATTCCCGAAATAGAGCCGGCACCATATACCTTACCGTCGTACATATCCTTTGCGGCAAGGGCACCAATTTCAAGAAAAGGGGTATTTTTATCAAGCAGCAGATCCAGCCGTTTCTGTACCGGTAGTTTTCCAACTTCTTCGATCCGTTTTCGTGCTTTTTCAGACCGGTCCTCCCGTGCCTTTTTTAATTCAGCCCGAAGTTCTTTCACAAGGCCCATCATAGATTCATAGTTCTTTTTATAAGTATCCGAAGCGGTATCAACGTTTGTTTCTATGACATCCATACTGTTCTCCATTATTGATTGGACGATCAACCAACTTTATTGCAATGAATATAATTTGTCAACCATAAACATGTAATTTAATATTTTTACCAGTCATAATAGAACCACCACGATACAGTAATATCATAAAATAGTGTATATGTATTATTTTTATATATTTATATTATAATTCAAATTAAGACGACATTTTTTCTTCAATGTTATATGTTTCACGTGGAAATGCATTCTGTCTCATTGGATAAATTCTGACGAAAATATGCAGAAGGAAGGTTTATATAATACAAAAACCGGGTGTTATAAAACATCCGGTTTCACCAGCACTTCTGATCATGCATCACTGCAGTCGTTATTACATCAAATTATTTGCATAGACTAAAAAACATCACGATATTCAATTCTTATTATTCGGTGTGCCCGTTCTTCTCTCTGGAAGAGTATATCAAATTCAATTCCAAAATTATTGAGATACTGATATCGTAAACCGACATTATACAGCCACTCCCTTCCGCGGGAAAAATCATAATATATTCGTTCTGTTTCCGTCTTGAATACAAAATACTGACCAAGGGGCACATCAAGGGACAGGAAATATGAAGTATCTTCAGGCACATAATTAGGCTGTGTCGGTACACGCATTCCAAAATTTACATGCTGTTCATCACCGAAAAGATATATTGGTTTTGTTATAACAAAGTATGGACCGTAAATCATTCTGTTCAATTCATTTTCGTCATACTCGACATCGTCGTCTTCATTTGTATTGTTATTATACACCTTCCCCTGCTGCCCGATATAGAACGAATCATACCCGAACGCGATGGATATTGGAAACATTTCCCATCCGTCGGTTATTTTTAATTTTGCAATCACCCCAGGTACATTCGGTTCAGCATCATCCTTTCCGATAGCGCTCTGGACATCAAAGGAAATCCCGAGATATAGATTGTCATGTAATCCGATAAATGTTTTAAACTCCAATCCGCCGTTATCGTACCCCAGGATGGAAACCTGGTAACTTCCCCTGGATATTGTATATGCTGTGGGTGTATCAATTACGACAGCATTCCGCACATAGTTTTGTGCGGCAACAGGAGTATACGCAAAAACCGTACATGATAGTAGTATACAACATAGAACACGTTTCATTATTTATATTCCAGACCGGTTTAATTATAGTGATCTTCTACTATTATCGGATGCTTTTTGTAAGCACATAATAAAAAAAGCGGGGCTTTCATGCCCCGCTTTATATATGCGAAAAAAAATGGTATGTTGTCTATTATGCAGCCTGA